>CANQGG010000014.1 GCA_947601655.1 uncultured Akkermansia sp.
TTTGCCACCAACGTCCGAGCTTCAGTTTGCGCTCACTATCGCTGTCGGAATATAGATTTATTCTACAGTTGCAATTCATGCTCATTCATTGTGGATTATAAGCCTAATTGCAAATATGATTATAATTACTTGTGCGTACGAGAGATAAGCACTAGCATGGAAATAGCCAAGCTGGTGCTTATTTCTTACTGTGTCTGCTCTGAATTAGTTGTTCCTTGCTGAAATTGCGAATTGCTTACATTTCCAAAGATATTTGTTACATAATTATTGATTACCGGATTAGTCGTAGCAATTTTCTTCTCACTTTCGCTGAATTGTACGCCTTCTCCGACAATGCCATTTTCTTCAAGAGTTATTGACCATTCAAGGATTGATGTTCGTACGCTCTCCATTATATTAAATAGCTGGTTGGAGGATATTTCTAAACGGTATTTTGTCTGAAATGGAGCACTCCCATATTCGTTCAAGTAGGCATTAAGCTTATCAGGGAAATCTACGATAACACTTTTATTTCCAGATTTATTATATACATCAAGAAGATTTGCAATAGAATCTCTGGCATCATATGAGCTAAAATCTGCTTCATGGGTTTCAAACATAACCGGTATCCATCCACGGTATGGATTAAACGCGACCACTGAACCTTGGAGTTTCCTGTATTGTGGAACCTCTTTGGACTTGTTATAGCCATTAAGTTCAGAATTAACCCATTCTTTAAAATTATTAAGGTCTAGTTTCCGAGCAATCAGGTAGGCTTTTCTCAGCAGGGACAGGATGTCCCCATTGCCTGATAGTGCTTCTTGTTGTAAATCCAAAACTATTCCGTTCATATTTACCTCATAGCCCCAATTTGGTCAACAGCAAAGGTATCTGCGAAGCTATTCCACTGGCAATCAAACTGCCTGTTGCGCCAATGGCTAGGTCTCGCAATGTATGCAAAAGCCGCTTTATAGTAGAGGGATGGGCCTGGCATTCAACGGCCCTTTCTGTTTCCTCAATCACTTCTTGTATTTTTCCTGAATTTTCACCGAATTCCGTTTTGCTCAAATCATATTTTTTGATTTGATTTAAAAACTCACTTACTGCATCATAGTCAAAACCCTTAGAAGACTTTGAGATTTGAGATGAGTTAGTCGTACCTTGCTGAATTTGAATATTTGAGATCGAGGCACCTGTAAGGTTGATACTAAAGCTGTTAGAGCCTTTGGAACCACCATGACCTACTCTTTCAGCGTTCAACATCGACATTTTCTCTACTTTGACTTGGTAGTGAGCAGGAATTCCTGCTGAACCGCTAAAAAAACCATTATCGGTTACCAGATATCGTTCATTGATTCCGTTAGGCAAAGCACGCTCAATAATATCTCCATCATCGATGGGAATAGACGCATCATCCACAAAGATAGTTCCTCGGTCAAATAAAGCGTCTACATCTTCAATGACACTCTGGTCCTGCTTAATAATACGGGCCTTTTCTTTTGGAAAATCAAACATCTTATCCTCCTTAGCTGATGCTTTCTTATATATCACTTTTTCTTCGATTACACTCCAAGCAGCGCATCTTACAGTTTTCCGGGACTGTTTTTCCACCCCGGCTCCACGGCGTGATATGATCGGCTTCCATCTCGTTGAACTCATAATGGATCTTGGCCTTACCAGCCGCTTGACAGTCGGGACAGATGCCGCCTTGGCGCTCATATGCGGCCCGCTTCTGCGCTTCAGTAAAGGCCCGTAGGTTCAGATGTTTCTCTTCACCGGTAAGGACATATGTATAGATGCCCTTTTTGTTAGTCACTTCATCATCCATCATTAGAGCCTTAATTTGGGCCTCTAAAGCATCAGGATCAAGTTCAGTATCCTTGAAGCGGTTATAGAGTAGGCCCCACTCGATTCCCTTCATCTCTTTCCGTTTGACAGGGAAAATAGCCTCTACCCACTCAATCACTCGGCGGAAATACAGCCATATGGGATTGGCATTTTCGTCCTGCTGGTGGAGAGCCATGTAATCTTCGATAGAGCCTAAACCGTCTCTAGCGGCAATCCATTCAATGGCCGTTTCCAAGTATTCCTGCCTGATTGGGGAGCCGTTCACATAGTCTTTGGCGATCCGATAAGCAATACAATTCGGCTTTGAAAAGTGAAGCTTTGCGTCAGACAGCCAGGGGCCAGTGTAAGATGTGTTCCTCAATTCCTGCGGCGAGAGAACTTTACCTGCTATATTGATAATTTTGAACCAGTCTAGCACCTCCGAGGGTGTACCGTCACAGACGTAGATATCCAGCACATAATCCCTGAAATCCTGCTTTATATCCACCGGAAGATTAAAGAAGTAAAGGTTGTCCACGGAAAAGCACTGCTCATAGCTCTGCCGGTCAGTCTCATCTTTGGCGGCCGCGTAACGGCAGATGGAAATAGTGCGCTGCTGGCCGTCCATCAGTTCGTAACGGCCATCGGCGGTCTTGGCCCAATACATCACGTTAATGGGAAACTTCTTCTTGACGGACCGGATGACTTCATCCCGGTCCTTGTCGGGATAGATGTACTCGCGTTGATAAGCCGGACGGACATCCAGTCTGCCACCATATGCGACCACGCCTTCGATGCCGTCGGGACCCTTTTCCTCATATCCATTAATCAAGTCCTGAACTGTTACCTGGATTCGGTCTATGTTCATTTGAGCACCCTCCTGATCAGAATTCGGGCATATGTCTCTTTCCCATCAATGGTGAATCTGTGTCCGTATTGTGGGTTGTCTGGAACATAACGGTCGACCCCAAGCATTTCAAATTGCTCAGGGTTATACTTATCCAAGAAGGTAATTGGTACGCCCATGATGCCGCCAAAGTCAGCAGGTATCTCAGCTGTCTTGTTTACATTGATTGCATTGTATTGATCGTACTTCGGGTACTTTTCTGGTGTGTATTTGATATACAGTTCCAGCGGCTGGTGGCGTTTGTCAATGTCAAGGTTTGTAAACCAACAAATATTCCCCATCCGCCGCCATTTTTGATGCTGCTCATCTATTTTGAAGTCAGTTCCTTTGGCTTCATAATAGTCTGGGACCCGGAACCAGAAATGACCGCTGTTGTATCCTAGCCAGACCTTGTCATCTTGAAAATAGTGGAATATTTCACTTAAGATAGCGTGATTCATGTTTCCCAGGATTAAGAACTGCTTGCCGCTGTTCACGAGCAGAGGTAGATACTCCTTCATCAACGAGAAGGGTGGGTTTGTAACAACGATATCACACTCTTCTAACAAGGCCAAACACTCAGGAGAGCGGAAGTCCCCGTTACCTTCCAAGGGAGTCTTCACATAGTCCGGCAATCCGATTTGATCATCTCGGTCACTGCTGACGATCTCAAATTTATAACTGGGCTTATCGGCCTCGTAGTGTGTTGTGATCAGCTTCTTGATTCCCAGCTGGGTAAAATTGAGTTGAAAATAGCGGAAAAAGTTGCTGGTGTAACCGCCAAGTCCATCTCCATAGTGGTCGCTCCCATCTTCTCCGATCGCCGGATCATCAGCGTTGCAAAAAATGACCTTGCCCTTGAAATATTTCCGATAATGCCGCAACTCATCTTCTATTGTGGACAATTGGGTATAAAACTCATCTGTCTTTCCTGCTCGAGACATATGTAAATTACTATTGCCCGCCATGGCAGTACCCCCCTGGGTAATAATTCATAGTTTGATGATACCACAAAGGCTAATGAAAAACAATATGACATGCTTCGACTACGTTGAGAATCCTTCAGTTGGACAGGTCAGAAAGAGGCTCGATCACCACGATCTCCCTCCCCTGCTTCCGTGCATAGCGGACCGTGGCCGCTGTGCCGCCGCGCCACTCACCGTTGTATATCGCCAGCAGATAGGCCGCGTGATCCACCATGTAGCGATTGCGCTCCATCATGCAACCATCGTGATAGTCCTCGCTGATGTAAGTCACCGTATCCGCCCTTCTCAAAATCCTCTTATAAAGCCTCCGCGCTGAAGCTGTCCACTTGTCCGCCTGTCCTTTGAACGGCACGACACAGTGAAGTTTCAGCGCGGGGTTTGTTTTGCGCAGTTCCAGAACGATCAATGCCGCCCAAGTGTCCGTTCCCTCCGCCATGCCAGAGTAGAAATCTGTCACGCCAGCCTTGATCAGCTTTTGAATTTCCCGCTTCAGCACCGCCTTCAGTTCCACGCACCTACTGTCTGACTCGTCGTATCCCCACGGGAACTTTTTTGGCCGGTGCCCGGTAAATGCACAGCAATTGTCGAACATCAAAATGCCCCCTTCTGTATGGCTAAATAATAGCCATATGCCATGGCCATTATATCAGCCATAATAGGCAGTGTAAAGAAGGGGCTGATCGTATGATTCGCTATGCGCCGCTGTGGAAAACCATGGCTGAACAGAAAGTCACAACCTACACCCTGCGTTTCAAATACGGCATGAGCCACGCAACTGTCCAGCGGCTTCAGACCGATATGCCTGTGTCAACGCACACGCTCAACAAGCTCTGCACGATCCTGAACTGCCAACTGGCAGACATCGCGGAATACGTCCCCGATGATAAGTAACAGCCCCGGCCTTTGTCACGGCAAAGAGCATGGGGCTGTTACTTATTTGCTTTGCGAGGCCGCAGCCCCGCAAAGCGGCAAAAGCTGAGAAGATCACATCGAATCATATGATGTGATATTCTCAGCTTTTGCATTTTCGCCGGGATGGACACAAACAGCGTTCCAGCGGTTTGTGTACCACTCACGGCGAAAAGCAGGGGTATCCAAAGGGGGCGGCCAGCCCCATTTGGCGCACGACTTTGCTTGCAAAGTCTAGTGTGTTATACCTTTTGCGGCCGCTGGCGCGGGAAAGGGGCTGTGGATGGGCACCCACATACCGTTTTCCGTGCCAGCAGAACAGGGAGAAATTGCATGAATCGTCCATGCAATTTCTCCCTGTTCGGGTGTAGGCGGCGGTGCGAAATGGCGGCTGTCAGGGCCGCCATGAAGCAGCGTCGCCGGGGCCGCAAAAGGTATACAAAAGCCCCCGTTTACCGCAGCATACGATTTGAAGTTCACTCCTTGTACAAGACCCGTCTGGACAAGCCGCTGTGGGGCAGTTATAATGTTTTTGGACTTTTTTAAAGAATTTTTACGCGTTCCAGGAACAATTTGGCCCTTCTCATGCCCATTCATTATGGAGGGGCCATTCACTGAGCCGAAGGAGGTGAGCATATGGCAGACCAGAACGGCCCTTCCGGTTTCATCGTTATGCTGGCAGATGGGATCATGGAGATACCTCAGGACAGCTACCTGTCGTGGATGACGTTGTTCTACGCTTTGCCCAGGGAGCTTGTGGAAAAGCGGCCGGTCTTCCTCACTCTCCCTCGGAACATCATAAAACTCCTGTCGGATGAAGCGGCCAGAAAGCTCATCGAGGATGATTCGTTTTTGGAGCTGGTTTGGGACTGTTACGCATGGGCAGCGTGGCAGTTTTTTCAAGTTCCCTTCAAAGATGGAACGTATCACGACATCCCCGGCGAGTGGCAGGACTACTCCGGCGACTTCCCGCTCTGGCGAATGTCCTATGACATCATCCGGTACTTCCGCAGGAAGTTTGAGACGGAGATGGACTGGAGCTTCCAGCGGCTGTTCCTCATGCCGGAGAACGTAGAGGTACCCTGGCTGAACTGGCAGCAGTTCAGCAACCTTATCGGGAATCTCACGGACATGATCGTCGCCGAGGAAAACTGGCAGCCTATCATCGACGAGATATGGCTCAATCGGCAAGCGGAGGATTACAACCGAGGGAAGAACTCCAAGAAACGGGATTTCCTCCGCTCCTGGTATCACGACCGGACGGCCACGCACCTTTCTCTGGAGGACATCGCGCAGAACGGGACCAAGCTGGATGGCGACATGCTGTATGACATCGAGGACCCACGGGCGGAGTTTGAGAAAAAGGTCATGTCGCGGGATGCGGTGGATTCGTTTTTCGCCAGCCTATCCCCAGAAGATCAGACGATCCTGCGGATGAGGATGGAGGGCTTCACCCAGCAGCAGATCGCGGACAAGCTGGGCTTTAAAACCACCGGGGCCATCTCCAAACGGATCGCCAAGATCGCCGCCGGATATGAGGCGTTTGCCCACGGCCAGTATAACGATTTTCTAAGCGAACACTAAATCAGGCAGAGATGCAAATTGCAGTCACGAGACAGCTCGTGGCTGCTTTTTCTATCCCCATGTCGGAAATCCAATCTGAAGGAGGGATCACAATGCTCCCAACAAGATACAAAATGCCGCTTTTCGCCGCCCCACTGTCCCGGCACGGCGAGAAGGCGAAAACGCGCGCACAGCGCCGAAAAATCGCCAAAATGACACCGGGAATATACAGAAATCTTCCCGGACCCCCAAATCTCAATTATCATCTGAAAAGGAGTAACAATGCCGCGTATGAGCAAGAAGCGGCGGGAGGAATGGTCTTTCTTCCTCAACCGCCGTAATCGTATTACATATAACCCCATTTGCCGGGGCTGCACCCAGGACTGCAAACAGAGCTTCCGCATGGGCATCGTCGTCTGCGACCGCTACTGGTCAAAGCGTTGGAAGCCCCAGGATCGGAGGACTCAGTAATGGAACAGGCGCAACACGCCATTCTGCGTTTTCTCAAGCACAAGGGTCCCGCCATCGGCCAAATCGAGGCTCACGATGAGCGCACCAAGGAGGAATACGCCAGCAATCCCGATATAGACCGGAGCCGCAGCAAGTACAATTTCCACATCGTGGAGCCGCAGGGCAAATACCGCAGATCGGTCGAGCAGCAGATCCGCGAGTCTGGCTGCCGTACCCGCACAGACAGCGTTCGCATGGTAGAGGCCCTCATTACGGCCAGTCCGGGATTTTTCAAAGGTAAAAAGAAAGCGGAGATAAAGGAATACTTTGAATTTGCTCTCCAGTTCATCGAAAAGCATCAGTCCAAAAAGACGATCATATCCGCCGTGGTGCATATGGACGAGAAAACGCCCCATATGCACCTTTGCTTTGTCCCGCTGACCGAGGATGGCCGGTTATGCGCCAAGGAGATCATCGGGAACAAGAAGAAGCTGACATGGTGGCAGGACGAGTTCTGGAAGCACATGGTCAAACGATACCCGGACCTGGAGCGGGGCGAGAGCGCCAGCCAGACCGGCCGGGACCATATCCCCACCAGGCTGTTCAAAGAGGCCGTCCATCTAAACCAGCAGCGGGACAAGCTCATGCAGCTCTTGTCTGAGATCACGCCCTTCAACGCGGGCAAAAAGACCGCCGAGATCGAGGCCATCCTGAGTACATATATCCCCGGTGTGGAAAAGATGAAGACGCGCCTCAAGAAGTTTGACAGTGCCTATCGCCAGCTCAAAGATGAAAATGAGCAGTTGGAGAAAAAACTGGACGCCGCATCCAGAAAAAGCGTAAAGGAGCAGATGGACATCGCGCAAAGGCTGAGCGACTACGAGGCTTTGCGCCGGACGGTGGAATCTATCCCGCCGGAGGTGATGGACCTCTACACTCGGATGTCAAAGCAGTCCAAAAAGGAGGTCGATAGAAATAGCGTCCAATAGAGATGTTTGGAGCGGCCTGGCAGACCTGTTGGCAGGTCTGATCGAAAAATACGCATTGACTCTTGATATTGACAACATGACACCTACTGTTGAGAATGCAGTATCAGGCGAAGATGATCTCGCCCCAAACAAAGAAATATTGGAACGCACAGTTGAAAAACACAAAGCAGCATGATACAATAAACATGATTTAGATGTCCAAACGCCATACACCGGGGTCCATCCCCGGTGTATGGCAGCAAGAGAAATGAGGTGCTGGAATTGGATGATCGTAAGCGCATGGGAAAGGATAAAGATGGCGTGATATTCCCCGTGGCTCCGCAGCTTTCTGAAATGAGTGACAGCTATTTGGATTTTATCGAAGGAATCAAAGAAAAGATCAAAACGCAGCGGCTCTCCGTCGTTGTGGCTGCCAATTCCAGTATGATCTGCCTCTATTGGACGATAGGCAAGGCGATCCTGGAAAAGCAGCGTGAAGAAGGCTGGGGTGCGAAGGTTATAGACCGCATGGCAAAGGATCTGAAGGATGCGTTTCCGGAAATGTCCGGTTTCTCGCCCAGAAATATCAAATATATGCGGAAGTTTGCCGAATGCTGGCCAGACTATGAATTTGTGCAACAGGTCGTTGCACAAATTCCCTGGCGCACAAATATTCAGCTGCTGGACAAGCTGGATGACCGGGAGAGCCGTATCTGGTACGCGCAGAAGGTGCTTGAGAATGGCTGGAGCAGCACAGTCCTGGAGTTCCAGATCGAGGGCAGATTGATGGAGCGGACCGGGAAGAGCGTCAACAACTTCCCTGTCGCCCTCCCTCCTTCCGATTCCGACATGGCCAATCAGATTTTTAAGGACCCATATCTATTTGATTTTCTGGGAACCGATATGCCGCGGCGCGAAGTGGAGATCGAGCGGCAGTTGACGGAGCATATCCAAAACTTCCTGCTGGAGTTGGGTCAGGGTTTTGCTTTTGTGGGCCGTCAGGTCCCGCTGGAAGTCGGCGGTCAAGACTTCTATATTGACCTTCTGTTCTACCACCTAAAGCTGCGTTGCTATGTAGTCATTGAGCTGAAGGCCCGCGATTTTGAACCGGGCTTTGTCAGTCAGCTGAATATGTATCAAAATGTGGTAGACGACATCCTGCGCCATCCGGACGACAAGCCCACAATTGGTCTGTTGCTGGTCAAGGGCAAAAACAAGACTGTCGTAGAGTATTCTCTGGCCGGTTATCAGAACCCCATTGGCGTGGCAGAATGGAAAAACCAGTTGGCTCACGCGTTGCCGGAAGAGCTGAAGAGCAGTCTCCCCTCCATTGAGGAGATCGAAAAGGAGCTGGAACAAAAGTGACCGCCAAAAGTGCAACGGCCGTTGCACAAATGGGAGGCTATGCGCAAATGGCAAAGGAGAAGACAAAAGTTTATACCTACACACGGGTGTCAACGGCCATGCAGACCGACGGGTACTCCCTGGACGCGCAGAAAGCCCGGATCAAGGCGTATGCCGATTATAACGATTATGAGATCGTCGGCGAATATGAGGACGCAGGCAAGTCCGGCAAGTCCATCGAGGGTCGTGCGGAGTTCAACCGCATGATGGATGACATCAAAGCTGGAAAAGATGGCGTGTCCTTTGTTCTCGTCTTCAAGCTGTCCCGCTTTGGCCGTAACGCGGCGGATGTGCTGTCTACCCTGCAGGTCATGCAGGACTTCGGGGTGAATCTGGTCTGTGTGGAGGATGGCATCGACTCCTCCAAGGACGCGGGCAAGCTGATGATCTCCGTACTGTCTGCCGTGGCGGAGATCGAACGGGAGAACATCCGCGTTCAGACCATGGAGGGCCGCATCCAGAAGGCCCGTGAGGGCAGATGGAACGGCGGCTTTGCCCCCTATGGCTACCGGCTCAATGACGGCAAGCTGGAAATCGCGGAGGATGAAGCCTCTGCCGTCCGGACGATCTTCGACCGGTATGTGAACACCGAGATGGGAGCCAACGGCGTCGCCAAATATCTGGACGATCACGGCATCCGCAAGATCCAGCGACAGAACGGCAAAAGTCCCCTGTTCAACGCCCACCTGGTACGGATGATCCTGAAAAACCCGGTCTACTGCGGAAAGATCGCTTACGGGCGGCGCAAAACGGAGAAGGTCCACGGCACCAGAAACGATTACCATCTGGTGGCCCAGGACAATTATATCCTGGTGGATGGGCTGCACGAGCCCATCGTCTCGGAAGAGACGTGGCAAGCCGCCCAGGTGAAGCTGCTGGCCCAGGCGAAGCGGTACGAGCATGTGAACAAGGCCAAGGACGAGCACATCCACCTGCTGTCCGGCATCGTGAAATGCCCGGTCTGCGGCGCGGGCATGTACGGCAACAAGAGCGTCAAGCGCAAGAAGGACGGCACAAAATACAAGGACTTCTATTACTACGGCTGCAAGCACCGCGCCATGGTGGGCGACCACAGGTGCGACTACAAAAAGCAGGTCCATGAGGAGCTGCTGGACGACGCCGTGGCGGAGGTCGTCGCCAAGCTGGTCAGCAACCCCAAATTCGCCGCCATGATGCAGCAGAAGATCAATATGAAGGTGGACACCTCCGCTATCGACCAGGAGATCGGGAACTATGAAAAACAGCTCCGGCAGCATTACGCCGCCAAATCCCGGCTGCTGGACGAGATCGACGCCATGGACCCGGACGACAAGCACTACTTGAGGCGAAAGTCAGACCTTGATGAACGGCTCTATCGGATGTATGATAAGATAGAATCCGTTGAATCCCAGCTGATCGAGGCACGGGCCAAGAAGACCGCCATCGAAGCGGAGAAGATCACAGGAGATAATATCTACAAGGTGCTGGTCTGCTTTGATAAGCTCTACAAAGCCATGAACGACGCCGAACGCCGCCAGCTCGTGGAGGCGCTGATTGCAGAGGTACATATCTACGAGGAGCGGCAGCCCAGCGGCCAGTGGCTCAGATCCATTAAGTTCCGGCTCCCGATCATCGAAGAGGACATGGAAATGAGTTTGGTAAACAATGAGCACATCGAGACGGTGGTCCAGCTGTACCGCCAATAAATCGACCGGGCGTTATCCAGTCGGTCACAGACCGGAAAAGGCAGGTGCACCATGACCGTTGAGGAACTCAGGATCCGTCAATTGACCAACCAGCATCTTATAACGCCCGCCGATAAAATGACCGTGCTGCACGATCTCTGCGGCGTGCAGGCACAATTCATGGCAAATGCCATGCACGCGCTGAGGATACGCTGTTCCGATTTTCGGGAGGACACGGTCAAGGACGGCGTCGTGAAGAATTGGACGGTCAGAGGAACGGTCCACTTATTCGCGCAAGACGATCTGCCCCTGTTTCTCCATTGCAACGACGGGCAGGACTATCTGCGCAACGACTGGCACGGACGCTCCTTTTGGAATCAGCGCGAGGGATGGGCGCTCACGCCGGAGCGGCAGGCCTATTTTGTGGATGTGATCCTGGACGCTCTGAAGCGCTCCCCGCTGACGAGAGAAGAATTGAAGGAATTATGCCGGCAAGAGGGCATGACCGGGCCGGAAGAAAACAGTATGTTCGACCCCTGGGGCGGCGGCATCCGTGAGATGTGCGAACGGGGCTTTATCAACCATGTCGTCCAGGAAAAGAAAGCTTTCTGCCTCGCTCCCCCGTTTACGCCCATTCCCCAGCGAGAGGCAAAGCTTGAGATGGCCCGCCGATACTTTACGCACATGGGTCCTTCCACCGTTCACGACGCCATGTACTTTTTCCACGCCACGGCCGCGCAGGTCAGGGACTGGCTCTCCCGCCTGCCCGTATCGGCGGCGGAATGGGAAGGCAGGACCTATTACTACATTGACAATCATCAGAGATATGATCAGGCAATCCCCAGATGTCTGTTTCTCGCGGGCTTTGATCAGCTTCTCCTGGCCCACGAAAAGAAGGAAAGCCTGTTTTTGCGCCGGGAAAATATGCGTGCGATATTCAATCTCGCGGGGATCGTAATGCCTGCGCTTTTGATCGATGGCAAAGTGGCCGGCAAATGGAAAAAGACGAACGGAAAACTGTCGATCACCACGTTTAGGGCCGTGACGCAGCATGAGAAGACCGTCATTTCCGACGCTGCGGATTCGTTGTGGAAGGAAACCGTATCGGTCAGCTTTGACGGATAAAAAGCGCTCCATGCTTTCCCCGTGACCCATTGGTATATCTTTGACGGAAGGAGAACGCTCATGAAGAAACGCTGCATCTCCCTGCTGCTGGCGATGCTCCTGCTGCTGGCCGGCTGCGGCCAGGATCTGGGCGTCATCGGCGGGGCGGACGGTCCCACCGTGGTGATCACCGGCGAGACGGACGCCGATCTGCCGGAATACGGAGAGTATTATTACGACCTGGAAAATGTGGTGCTGTACCTGACACTCTACGACGAGCTGCCGGACAACTACATCACCAAGTCCGAGGCCAGGGACCTGGGCTGGCAGGGCGGCTCCGTGGAGGACTATCTGCCCGGCGCCGCCATCGGCGGGGACCGGTTCGGCAACCGGGAGGGTCTGCTGCCGGAGGCGCCGGGCCGCAGCTATACCGAGTGCGACATCGACACGCTGGGCTACGGCTCCCGGGGCGCGCGGCGGCTGGTGTTCTCCAGCGACGGGCTGTATTTTTACTCCTCCGACCACTACGAGAGTTTCTCGGAGGTCACCGTCACGGAAGACTATGAGGTGATATGGTGAGGACGGTCACATTGAACTGCGCCCGGCTCGCAAGCCGGGAACTGGCCCATACCTACCTGGCCGGGAGCCTGTCCCTGCCGGACTGGTACGGCCGCAATCTGGACGCGCTGTACGACTGTCTCGCGGACATGGGTCCCTGCGCCCTGGTGCTGGAGGACGCCGACAGTCTGCGCCGGGAGGGCGGCTACGGCGGCCGCATCCTGGACGCCATCGACGACGCCGCCCGGGCCAACCCCGGCCTGACGGTGGCGTACCGGCCCGCCCCCATGCCCACCCTGTTCGCCCTGGACGGGGAGGACTACGACCCCCGCTGGCCGGCGGTCATCCGCCCCTCCGTCCGGGCCGTCATCCTCCGGGGGAACAAAATCGCCCTGGTTCACAGTCTGAAGTATGACTATTACAAATTCCCCGGCGGGGGCGTCGAGCCCGGGGAGGACCGGATCGCCGCCCTGGTCCGGGAGGTCCGGGAGGAGGCGGCCCTGGCGGTGCTGCCGGAGACGGTCCGGCCCTACGGCCTGGTCCTGCGCACCGAAAAAGACGCGGGTGAGCGGGTGTTCATCCAGGACAATTACTACTACCTCTGCCATACCGCCCCGGAGGCACTGGCCCAAGACCTGGATGGCTACGAGGCGGAGGAGCGCTTCACCCCGGAGACGGTGGCGCCGGAAACGGCCATCGCCGCCAACCGGCGGCCGGATCACGGCCCCAAGTCCCCCCTGATGATCCTCCGGGAGGCCCGCGTGCTGGAAAAACTCATCGCCGACGGCTATCTGCCCGCCGGCGGCGGGATATAAACTGGGACAAAAGGAGCTGCCATGGACATACGCTTTGCCACCGAGCAGGACGCGGCCGCCCTGCTGGCCATCTATGAAAAGTACATCCCCACCACCGTCACCTTCGAGACGGAGGTGCCCACTGTCGCGGACTTCGCCGGCCGCATTTGGGACATCACGGCGGTGTACCCCTATCTGCTGCTGGAGGAGGACGGCCGGGCCATCGGCTACGCCTACGCCCACCGGGCCCGGGATCGGGCGGCCTACGACTGGTACGCGGAGTTGAGCGTGTACCTGGACCCGGCCTGCACCGGCCAGGGGCTGGGAAAAACGCTCTACGGGCTGCTAATGGACCTGCTGACCATGCAGGGCGTGCGCACCGCCATGGGCTGCGTCACCCTGCCCAACCCGGCCAGCGAGGCGCTGCACGCCTCGCTGGGCTTCCGGCTGGCGGGGGTGTCCTATAAGGCCGGGTACAAAAACGGCGCCTGGCAGGACGTGGGGTGGTTCGAAAAGCCCCTGGGCAGCTATGACGCGCCTCCCGCGCCCCTGCTGCCGATGCGCGCGCTGGACTCCGCCGCCGTGGCGGAGCTTCTCGCCCGGGCGCTTTGATAGCAAGACAGAAAGATACGGGGGAAGAGCCTTCGCTCCTCCCCCGTATCCGCGTTTTTCACCGGAACTGCTCCAGGTACACGTCCCCGCCGCCGGTGGTGATCCGGCACAGGCCCCCGTTCTCGTCATTGGGCGGCGTGTGCACGCTGCCGCCGCCGGCGTCGATCTCATACCGCTTGGGGCTGAGGATGTCCCCGGTCACTCTGCCGGACCCGGTGGTGATGTCCATGCTGGCCCCGTCGCTGTCCCAGAACATCACGTCCCCGCCCCCAGAGGACAGGACCATGGCCCCGGCGGTCTTGACCGCGTTCAGGCTCACGTCTCCGGTGCCGGTCTCCACCCGGAGGCTGTCCAGTTCTGTGTCGGTCATATACACGTCCCCCTCGCCCGCGGTCAGGACCGCATCGGCGGCGGTGCTCTCGGAGAAGAATATGTCCCCGCTTCCCGTGGTGAAGCTGACGGCGCCGTCCTGCAGCTCCCAGACGGATATGTCCCCGCTGTCCGTGATGATGGTCAGGCTCTCCGGGCTGATCCGGTCGGAGGCGTACACGTTCCCGCTGTCCGTGGTCACCACGACGGCCTCACAGCTCTTGGCGGGCAGGTACACCGACAGGGAGTTGTAGTCATCGTCCCGCAGTTTGTCTACCCAGGAGCTGCGCCGGCTCCAGCGGACGGTGAGGACCCCGTCCACCACCTCCGCCACGGCGTCGATGCGGCTGTTCTCCGACAGATAGACCTCCGCCTCGCTGCCCCGACCCCGGTACAGGAACACGTCGCAACCCTCCGCCTGCACGTCCAGGGCCGTGAAGGGCGCGTTGATCTCGTAGATATGGGTCTCCGGCCTGGACGGGATGAGCCAGTCGAAGCTGATGCCGAACGAGGGCATGACAATCAGCGAGAGCGCCACGCCCACCAGGATCAGGATCACCGCGATCAGCGTTTTTTTCATTCTGCTCCTCCGGACCGGGACCGGGAAAGCGCCGCTCTCCCGGTCCCGTAAGGTTTATTTCAGATCAGCGTAAAGATCCGTCTGGTAGATCCCCGCGTCCACCATGTCCCGGAAAGCGCCGGCCACCGTTTTGCAGTCGGCCCGATAGGTGATGCCGTACCACTGCCCCTCAGTAGGCAGCACCTGCACCGTGGCCTTTTTGGCCCGGACCAGCCGTCCGATGATCTCCGGCAGCAGATACTCGTCCTTCACCGGGTCCGCCAGATCCCGCCGGAAGGCGGCGAAGCCGTCGTCCAGCAGCCGGACGAACTGGGGCGTGAGCATCCACAGGTTCATGGACACCAAGCTGTCCCCGTCCAGCGGGACAGGCACGCCGTCCCGCAGCGCCGCGGCGCCGCCCGGGACCTTGACGATGTTTCGGGTCTCCGTCACGTCCGTGAGATGGCCCGCTCCGTCGGTGGCGCATATTCCCCGGGTCACGCCCCCCTCCTCCGAGAGGGTGTTCTTCAGCACAAAGCCCACCATGCCGTAGCCGGCGGTATCCTCCGGCCGGTGGGACGCCAGGAAGGAATAGGCCTTCACCATGGCGTCCTTGCCGTAATAGTCGTCGGCGTTGATCACCGCGAAGGGGCCATCCAAGAGCTCCCGGCAGGCCAGAATGGCCTCGCCGGTGCCCCAGGGCTTGGTCCTGCCCGCCGGCAGATCCTCCATGCTCTGGAAGGCATAGTCCCACTTCACGCCCAGCGCCCGGAGTTTTTTCTCCATCCGGTTGCCGATGACCTCCATGAAGTCGTCGAAGATGTCCCGCCGGACGATGAACACCACCCGGTCAAAGCCCGCCTGGATGGCGTCATGGATGGAGTAATCCATGATGACCTCCCCCGACGGGCCCACTCTCTCCAGTTGCTTGATGCTGGCGCCGTAGCGGGAGCCGATCCCCGCGGCCAGCACCGCCAGCGTGATATTCCCCATTCGATGCTCCCCCATCTCATGCGTGTCATATACAGCAATTATACTCCCCATCCGGTGGCATGACAAGGCGTTTTCCCCGGGCAAAGATTAAAATATTATTAAGTTCGCCGCTGCCGGTCTGAAAAAGCGCGGGCGCGTCCCGATGGGACGCGCCCGGTTTTGCGCTCCGCCGCCTCACGGCTCCAGCAGCAGCTGCAAAATATCGTTATAGATCTCCTCGGCCCCGGCGCGGAAGCGCTTTTCCACGGTCTTGGCCTGGGTCTCGTCCGGCACCGCCAGACGCATGGAGATGACCTCCCCCACCCCGTCGGACAGGCGCATGCTCACGCTCTTTCCGCCCTTGGGGCCCGGCTCGATGTCCGTCTCGATCATGCTGGCCCGGCGCATGGCCGCCGCCACCGGGGCGGTGAGCCGCTCTGCCTTGGCCCGGACGGTATAGGGCAGACTGGAGGACACGGTGTTCACGTTCCGGCGGCCCTTCTCCGTGATGGCGTATTTGCCGTTCTCCTCGGAGATGTGGCCCGTGGCGATCAGCTCGCCCAGGCAGTCGGTGTAATCAAACCAGGTGAATCCCCCGTCAAACAGCGCCAGGTCCGACAGCGTCACCGGCTCCACCGGCCGGGGCAGCTTTTCCAGTATGTAAAGGATCAGTATCTTGATATCCAGCTTGTCCCGGATGAATCCCAGATGCTCCATACGCGCTCACGCCTCGCTTCCTTGTCCCCATGATACCACATTTTCGCCGCCGCGTACAGGAAAACTTCACATATTTCCGCCCCGGGCATAGACTGTACTGAAACCGCCGGGGCGGCCCGGCGACTATGGATAGGAGGTTATCAGCATGGCGGACAGCCAGGAATGCACCGAAGCCGTGTGCATCCATACAAGGAAAATATACGATAGCTGCCGCGATAAGGACTGCGTGGAGGATCTGCGGGTATATCCCACCGCCAGCTCCGTGACGCATACTTAAAGATACGTTTTATCCGTCCAGTTTTCCCGCAAAGCGGTAATAGATCTCGATCTCCTGCTCCCGGCTGCCGTCGGGCGCTTTCACCGCCTCATGAACGACGATCTTTTCGATGAGAGCGTTGAGCATCTCGGCGGTCAGGGCGGTGGGGTTCGCGTACTGCTTGATGAGCGTGATCCATTTCTTGGCGTTGTCCACCGTCTCCCGCTCCTCGTTCGCTTCCGCTTGCAGCCGCCCGATCTGTTCCTCCACCTGGGCCTGCTCCGTCTGGTACTTTTCGGAAAGAAGGCCAAAATTTCGCTCCGTGATCTTCCCTGCCGCCCAATCCTCATACAGCTTGGTGAAAAGGCGGTCCAACTCCCCCTGGCGCTTTTCCGCCCTCGCCAGCTCTGTCCCCTGCTTCCGGGCGGCTGCGGATCGCTCCCTATCGCTGGCGTTCAGCATCCTTTGCAGCAGACGGCTTTCATCCATCTGCGCCAGCGCGGACCATTCCTGGAGCCGCGCCAGGACATAGGCGTAGAGCACATCGTAGCGTATGTAGTGCTGTGTGCAGCCGGCGCGCTTCGGGCCGTATTGACGGTAGCCGGAACAGGCATAGTAGGCAAAGGAGCTCTTTTTGCTCTTGTTCGTTCCATAGCTGAGCGCCCTGCCGCAGCCGCCGCACCGCATAAGGCCGGAGAAGATCTGAAACGTGTGGTCTTTCGTGTTCCGGCGGCGGGCGCTGACCTGCTTCTGGACCTGCTCGAACAGCTCCGGGGCAATGATCCCTTCATGGGTGTGCTCCACGACGAGCCATTCCTCCTGGGGCGTGCGGATACGCTTCTTATTCTTGTAGGAGACCTTGTGTTCCCGGTTGTGGACGCTGTTGCCGATATACGTCTCGTTCGTGAGGATATTCGTGACGTAGGCATTGGTCCATAAATACGCTTTCTCACCGGGGTTTTGTCCGTGGATATTGGCAAACAGGCCGTCCCTCTGATAGTGTATCCAGCTTGGGGTCGGGACCTTTTCCTCTGTCAGTATCTTTACGATCTTTGCCGGGCCTGTCCCACGGGCGGCCAGCTCAAAGATGCGCTCCACGATCCACCGGGTCTGGTCGTCAATGAGCAGCTTGTTCGGATGCTCCGGGTCTTTTTTGTAGCCCAGCGGCGCACAGGCGCAAAGGTGTTCCCCCGCCGCGAATTTCGCTTTATATGCCGCTTTCACTTTCCGGCTGGTGTCCTTGGCCAGCCACTCGTTGAACAGGTTTTTGAACGGCACAAAGTCGCTCAGGCCCTTTTCCGTGTCCTCGTTGTCCGTGACGGCGATATAGCGGACCCGTTTCTCCGGGAACACGAATTCCAGGTAGTAGTCCATCATAACGTGCTCGCGCCCAAAACGGGAAAGGTCCTTCGTTATGATGCAGTTGACCTTGCCCGCGTCCACATCGGCCATCATGCGCTGGAAGGCCGGACGCTCGAAATTGGTCCCGCTCCATCCGTCGTCCACATACTCGTCGTAGACATGAAAACCATTTTCTTTGGCATATGTCTGCAAGATCGTCCGCTGGGTCTCGATGCTCACGCTGTCGCCATAGTTTTCGTCGTCCACACTCAATCTCATATAGAGAGCCGCATTGTTTGGTCGTTTCAAAAATAACCTCCTTCGTATAAAACGACCCGCGCTTACAATACTTCCACAGGTATTGTACTATAAGCGCAGGCAAAATTCAACACTTTAAAGTGTTGAACCAACATATGTACCATCGTCTGCTTTCTCGTCCTGACGGGCGGCATAGAGGATCAGGTCCTCAATGAGTTCGCCCATGGTCCTGCCCTTCTCTGGGAAGTGCTCTGTGATCTTGATGCGGGTCTTTCCGATATAGAAATACTCCTGTCCATCTTCCTCAACTGCGTAAAAAGCCTTGTCCATGTCGGTGTACTGCTTTTCCCGCTCCTTCCAATACTGCCGCCAGTATTTATCAAACTCTCTCAGCGTTTCTCTGGGCAGCTTCTCAAAATCCCAGAACGGTGTGTTCAGGTCTACCCATTCATATTCGTCGTCATGGGGTGTTATACCATTGGCGCGCATGGTGGTTTTCCTATTTACCGTGCTATTTTCAACCATTCAGCGTTCTCCTTTTTCAACTTTCTTTTGCTGGGCAATGATCGGCTGGCCGCGCTGTTCCAGCGCCACGTTGACGTGGTGCCGGACCTGCAGCAGCTTTGTGAGATCATCCCGCAGGGGCTTGTACTTGGCATAGGCTGCCTCATGCTCCCGCGCCAGCCTTTCCATCTCCCGCTGCCAGGCGGAGATGGGCAGCTTGCCGTCCGGCGTGAAAGCGTCCTTCAGCTTGCGTCGGGCCATATAAAACTGCCGCAGCTCGCGTTCATGCTCCTGCCTGTACTTCTCCCGCTGACCTTTCCACCGAATACCGTTCATCTCGTCGAAGATTGGCTTTAGCCGGGCGTAGTTCTCCGCCTGCTGGAACAGTTCCTTCAGCTCCTTCCGGCGCTTGTCGGAGGCGTCCATTTCCGATTTCAGCCTGGATACTTGGCTGTTGAGATCAGCAACACGTTCTTCCAGCGCCTCCACCGTGAACAGCCTGTTCTCCATGATGTAGTTATAGGCTTCCACAAACTGCTTCAGATTGCCTAGCTTTGCCTTCTGACTCCAGGCTCCGGCGTTTCGCATGGCAATATAATCGCCCAAGAGCTCGCCCAGGTTGGGCTGCTGGGGCTTGGACAGTTCCTGCTTGACCTCCTTCAGCCAGTCCAGCAACGTGGCGATCTTCTTCCTCAGACTGCGAATGGCCGCGTTGGTAGAGCGAATCCAGCGGTTGAGATCGCCCTTGTCGGTAGGGATGCCCTTCGCCTCCATCTGCCGGACGGCGGGGCCCTCATGGACCGTCGGTATCAGGTCGATGCCCTGGCGTTCATAGGAGCGGTGGTCTATCCGGCAGTCCAGGCCCTTTTCCTCAAACTTGGCGTTGCACAGCGCGGCCCAGGCCGCCCGCCAGGATTCCAGCCGCTCCGGACTGCCCCAATCGGTGGTGGGCACGGCGTCGAAGGTCGCTTTGCCGTTCTCATCAAGTATGCGGTTGCCCTGTTCGTCCAAGTGGTAGACGCGGTGCTGCTTATATCCCCACTTCCCGTTTTCCTTCAATGGCCGTATGGGACAGAGGATATGGAAGTGGGGATTTTGTATCTCCTTATCCGGCATATGGATGTCGAAGTCCGCGATCATACCCCGGCAGACAAGCTGCTCCGATACGAATTGCCTTGCAAGAGCGATGTTCTCCTCCAGGGAAAACTCGTTCTGCAAGGCAATATCAAAGCTGTATGCAAGCTGGGCGTCTTTGTTCCGCTCTACCAGCTCCAAGGCGTTCCATAGGGTCTGCCGATCTGCGTATTCCAGTGGCGCGTTTGGCGGGAGAAGTATCTCGGAACAGATCACGCCTTTCTTGTGGCTGTAGTCGCTGGTCTCGCCGTAGTATTCGCTGTAAAGTTTCTCTCCGGCGCGGTAGGCGGCGGAGGCGATGGTGGACTGACCGGCACTGCGCTTGATCTGGGTGACATGAAAATGATAGAGGGCCATCACCCGTCCTCCTTAGAAAGTGCAGCGTGGACGATGTTCTGGACATCTGGCAGAGAAAGTATCTGTTCCATGAGGGAGTAAAACGGCACTTCTGCCATGCTTTTGATCTCCGGCGCGATGCTCTCCATGGCGGCCCCACGGGTGATGAGCCGATGCGTCCGTGCGGTCCGCTCGGCCTTGCTCAAATATTTCGCCCGGTTCTCCAGCCGCTGGATGCGGTGTTGGTACTGTTCCAATCGGATGATGTCTTTTTCTTGTTCAGCCAGTAACTGCTCTCTGGTTTTCTCCATAGAATTCCTCCTAAATCAATAATACCCGCCGCCAGCAGGCAGCAGGGGGATAGGCGCGCAAGCGCCGCAAGGGGGCCGTCCCTTGATCGGAGCAGCAGCGACGCAAAAACAGCCCGGACATTCGTGTGTCCGGGCTGCTGCCTCGCAGAGCGCACATACATGGCCGTCAGACCATGTATAGAAGTGCGCCCTTTGTTCCAAAGGGATGATTATTGTTCCTCAAAGCACTGATCCACCAGCGCCTGCAGTGTGCCGCTCTTGGCCGCCTCCGCCGCGTCGGCCTGGGCAAAGTGGGTCGCCGCTTTTTTCATTTCCTCGTCAAATCCAAGTATGTAGTTCGTGGCGATCAGGTATATGATCCGCGTCGGAGCCATTCCATAGACCTGCTTTTCCAGGATGTGACGGATGCGTTCCTTGGCATCTGGGAAGAGCTGGCGCATCTTCTCGCTCCGGTAGAGCCGCTTGACGATCTCGGTGACGTAAAGGCCGGACTTCATGTAGAGGTCGGCGAATGTGTTGTCCGGGTCGTCGAAGCAGCCGGGATTTTCCGCTTCCAGCTCGTCCACCATCTTGACCACCACCCACCGGGGTGTGAAGATCTGGTTGGTCTTCTGGGGCGGGATGTAGTCGAATATGTCCTCTTCCCGGCTCTCGTCGAAGTAGTCGGCCAGCTCCCGCTTCTTTTTCAGAAATTCCCGGATGGAGTCATTGAACACCACCTCATCGAAAAGGTGTCCGGCAAAATGCTCTGTCACGCCGGTCTCCGGGTCCGTATAATCTCCGCCGTCCCGCAGGAAACGGAAATCGTCCTCGGTGATGCCCGTCACGTCCAGGAAAACGTCATCCTCCGTGTAGTCGTCGAAGTTGGCCAGAGTGAGCTCGTCGTCCCCATAGGCCATGATGAAGCTGGGGATGGTGCGGGCAAAGCCCCGCAGATGAGCGCGCACGTCCTCCTCGATGGTGCGCTTTTCGCTCTCCGCCTTGTGCTTTTCCAGCTGCTCGACCAGCTCTTTGGGCTTCTCCTCGATGGTCCTCTGGGCCTCCTGCATAGCGGAATCCGTAAAGACCTTCAGTGCGTCCGCGATGCTGGCGCTGTACTCCTCCTCGGCCTTCTGTACCTCCGCCTCGCTCTCCGCGGACTGGCGCTTGCGCTCCAGCTCCACCCTGGCGATATTGGTCTGCTGGCGGTAATCGTCCTCCAGCTTCTGAAAGCTGGCGTCCACTTCCCGCTCCACCTGTTTCTCCATGCGGCTCCGCATGCCCGGCTTCACGTCATAGGCGTCCGCTGCCGGCTCCACGGTCTTCTGCTTCACCGCCGTCTTGACAGCCGTCACCACGTCCTGCAGCCGCTTCCCTATATCATCCGGCCCCGCCGTACCCAGGCTGTCCAGGCTGTCCTGAATATCCGCCTGCATGTCCTCGTATATCTTGGGTCCAAACACGTCCTGGGTCCGCCCGATGACGATGGCACCGGGTATCTCCACCTCGCCCTCGCCGTTCACGGGCACATCGCCCATGTGGTCCAGAGAATCCCGCTTGTTCTTCTTCGGGTCCTCCTGGGCGGGGGTGAGCTTCTCCACGATCTGGCGCACGATGCCAGGTGCGCCGAAGATGTTGGTGATATTTTTGAACAGGAAGTTGGACATAAACCCGTGGCGGACCACCTCCTGGCTCTTCAGCCGCCGGGGGATGGACAGCACCGCCTTGGCGTCCAGCTCCACCATCTGACCTTCCTCATCCTCGCCCAGAACGGGGAAGAAGTTCAAAAGCCGCCGGATGTTCTTCTCCCGGTCCTCCCCGGTGCCCCGCCCGGAGGCGGTCTCCGGGGACAGGTTGTTGGCGAACTCATCAAAGATGATGAGCGTCCGCGCCGGGTCAAAGTCAAAGACATAGGAATTCTGCTTCCGAAACCGCTGGCCGCCGCTGGTGAAGATGCAGGGGTTCTGGGCCCGGAACGCCGCCTGCATATAGGACGCCGGACTCTGCAGATTGCACAGCATCAGCACGCCAGTCCACTCAGGGATGGTCACGCCCACGGTGAGCTGTCCCACGCTGAGGGTGATGGTCCGTTCATGGGTGGCGATGGCCGTTTTCACCCGGTCGTAGGCCGCCGCTGCCGCCGCGTCTTCGTCGCTCTCCCGACCGTCGCCCGCCGCGATGACGATCTCGCAGTCCCCGAAGGCATAGGCGAACTCATCGTCTTTCAGCAGCTTTGCCAGGGCCTTGACGGACGCCACCCGGTTCAATATCCACAGCGTGTGGGCCAGCTCCCGGCGCAGTTCCGGCGTGGAGAAGGGGTACTTCTCCTGGGTGGTCAGCGCGTGGAGGAACTTGCGCACCTCTGCCTCATGGACGAATTTGCCGCTCTCGTTGGTGGCAAAAAACTCGTTCAGGTCGAAGGCGAAGTCTACCGTGTCCCCGTCATCGGAGAGGTCCACGCCCCGCTGGAGCTGGTCATAGATCATGCCCGACATCTGATAGGTGAACATGTTCATCCGAGGCAGGGCTTCGTAGGGGTTGTAGTCGTCCCCGGCCCAGTTTTCCTTCGCCTCCTGCTCGTCGGCATAGGACCAGTTGTAGATCTGCGTGCTGGAGAACTGGTCGCTGGCCAGCTGCTTGAAGGGCGTGCCGGAGAGATACAGCGTGTGTCTGCGCTTGATGTTTCGGAAGGCCCGCTCTGTGCGCATGGTGTCCACGCCCTCGTGGGCCTCGTCGATGATGAGAAGGTCGAACTGCATGTCACTGATCCATTTCAGCTTGTCATACTGCCCGCCGAAGTAGACCGAACCTTTCAGCCCCTGCAGGGACTCAAAGGCCACGATGCCCCGCTCGACGCCGCGGCCCAGTGCCGAGATGTATTCCTCACGGGTTTGGACACCGGCCTGGCCCCGCAGGGCGTCCGTGTCCGAGACGAAAGCCATCCGGTCCCGCCAGCCTATGAACTTGCGAAAATCCTCCGCCCAAGAGTTGGCGATGCTGGGTCGGTTGGTGACGATGAGCACCCTGTCCAGCTCCATCTGCTCGATCAGGTCATAGCTGGCCAGGGTCTTCCCGAACCGGGGCTTGGCGTTCCAGAGAAACTCCGTCCCGCCGCGCTCAAAATAGTCCGCTGTCATGGCTACGGCCTCCGCCTGCTCTTTTCGCAGGTCGTAGGTGCAGGCCTCCGGCCAGGAGGTCTCCCGCCGGGCAAAGGAGCGGAACAGTTCCTCCGAGCGGGGGCCGTCTATCTGGAACCACTCGGTTTTCGGCTCCCGCGGGATGTGGTGCTGGCTCTGGAGAAAGTCATGGAATTCGTGGTCCGTGAAATACTCCCCGGAGCCGTCCTTGTACATGGCGTTGTCCGACCAGGCCAGCGCCCAGCGGATGTCCGCCGTGTGGGTCTGCTGGCCGATGCGCTTCTGGACGGACTGCTTTTCCGTGTACCCGATCTTCGTCCAGCCGTCGTGATAGCTGACGCCCGGCGTGTTGTAGGCGTATATCATGGGGACGACCCGGACGTTGGGCGCAATGTTGGGCGTGTTCATCAGTTCATCTCCTTCACATGGGATTCGATGAACGCGATCTCCCCTTCGTCCAGCCCATACTTGGCGTAGAGCTGCCGGTCGATCTCCGGGATGGATTTGGACCAGTCGATGTCGGATGCGGGGGTGAAGTCTTGGAGGGGGACGTATCGCCAAGTATTTCGCTTGTTATCTTGAGTAACCTTGACTATAGCCAGCATTGTACGCGCAAACTTAGTCTTTAGATACTTAACACAAGAGTTTGCAGGTTCTTCATTATCAAATGAACCGAAACTGATAAATGTCTGTGTATAGCCTTCCCCTGGCGCTCCAAGAAATGGAACTGTTGTTATACGGGCAGCTTCATCTCCTAATGTGCCGGAAGCACCATTCGCTGATGAAATTATAGCTTTATATTTCCAAAGATTGTCTTGCGTACAGTCTACGAACCGTTCTGGGATGTACTTCCATGCTCTTTTTCCGTTCTCAATACCAATAACTGGAATATCATCGCTACTTATCTTTTCGTCAGTAAACAGAGAGACTTTTTCAAATATATTGTTTCTGAACCGCTTATCCTTCCCGTCACTTCCTATAACCGAATGTAACTCAGGGTATTCCTGATATACCGCATCTAAATTAAAACGTGTTTGGTTGAAAATTATAGGAATCAGGCTATTGTCTTCACTTCTCGGTGCAGCTTTTTGAATTATCGAGTTTAGCTCAGGATAAATCGAAAAAGTTTCTATACTTCCAAAATGTTTGCTTGTGTCATGATATGTAGCGACTACCCCGCCGGTTATCAACGTGCCTGCAAAGACCTTAGCACTATCTTGCTCGTACCATAGGACTTTGAGATGGGGGTCCTTAAGCATTTCTTCATTCCACACTTTAGGAGTGTTTCCTGCATTGAATAAAAACCTGCCAGGATGAATCAGTTCCACTTTATCCGCGACCCGGTATGCTTCATTTATGAAGAGATGATAAATCGGTGAAGCAAATGTTTTCTGTTCTCCGGATGTTTCGTCCTGATACGGCGGGTTCCCGATGATAAAATCGAACTTCATTTTCCCCTTCTCCCTTCGTAATTCCTGGAATTCAAAGCTGGTCTTTTTCCGCCAGTCATAGACTCGACAATAGGGCTGTTGCTTCTCTCCCTCATCCGGGAAACCCATCTCTTCAAAAAAGTCAAACTGGAATCCCTCTTCCTCGGGCTTCCGGTACGGGATGGTGTATGTGAGCCCATCCATCTGCCAGAGGTTCCACACGATGACGTTGGTTATCATCTCATATTCCTGCTTCGTCGGCTTTCGTTTCCACCGGTCGGACAGGTATTCCTCAAAGGTCATCAGCAGGTTCAACCGGGCAATGAGCAGGTTGTCGCCCTGAAACTCATAACCATAGGTCGCCTGGAACGCCCGCAGGGCCCATTGCAGCCACTCCTCCTCCGCGTCGGTGTTCTCGCCCACCACCCGCAGCTTCCGGTCCAGTATGCCGGTCCGCCGCTCCAGGGGGATGCTCTCGCCGTTTGAGACGTCATACCGGCTCACCAGAAACGGCGCCTCGCCGCAGGTGATCTCCATGCGCCGGTCGTCCACGTACCGTTTCCAGCTTTTCCGCTTAGGAAACTCCACCCGGTCGGTTGGCTCGCCGTCCTTAAAAAACGCGTCCGGCCGTCCGAACCACATCTCGTCGGCATAATCGCACATTTTCGCGCAGATCCAGTTGGGTGTAAATACTTCGGCGTGCTGCCGCGTGCGGGCGGACTGCTGCTCCAGGGCCTTCCGCGCCCGGTTCTTGATGACGCCGGAGCGCTCGCCAGTGATCAGCTCCGCCCTGATCTCCCTGTCCCGCTGATAGGCGGGGCCCAAATCGATATAGGCGTCCGTCGCCCAGAGGATGTGCGCCTTGGTCGTTCTATCCTCCAGGAGCCTGTCCAGCAGACCGAGGGAGTTGATCCGCAGCAATTCATCTTGTATCCCGATGATCAAAAAGCGATCCTCCTCCGATCCGAAAAGACCGCAGGAGGATCAGCAAAGCTCCGTTCGTTTTGCAAATGTGTACTTTACCAAACTTTCCTGCGTGTTCTACATATTCGCATTATAGCATCAAAACCTGGAAACGGCAACAAATTCTGGGCCGTCTTTTCCCCGAGTCTTGCCTATTGGAAAAAGTACACCATTCCAAATTATTGTGCAGTTTATTTAATCCACCTTTTCAAACCGCCTCGCTTTTGAGTAAAACGTCCCCACCGGCATTCCGCAGGCCATCGCAGCCTCCCGGAGTGTCATTTTTTTGCTCCGCCAGCGCTGGTGGATTGTGTGAAAGTTCTCTGGGAGAGGCTTCGGCGGCCGTCCAAACCGTACGCCCCGGGCCTTGGCCGCCGCGATGCCCTCCGCCTGCCGCTGACGGATGTTGGTCCGCTCATTCTCCGCCACGAAGGAGAGCACCTGCAAAACGATGTCGGACAGGAACGTGCCCATCAGGTCCTTGCCCCGGCGGGTGTCCAGCAGGGGCATGTCCAGCACCACGATGTCGATGCCCTTCTCTTTTGTGAGGATGCGCCACTGTTCCAGAATCTCCCCGTAGTTGCGCCCCAGGCGGTCGATGCTCTTGATGTAGAGCAGGTCGTCCCGCTTCATGCGCCGCACCAGGCGCTTATATTGGGGCCGCTCAAAGTCCTTGCCGGACTGCTTGTCCATATAGATGTTTTTCTCCGGGATGTTCAGCTCGTGCAGCGCGATGAGCTGCCGGTCCTCGTTCTGTTCCCGGGTGCTCACGCGGATATAACCATAGTTCGCTATTGGATCATCAACCTTCTTTCCCTCGCTTGCGCCAAACCAGGTCGTAGCCCAGCGCGTCGGCCAGCTCCACAGCCTCGCCGTATCGCAGAGAGCCGCGCTGGAGCTTGCCGGAGAAATTGGGGACACTGCCGCTCCAGCCGTATTGTTCGGCCATCTTTTCAATAAGCTCCGACATGGTAAAGCCCTCCCGGACGATATATGATTTGATTTCGTTTCTGATATTCATTGTTGCCTCCAATATTTCTGTTATCCCCGCGGCGAACGTGGTCTGCGAATCAGCAGGGCCACTTCGCCGCAGAGCGTGATTTTTGAAAGAGCGCCTCTTGTCTGGCGATCCTCTCCTGTGATGCCCTGGTCAACGGGGCATTTTTCGTTTTCATAGTTATGTGTGCTTTTGCGCGGTCCCGTGAAAAAGCATGCGGATCGGCGGCTCCTGTTCGCTGACCCGCGTGACACTGTTTGATAAGGATAGGGGCACAAAGGGACACTGTTTTTCGCCGTTTTGCAAACGGTCTGTTTTGCCGTTCTGTCTGAAAGCCGTTCCTGCCCGGGACTCTCACCCCGGCGTTTTGTCCCCTTGGTGCGCTCTCGTGTTCGCGGTCATAGCGGTCACTTCCCCGAAGGACATATCCCTTTCAGACGGTCATGTGGTTTTCAAGCTGCATTGTCTTGTGACATGACCATTCTAGCGAAAAAACATGCCTTCTCCCGTATGTCTCAAAGGATGGAAATCCGCCTGAAAAGCGAAAATTTCCACGAACGTGGAAATGTGTTATAATAGCCCCAGAAAAGGGGGAATCGCCATGTATGCGAAGTTATCTACCCAGGAGCGGCTGAAGGACCTGCGCGTGGAGCGGCACCTGACGCTGGAGCAGCTGGCCGAGGAAACAGGACTATCCAAGTCGGCCCTGGGCAAGTATGAATCGGACGATTACAAGGATATAAGCCCCTTTGCCATCGCGGAGCTGGCAAAGTTCTACGGGGTGTCCACAGACTATCTGATGGGCCTGACAGAAACAAAAAATCACCCAAACACAGCTCTGCACGAGCTGCATTTGAGTGATGGGATGATCGACGTGTTAAAGAGCGGCCAGCTCAACAACCGGTTGCTCTGCGAGATGGTGACCCATGAGGGGTTCCAGCGGTTCCTGGTGGATGCGGAGATCTACGTGGACCGTATCGCGGACATGCGCGTCAACGATATGAACACCATGCTGGCGGCGGCGCGGGAGCAGGTCATTCAGAAATACAATCCGGGCGAGAACGACCTGTATGTGCGGACGCTGGAAGTGGCCCAGGTAAAAGAGGACGAGTACTTCAGCCATATTGCTGCCGGCGATATGGGCGCGATATTGAAAGACATCCGGGAGCGGCACAAGAAGGATACGACCACGGCGGACACGGATTCCCCGGCAGCGGATGCCCAGAAGCAGCTGCAGCAGGCTATGAGCTACGAGGGCAGCGAGAACGAGAAGAAGGCCCGCGTGTTCCTTGCCCAGCTCGGGATCGACTATGACGGCCTGACAAAAGAGGAGTTTGTGACGCTCATCGGGATATTAAAGAGGTCCAAGCTCCTGAAAAGCCCCTACAACCAGCGCGGTCGGAGCAATTCACCCATGACGCACGGGAAGGGAAACCGGAAGCACAAGTAGAAACATTTTGGAGGCGAATTAGGCAATCAATCTTTCGGCGGTCGGACACAACGCGCAAACTAATCCTTTTAAATTTGTAATTCTACTTGACAAACAGAACAAAATAATGTAAAATAATGGACAAATCCATTTGGAGGTGTCGTCTTGGAAAAACAACCTGAAGGCTTTAGCTTTAATTTAGCAGGTATAGACCATGCGATCGTTGACGCTTTGCGTCTTGCGCTGGAAAACGTTATGCCTGAAATCATGAGTGATAACGGCTTAACTGAAAGGAATGGATATGGTCAATTCCGTTGGAATGTCATTATTGCGCAATTGCGAGATAAATGCCAGCATTTAGGTTGGCTGGACATGGGGGTATGCCGCAGACGTGCATGGAAAACCCCCGTTCTGTTCCACTATGCCTCACGTAATATCATTACCTTGATGACTGAGGACACTTTCGCAACCGTGCAGCAAAGGAAAGATAAAGGGAAACACTATCTATGCGGTGGCGCTAGTTTTAACAAAGATGTTAAAGCGCAGCATGAACAATTGAAAATGGACTTACCAGGTGTCTCTTCAGATTCTAAACCGTGGATTGCGCAATCTCAAGAACAGCTTGCCAGAGCTGTTTATGCAGATGTTGGGGATATAGATGGGCATATCCTTGTTCTGTTTGACGTCCACGGTGATAAGCTTCTGACTGTTCGTGCAGTGCGCCTTACAAAAGATCTTGAAATTTCAACAGAGGAAGAAGACTGGTCGCAATACATTCGCAAGCCGTATGAAGTCAATCGAACGGTTGTGCCTCAACAAAACGAAAATGATGACGAGGAAGCTCTTGTTGAACTCTTATAAATAACAAAGGATGGGCATGCTCCGTGCAACGAGGAAATAGAATTAACTGTGAGAGACTAAAAGAAGCTCGCCTATATCGAAAGATGACTATGGACGAGTTGGCCAAATCTGTCGGTATCAACAAGCAAGCTATCTCTCAATTTGAAAATGACAAAATAACTCCAGAGCCAGCAACCCTTCTGCGAATTTCAAAATCGTTGGAATTCCCTTACTCCTTTTTTGTTGAACCAGATACAAAATCAACTATTGGTAATACATATTTTCGCGCACTTTATTCAAGCAAGAAAAAAGACTTGGTCGCTCAGCAGATAAAGGCAAAGTATCTTGCAAAAATACATTCTGTTTTATCTACTAAAATTAAATTCAGAGAGCTCAATCTTCCATCGTTTCCCGATGGAGAATCTTTCTCTATCGAGGAACTTGCTACGTATACTAGAATTTATTGGGGGCTTGGCGACTCCCCAATATCCAACATGGTAGCACTATTAGAGCGAAATGGGATTATTGTTGGAGAATTTGCTACAGAGAGTCGAGATATTGATGCTTTTTACCAATATTATGAAGAAGCAGATTGTCCAACGTACTGTGTAATACTCGGTACTGATAAAAAAAGTTTTTATCGCAGACAGTTTAACTGTGCGCATGAATTAGGCCATATTCTGCTACACGAAAGATACTCAGATTTGAACGAAATTAATAGAGAAGAATTCCGAGAACGTGAAAACGAGGCAAATGCTTTTGCCTCAGCTTTCTTATTGCCTAAAAGCACTTTTGGCAACGATGTCTCCGCATATCCCAATCGCCTTAATCACTACATCGAATTAAAAAAGAAGTGGAACGTATCAATTGCCTGCATGATATTAAGGGCCTATACATTGGGATATCTTTCAGCAAATCAATACTCATATTTAATGAGGCAGATGAACGCCAACGGTTATCGTCAAAACGAACCTTTGGACGACATGATTGAATACAAGCACCCATATGCCCTTAAGCAAGCAATTAAATTGCTTTTTGAAAAGGGGCATATCTCCGGCGATGATCTTATAAACCTATTTGCTGAAAACCATTTCTCAATTTCCCTTGACGTAATTGAAGAATTGTTAAATCTAGACATCGGCACATTGTCATCTAACAATAATAATGTTATTCCATTTCCAAATCTGCAGGGTTGATTCATAGGCCGCTCTCCATATAGTATTACAATGAGCGAATGTGAGCTTCTTAACGCAAATAGACAATTTCAGATAAAGCATTGTAGTTTACAATACTAAAAGCAAGCAACCCCAAGATATGATAGAGATTATAAATTAACAAGGAGATGCATAGATGAGAAAAATTACTATTCGGGATATTTATGCAGGAATGCCTGACGCGAAAGACGAAATCACCACAGATCAGGCAGATAAATTTTTTGAAAGTTTCATTTTGCCACCTGGAGTATCAGGGGATGATTTGCTCAGCGGGAAAAAGTTTTTGGTTACAGGCTACAAAGGAGTAGGAAAAACATCAATCTTATTCCATCTACAAGATCGCGCTCTGAAGATTGACCCTTCAACATGCACGTCATTTCTTTACTTTAAAAGTGACTTTGAGGAAGTAAAGAAGAGTAATATTGAATCTATTGCTCAGAAGTTGACTGCGCTTATAGATGTAAGTGGCGAGATTCAGCCTAATAGAATTGAGTATCTCCATGTCTGGCGCTGGGTTTTCTTTAGGAAAATTGTGGATGACAACGAAGAAAACAACAATGGGCTCTTTAAGCAGGATGCCAATTGGGATAAATTTGTCAATGAGGTCAACAAAATCAGTTTTTCCTCTGCAAACAAAAAAATACTTTCCCTTTCGCAGCTTGGGATTTCAGTTAGAGCCTCACAAGCTCAAGGTGCGGCCGTTGAGGCTACTGCCAAGTTTCAAAGTGTAGCCAATGATGATCGTGCGTTTCGGGATTTAGTCGATATAGTAGATCGATGCGACGACTTGTTCCGAAAATTAGTACGGACGGATACGCCCTATTATCTCTTTGTAGATGAGATGGAAGCGTATTATGGTGACCAAGAACTATTTAAACGCGACTTGACCTTAATCCGCGACATGATATTCACAATACATAGGCTGAATGGATACAAAAAGGTAAAAATCATTGCTGCGATACGTAATGAAATTATTTTCGCTATGGACAGGTTTATCCAGACTAGGGAAATCAATAAAATAGTTGATGGTTATAGTACACCTATCAAGTGGACTTACAGTAATACAAATTCAATAGAGCACCCCATCATTAAAGTGCTTATGAGACGGATAGAAATGGCAAGCGATGGAGAGCCACAGTCTTTCTGGGATTGGTTCCCAGAGCAGATTCATAAACGAGATTCAGTAAGCTATATTTTAGATCTTGGATGGAATAAGCCCCGAGACGTTGTGCGACTCATTACTGCTGCTCAAAACGACAGCCTTCACTGTAATGATACATCTTTTACAATTGCAGCATTTGATAATCTAAGAAAGGAGTATTCCAAAGGGAGTCTCGCGGAAATTCGGCAAGAATTGCAGTCACTTTATGACAGCAAAGATATCGAAATGATAGTCCGCCTGTTAAGAGGGGGTCCACAGTTTACCACTAAAGACGAAATTCGAAAGAAGGCAGCAAAGGGCAGCAAAGCCCGAATTTTCTGGGACGAGCACGAAGATGACATACTTGAGGATTTCTATAGAGTCGGATTTTGGGGGAATATAAATCGCCAGGATGGATATTATTCTTGGCGATGGAATCATAAGGGCGATACAGGAGTCCTTACCGATAATGGGTGGGAATTAGCTATACACCCGGCGCTATATAGCGAATTGTCAATTAGGTTTTGATTCGAGTGCATCGGTCTGTTTGGGAATAGTATCTATAATGAAGTCATAAGCAGATGCTGCCAGAGGAGAAAACGAAATGAAAGAGGATAAGCTTCAACTGTTCGAGGACCAGTCGATCCGAACGGCGTGGGATGAGGAAAACGAGGAATGGTACTTCTCCGTCGTGGATGTAGTCCGCGTCCTCACCAACCAGCCGGATACCCGCCACGCTGCTAAATATTGGAGCGTCCTAAAAACGCGCATGAAAAAAGAGGGCAGTCAGTTGCCTACACTTTGTAGTCAACTGAGAATGCTCTCCGCCGATGGCAAACGATATAAAACAGACGTTGCCGACACCGCCGGACTTCTCCGCATCATTCAATCCATTCCGTCTCCCAAGGCGGAGCCGTTCAAGATGTGGCTGGCCCAGGTGGGGAAAGAGCGGATCGAGGAGACGATAGACCCGGAGCTTTCCATCGACCGGGCGCTGGGTACATACGCGCGGCTGGGCTATTCGCCGGAGTGGATCAACCAGCGCATCCGCACCATTCAAGCGCGGAAAGAGCTGACAGACGCATGGAAGGAGCACGGCGTAGAGGAAGGGCGCGAGTATGCTATCCTCACCGACGAAGTGACCCGGGCGTGGTCCGGCATGAGCACGCGGCAGTATAAGCGGCTGAAGGGCCTGAAAAAGCAGAATCTGCGGGATAACATGAGCACGCTGGAATTGGCCCTGAACATGCTGGCCGAGGCCACGACAACGGAACTGACCAAGACGGAGAATCCACAGGGTCTGGCGGAAAACATCGTTGTCGCCCAAGCTGGCGGCGAGGTGGCCGGGGATGCCCGGCGCAGCATCGAGGCCCGCACTGGCCGCCCGGTCATCACCAGCGAGAACGCCGCGCAGCTCAATGCTGTGGTGACAAATCTGATCGAAGGCGTGGCAGAGGATGAGGATGGCAAGAGATGACCGCCGTCATCTAAGCCAGAATTCAATATCCAGCAAAAATCATCGGGGCAGCGTATGGAACGCTGCCCCAAAATTTATACCAGTACAACAAGTCAGTCTTCTGGCTTTTTGTATTCCGTGACCGCTTTCAAATACACCTGAGGGTCGCCATTCAGGATCAAATCGGCATACGCCAGCGGGTCATTGTAGATCAGGTAATCCAACTCCGACCGCTGATACAGGTTATCGGCCACTTCGTTCTCCACGGCAGTACAGTCGATGGAGATCATGCTGTTGTCCGAATACACGAGCTCCACGCAGACCGTGTCCATGTTGAACGCACAGGAAATCAGCTTTTTCATGGGGAAACCTCCAAAATCATATTGTACGGAAGTCATGTAAGCGCAGGTCCTCCTTTGTCTCTTTAACCATGTGACACGTCCCAGCCGTACATAGAGAGCGCCTTCAGCGTGCGGCCCACCGGAGCCACGCTGCTGTTTGCGGATGTGGACGTGGACGAGATCAGCTTCAACCGGGGCTACTACACCGTGGACGTGACCTATTTTTATGAGGTCACCGGCACCACCTTCCCGGGAGAGAACCAGGTAAACGGCCTGTGCGTGTTCAACAAGCGTGTCATGCTCTTCGGCAGCGAGGGCTCCGCCAAGGTGTTCTCCTCCGACGGCTCCTTCGCCGACAGCTACACACAGCCCATCGCCGTGGTGGAGTGCGTGGACCCCATCGCCCTGAACATGAAGGTGGTGGACGCCTGCCCCACCGGGCTCATGGCGGACGTATCCGCCATCCCGGCGGCCATCCTGGCCCACTTTGGGGAGGATCTGGTGCTGACGGACGGCTCCCGGCTGCTGCTGGCCACACTGGGCCAGTTCTCCATCATCCGTCTGGAGCGGGACAGCCAGCTGGTGGTGCCGGTTTACGACTACTGCCTGCCCGACAAAGACTGCGTCTCCGGCACGGAGGACGACCCCTGCACGCTGTTCTCCCGGATCCGCTTCCCGGTGGAGGAGTTCTTCCCGCCCGACAGCATCGACGCGGCGGAGGATTACCGCTCCGCCATCCAGAATCTGAACATCACCCCCACGCCGGCGGTGAACCTCAACGGAAACAACTAAAAAATACGGGCCGCCTCACGGCGGCCCGTATTTTTCCGTTATAGCGTCTGTTTACAGCAGCGCCTTGGGCACCACGTTGTTGGGCGCCTTATAGATGCTGTCCGCCGGCACCACGCCCCGGACCGAGGACAGGGGATACACACTGCTGTCCCGGCCGATGACCGTGCCCGGGTTCAGCACGCTGTTGCAGCCCACCTCCACCCGATCGCCCAGAATGGCCCCCACCTTTTTCCGTCCGGTGGGGATGTCCTCCCGGCCGTTGTGCACGACCACGGGGGTCCTGTCGCTCTTCACGTTGGAGGTGATGCTCCCGGCGCCCATGTGGGCCTTCCAGCCCAGGATGGAGTCGCCCACATAATTATAGTGGGGCACCTGCACGCCGTCGAAGAGGATCACGTTTTTCAGTTCCGTGGAGTTGCCCACCACGCAGCCCTCCCCCACCAGGGCGTTGCCCCGGATGAAGGCGCCGGGCCGGACCTCGGTCCCCGGACCGATGATGCAGGGGCCGGCGATGTAGTTGTTGGGATAGATCTTCGCGCTCCGGGCGATCCACACGTCCTGCGCCGGGTGGTCGTACTCCGACGGGGACAAGGTCTCCCCCAGGGCCAGGATAAAATCCCCGATGCCCGCCAGGGCCTGCCAGGGATACTCCGCCTTTTCCAGCAGCGGCCGCGCCGCGGTATGGGTCAGATCAAAGAGTTCGGCTGTCCGGATCATTTGCGCACCTCCACCAGCAGCCCCTGCTTTTCCATGGCGGCGATGATCCGGTCCACGCTCTGCTCGCACATCTCGGGGGTGGAGGCCTCGGCCATCACCCGCAGCACCGGCTCCGTGCCGCTCTTGCGCAGCAGCACCCGGCCGTTGTCGCCCAGTTCCGCCTCCACCGCGGCCTCCTCCGCCTTCACCGCGGGATCGGCCAGGGCCGCCTCCTTGTCGGTGACCACCACGTTCTTCAGCACTTGCGGATAGGTCTTCACCGGCGCGGCCAGGGCCGACAGGGGAAGATTGGTCTGGATCATCACCCGCATGAGCATGATGGCGGTGATGAGCCCGTCGCCGGAGCGGGCGTATTTGCGGAAAATGATGTGGCCGGACTGCTCGCCGCCGATCAGGTGGTTGCCCTCCTTCATGTTCTCATACACGTACCGGTCCCCCACGGCGGTCTTCTCATAGCCGATGCCGATGGCGTCCAGCGCCTTGTACAAGCCCAGATTGGACATGACCGTGGTCACCACGGTGTTATCCGGGAGCTGGCCGTTCTCCTTCATGTGCTTGGCGCAGATGTACATGATCTTGTCGCCGTTGACCACCTGGCCCCGCTCGTCCACGGCCAGGCACCGGTCCCCGTCCCCGTCGAAGGCGAAGCCGCAGTCCACCTGGCCCTGGCGGACCAGCTCCTGGAGCTGCTCAATGTGGGTGGAGCCGCAGGCAAAATTGATGTTGGTGCCGTCGGGCCGGTCGTTGATGACCTTCACCTTGGCCCCCAGGGCGGTGAACACGCTGCGGGCGATCATCCAGGTGCTGCCGTTGGCGCAGTCCAGCGCCACCGTGCGGTTTTCAAAGGGGCAGTCCGCCAGACTGGCGAGCCGGCCTATGTAGCGGTTGCGGCCGGAATAGAAGTCCACGGTGCAGCCGATCCGGTCCTTGGTGGCGTAAGGCAGCTCGGGCGATCTGCCGTCGATATAGTCCTCGATGGCGTCCTGGAGCGCGTCGTCCATCTTCTCGCCGTTGCCGTTGACCAGCTTGATGCCGTTGTCATAGTAGGGGTTGTGGCTGGCGGAGATCATCACCCCGCAGTCAAAACCCTCGCTGCGGGTGATATAGGCCACACAGGGGGTGGTGGTCACGTGCAGCAGATAGGCGTCCGCTCCCGAGGCCACCAGGCCCGCGGCCAGGGCGTTCTCATACATATAGCTGCTGCGGCGGGTGTCCTTGCCGATGACGATCCTGGCCTTGTGGTCACGGCCGTAATACCAGCCCAGGTACCGGCCGATCTGGAAGGCGTGGACGGGGTTGAGGACCACGTTGGCCTCGCCGCGAAATCCGTCCGTTCCGAAATACTTTCCCATGCGCGTTGCCTCTCCTTGCTGAAAACATCCCGCTCATAAGGCGGGCATCCTGCGGCATACTAATGCCATGCTGAGTAAGATCGTATTGTATTGCGTAATCATGTATGCGCTGCTCATCGTATTTATGCGCCTGATGGGCAAGCGGCAGCTGGGACAGCTGGAGCCCTCAGAGCTGGTGGTGACCATTCTCATCTCCGAGGTGGCGTCCACGCCCATCGCCGATCCGAACAGGCCGCTGTACTGCGGCATCGTGCCGGTGTTCGTGCTGTTCCTGCTGGAACTGGTGATGAGCCTCGTCATGGCCAGGAGCGTGCGTCTGCGCACGCTCCTGGCGGGCAAGCCCTCCCTGCTCATCGCCCACGGCCGCATCGACCAGCGGCAGATGCGGAAAAACCGCTTCACCCCCGACGAACTGGCGGAGGCGCTGCGCAGCCAGGGGGCCCTGGATCTGAACCAGGTCCAGTACGCCATCCTGGAGACCGACGGCCAGCTAAACGTGATCATGGACCCGGCGGACCGGCCCGTCACCGCCGGGCAGATGGGCCTTGCGGCGGAGGACACGGGCTACCCCATGATCGTGATCAACGACGGTCACGTGCTGCGGGAAAATCTGCATCTGCTGGGGCTGGACGAGCGCTGGCTGGAAAAGCGGCTGCGCGCCCAGGGCATCTCCGCCGCCGGGGACGTGTATCTGATGACCGTGGACATGGCCGGGGGCGTCTTTCTCTCGAAAAAAGAGCGCTGACGGTCCGGTTACTTCGTCTTCTCCCCCAGCAGCTTCGTCAGCTCCTCCATGAAGGTGTTGATGTCCTTGAACTGGCGGTACACGCTGGCGAAGCGCACATAGGACACCTCGTCCACGTTCTTCAGCTGTTCCATGACCATATCGCCGATCTCGGCGGTGGACACCTCCCGCTCCAGAGCGCTCTGCAGCTCCGTCTCGATGGAGTCGGCAATGGACTCGATCTGATCCAGAGGCACGGTCCGCTTCTCGCAGGCCCGGACCATGGAGTTGATGAGCTTGACCTTGTCGAAGGTCTGGCGGCTGCCGTCCCGCTTCACCACCACCAGGGGCATGCGCTCCACCTTTTCATAGGTGGTGAACCGCTTGCCGCACATGAGGCACTCTCTCCGCCGGCGGATGGTGCTCCCCTCGTCCGCAGGACGGGAGTCGATGACCTTGCTCTCGCCGTATCCGCAATAGGGACATTTCATTGGCTTGTCCTCCCTGACTTCCTTGTCGCGGCCCTTGGCCGTTGGCTGATTTACATAATTATACCACAGCCCTTGCGATATTGCCACAAAAATGTTCGCCATTTCGGGAAATATCTCTCTGTTTTGCCGTTTGTTCCCGGATTTTCCCCGGCTTTCCGTTGTTTTTATTGAAAATCAGGCCCGGGTATTATATAATAAGTTGATTTAGGGGCCCCAAAATATGGGAACCCTACAGAGGGAGGCGCGTACTGTGGACCAGGCCGTGGAAACGCTGCGCCGCTGGATCGCGGACAGCGGGAACATCGTGTTTTTCGGCGGGGCCGGCGTCTCCACCGAGAGCGGCATCCCGGATTTCCGGAGCGTGGACGGGCTTTATAACCAGCAGTGGTCCTATCCCCCGGAGACCATCATCTCCCACAGCTTCTTCGAACACGATCCGGCGGAGTTTTACCGCTTCTACCGGGCGAAGCTGGTGGTGAAGGGCGCCCGGCCCAACGCCGCCCATCTGAAGCTGGCCCAGTGGGAGCGGGAGGGAAAGCTCCGGGCGGTGATCACCCAGAACATCGACGGGCTGCACCAGGCCGCGGGCAGCCGGGAGGTGCTGGAGCTGCACGGCTCCACCCTGCGCTGCTACTGCGCCCGGTGCCGCAAGCCCTATCCGGTCAGCTTCGTCAACGACGGCGAGGGCGTGCCTCGCTGCGACTGCGGCGGCATCGTCCGGCCGGACGTGGTGCTCTATGAGGAGGCCCTGGACCAGGACATCCTCCAGCGGAGCGTGATGCACATCCGCGCGGCGGATACGCTCATCATCGGCGGCACCAGTCTGGCGGTGTATCCCGCCGCGGGACTCATCAACTACTACCGGGGCCACAAGCTGGTGCTGGTGAACCGGGGCGTCACGCCCCGGGACAGCGAGGCGGACCTGATCGTCCGGGGCAACATCGGCGAGATCTTCTCCCAGCTATGAGGCCGGAGGTCCTGGGCGTGCGGTTCGACGCCCTCACCGTGGATAAGGCGGCGGACCGGGCGCTGGCGCTCATTGGCGGGGGCCGGAGCGCATACATCTGCACGCCGAACCCGGAGATCGTCTGGCTCTGCCGGAAGGACGAGCGCCTGCGCCAGGCGGTGAACGGGGCGGATCTGTCCCTGGCCGACGGCACGGGCATCGTCTGGGCGGCCCGGACACTGGGCACCCCGGTGCCGGAGCGGGCGGCGGGCTACGACACGCTGCTGGCGCTGCTGGAGCGCTTTCAGGGCCGGCTCTTTCTGCTGGGCGGGAAGCCCGGCGTGGCCCGGCGGGCTGCCGACGCCATCACCGGCCGGTACCCGGGCGTCACCGTCGCCGGCTGCCGGGACGGATACTTTCCCGACCTCGCCCCCGTGCTGGCGGAGCTGGGCGCGGCGGAGCCCGACCTCGTCCTGGTCTGCCTGGGTTCGCCGAAGCAGGAGCTCTTCATGGCCGCGGCGAAGAGCGCGCTGCCCCGGGGGCTCATGATGGGCCTGGGCGGCAGTCTGGACGTGCTGGCCGGGGACGTGCCCCGGGCGCCGGAGCGCTGGCGCGCCGCGGGGCTGGAGTGGCTCTACCGCCTTTTCCGGGAACCACGCCGGATCGCGCGGATGCCCCGCTTGGCCGGCTTCACGCTGGCGGTACTGGCGGAAAAGATCAAAAAACGGGGCTCATGAAGAGCCCCGCATACCGATGATCCGTTCTGTTTGCCGAATGGGGGATCAGTTGCAGCCGCACCCGCAGCCGCAGCCGTTGTTGCCCTCGTTGCAGCCGCAGCCGCAGCCATAGCCGCCGGCGACGGAGAACAGGAGGATCAGGATGATGATGAGCCAGAGCCAGCTATAGGAATTGTTGTAGAACATAATGCTTTTCCTTTCTTCGCGCTGAAGTTTTCCGCAGCCGTGCCTGCGCGGTAGGGGACCGGCGCGTTGTCATCCGAGCCATATTATGACCGACCGCCCCCGGGCGTGACGGCAGCACAAGGAGCGTTTTCATGGCACAAAAGACACCCAACGACGAATACGATCTCTACGGCGGGCCTGCGTCCGGCGATGACCCGTCCGTGGGCGAGGAAGAGGAATATGAAGAGCAGTCCGTCGGATTCGACGAGACCTATATGACCCCGGACGCCCCCCGGCACGCCGCCGGGGAGCCGGAGGAGGAGCCCGAGGCGCCCCTCCCTGTTCCCCGGGAGAGAAAGCGGGGCCGTCTCGCCCGCCGGGGTGGCAGGCGGAAGGACCGGCTGGCGAAAAAGCAGGCCGCACGGGGTCAGGATCTGCCTGCGGTGCGGGAGTCGCCCCTGGTGGGCCGGGATCTGCGGCCGGGCCAGATGCTGGTATACGACTCCGAGCTGGACGAGGTGGATTACACCGACCCGGACGATGTGCCGGAGGTGCGGGACTATCTGCCCGTGCGGTTTCGCCGCTATGGCCGCAGCGGTCTGGGCGGCGGCATCCTCTATGCGCTGTTCGTCATCAGCGTCAGCATCATTCTGGCCTGCTTCGCCTGGATGTGCGCGGTGGACGTGTTGGCGCTGAACAAGGAGCTCGTCTCCGCCGCCGTCACCATCGCGCCCTACGAGCCCACCGGCGACATGCCCGTAACCGTGGAGCTGAAAAACGCCGACGGAACCGTGGAGCAGGTGCCCATCCAGGTGGACATCGACCAGGCCGCCGACGCGCTGAAGAGCGCCGGCATCATCGAGTACAAGTGGCTGTTCAAGCTCTTTGCCTCCTTCTCCCACGCCAACATCAAGATGGACCCCGGCACCTACGATCTGGACACCTCCCTGGACTACCGGGCCCTAGTGACGAAGATGCAGTTCGGCTCCGGCGCCCAGGAGATCACCAAGGTCACCTTCCCCGAGGGCTTCTCCCTGGATCAGATCTTCACCCTTCTGGAGCAGGAATACATCTGCAAAAAGGACGAGCTTTACGACGCCTGCGCCAACTATGAGTTCGACTTCGACTTCCTGGCCGATCTGCCCTACGGGGACGACCACCGGCTGGAGGGCTATCTGTTCCCGGATACCTACGAGTTCTATCAGGGCGAGGGCGGCTCCAACGCCATCCGCCGGTTCCTGCGCAACTTTGACGCCCGGTTCACCGAGGATATGCGCGACAAGGCGGAAAAGCGGGGCCTGACCATGCGGGAGGTGCTCATCATGGCCTCCCTCATCGAAAAGGAGGCGGGCTCCACCGAGGGCGAGCGGGAGACGATGGCCTCCGTCATCTACAACCGTCTGGACGCCGGGATGCCCCTGGGGCTGGACAGCACCATCAACTATATCAAGGGCACCAGCACCTTCGACCTGACCCAGGAGGATCTGGCCATCGACGATCCCTACAACACGTATCTTTACGCGGGTCTTCCCCCCGGGCCCATCTGCAACCCGGGCCTGGCCTCCATCGAGGCGGTCCTGAACCCGGCCAGCACCAACTACTACTATTGGTATTCCGTGGACGGCGTCAGCTCCTTCTTCGCCACCTATGAGGAGCAGCAGGCCTTTGCCCACGACCATCCCGTCTGATCTTATCAATCCACCTAGAGAGGTTTTTCAAAATGAAAAAGAAATTCGGCGTCAACGAACTGCGGGAGATGTTCCTGGCCTTCTTTGAGACCAAGGGCCACCTCCGCCTGCCCAGCTTCTCCCTGATTCCCCAGAACGATGCGAGTCTGCTGCTCATCAACTCCGGCATGGCCCCCATGAAGCCCTACTTCACCGGGGAGCAGGAGCCGCCCCGTCACCGGGTCTGCACCTGCCAGAAGTGCATCCGCACCGGCGACATCGAGAACATCGGCAAGACCGCCCGCCACGGCAC
>CANQGG010000015.1 GCA_947601655.1 uncultured Akkermansia sp.
GAGAATGCAAGGCTGAGGTGCCGATTTTTTATCTCATCCCTTCAGTATCTGTCTCAGCGAATTTGCCGGAGACCCTTTTTTGTGCTCCGGAGCAGGGAAAAGATTTGCCAGCAGGTGGACTTTGTGCTTTAATGCTGTACGTTCTTCCGGGACTTCTTCGGGAACTCAGGGGGAACATCTCTTCAGGAGGCGACTTGGGAGTCGCAGGCAATAGATGGGAAAGGCTGTGAGAATCAGCCGCTGTGCCGCAACCGTGATGTCCGCGAGACGGACTCAGTCGGAACACCAGCCAGAAGGGAGACCGAACCCGGTGGCGAGACACCACCTAACCGGCATCGACAAAAATGAAGAAATACACGATGTGCTCCCTTGCGGAGCTACCTGCGCTTGCCCTTGCAGTGGCAAGTTGTTATTGCACCTGCGCATTGGCGCAGAATGAGGTCCCGGCATCTGCCGCGGCGCAGCCGAAAGCTGATGAAGAGACGGAGCTGGCACCGGTCACGGTATCTGCCCACGAAGGCGTTGCCGTGCCGTACGATTCAACCGGCGTATCAGTGAGTATTCTGGATATTCCCCAGTTGAAAAAAGAGGGCATTTACACACTCTCAGAGGCTCTCACTACCGTTCCGGGCGTGTATGTGCTGCCCGGGGGTGGGGCGTACCAGCGGGGAAATGTCTCGAAGCCCGTCATTCGAGGATTGAATTCGGACAAATACGTGCTGCCGATGATCGATGGGATGCGACTGAATGGGCTGGCGAGCTTGAATGGTCTCGTCACTTCCAATGTGGTGGCACGCACCCCGGTGTTCGGTCTCGGCGCCCTGGAGCTTGTCCGCGGGGCAGAGGGCGCCGTGTATGGCAGCGGCGCGATGGGCGGCGTCCTTTACATGGAAACGCCCGAGGGGAAGGGGGAACCAGGCGCTTCGCTCTTCAACGAATACGGCAGCTTTGATTCCTATACGGGGAATTTCACGGCGCAGGGGCGCGTCGAAAATACTGCTTTCTATGTTTCCTCAACCTATGAGCACAGTAACAATGATATCCACTACGAGGACGGCAGAAAACCTCAGATGAAGCATGCGGGGCGCTATCAAAACTACTCCCAGGCTGTGCGGTTGGATCAGTACCTCAACGAAAAAAATAAGCTTGTATTCACTTACCGGCGAGAGGATGCCCGGTATAGCGATGTCACCGGGCAAGGATTGTATGCTTTCCGCACAAATCTATTGACGGTTAAATATCAAGGAGAAATAACACGCAAGTTGACATCAGGCCTGATGTTTGGGTACTACGACGAGGACAAGACCCTTGGAGCTCATGGAACGAATCCATACGGCGAAACCGTTTATGAGATGGATAACGTGCAGCTCGAATGGCGGAACTTGTTCAAATGGAACGAGACAAACAAGACAACTGCGGGTGTGTCCTGGGTGCGTTCTGATTTTGACATGCTGAAGGGAGGACAGGAGGTGCCATCCAATAGCGATTTGGACAGTGTCATCAGTTTCTTTGCCGAGCATAGCGTAGAACCCGTAAAAGGATGGACAAGTACAGTCGCGGCGCGTCTCGACCAGAGCAGTGTTTACAATGCTCTTTTCACGCTACGAGCCGCGACGAACTACAAGTTCAACCGGGAGCGTACGCGCCTGTACGCGTCGGCCGGACGTGGCTATGCGGCGCCCAGCGCCTTCGAACGGAGCAATGGAAGTTGCTATGTGCCGGACTGGGGGTGCACATACCATGGGAATCCTGACCTCGATTGTGAGACTAACTGGAGTGCCGACTTCGGTGCGGAGCAGGAATGGCGGAAGGATCATTTTGTTTCTGCAACCCTCTTTTGGGCGCGGACGGAGGATGCTATCCAGGCGGTGGATCCGGTCGGTACGTACAGAGACTACTACTACATCAACAAAGCAGGGCACCAAACCTTTCAAGGGGTGGAGTTCGCTACGCGAGGGCTATTGAGTGCGCCATGGAGAATCGGTTACAAGTTTGCCTGGACCATAACCAGCCCGAAAGACAGTTCCACGGACCGGCAGGTTGCCGACAGCGCGCGCCAGGTATGGAGTGCGGATGTCTACACGAACCCAGTGGAGAAATTGACGACGGGACTCGGGCTTGCTGCCGCTGTGGGACGGATGGATAGCTCCGGGCAAAAGCGCATCGATGACTACGTCGTCTTGCGCTGGTACGCGCACTACGAGGTGAATGACCATTTGAGTTTATCCTTACGCGTGGAGAATCTCACGAACCAGAAATTCGTGACGTCATCTTTCAACGCCGCTCCGGGAACGGGAATCATTTCTCCCGGAACAGCGGTGTACGGCGGCTGCACAATCAAGTTCTGACGAGTGATGATGAAGCGGGTATGGTGGGTTCTTTTGCTGCTGCTTGCGGCGGTGGGGAGCATCGGGTGGTGGGCTGTGCAGAGTGTACAGACCGCGCCCGAGCTCGGCATCGCCCAGGAGGAGGAGAACCTGCCGCCCGCTTCCTATCCGGCGGGCTTTGCGGAGCGGCTTGGACGACTGCGCGGGGTAAACATCGTGTTGTCTTCTGAAAGGGAAATTCCAAAGAATTTGGCGTGGAGAAGCGGGAAGAATGAGCCGCCGCTGGGCGATTCACGAGCCGTGCGCGGCGGTACGGTGCGGCTGGCAAGTCCCGGTCCTTATCCGGACAATCTTTTGGTGTTCGGCAGCCCCACGCCGCAGTTTCTGCATGCGAACATCTTTGAGCGCGTGGAGATGCCCTTCATTGAGCAACATCCCGCTACGCGGCGTCCCATCCCCGGCGTGGCAGAGGCGTGGGCGGTGCAGGGGCGTACCGTTTATTTCCGCCTCCATCCCGCCGCGCGCTACACCAACGGGCGTCCCGTGCGCGCCGGAGATTACGCACTCGGGGCGCTTCTGAGGGCGGAGGCGGGAGACGCGGGGTGGGAGACTCTTTGCCGCGCGGCGGAGGAGCTGCGCGTGTACGGGGATAGCGTGGTGGCGCTCACTCTGCGGGAAGAGGGACCTCTCCCTGAGTTGCGAGCTTCCGGATTGCTTCACGCGGCAGAGCCGGGGTTCTACGCCGAGGTTGGAGATGATTATGCCGAACGGTACGCCTGGCGGGTCCCTCCCACGACCGGGGCATACAGTGTCCGGCGTGTGGAGAAGGGACGCATGGTAGAGCTGCGGCGGGTGCGTCATTGGTGGGCGGAAGATCTGCCCCAGCGCCGTGGAACGTGCAATGTGGACGCCGTGCAGTACTACTTCCTCACGGATGAGGCGCAGGCGTGGGAGTTTCTTCTGCGCGGGAAGTTGGACCTCGTTCAGACGCGCCACATCGCTTCCTGGCATCGGTACGAACACACACCGGGGTTGGAGCGCATAGAGTACGACACTGATACCCCGCAGCCGCCTTACGGTGTCGCACTGAATGCGCGAACCATCCCGGAACTTGCAGTGCGCAGGGGGTTATCGGCGGCACTTGATATGGATCGCGCCATTGCCCTTATTTTTCGCGGAGAGGGAAGGCGCCTGCAATCCTTTTTCGAGGGATACGGCATGCTTCCGTCGAAAAAAAATCAGCAATACGACCCCGTCCGGGCTCGTCAGCACTTCGCCCGGGCGGGATACTCCACGCCCGGAGAGGACGGGATTCTCCGCCGCGTGCGGGATGGGAGGGAAGAAAAGCTCTCCTTTCGTTTTTGCTACGTTCCCTCGGAAAAGGTGAGCGCTCTGGTTGAAGTTCTCCGAGAGAGTGCACGGGCTTGCGGGGCGGAAATTGTGGCGGAGCCTCTGCCCTGGCAGCTTTGCGCTCAGCAAGTGCGGGAGGGAAAACATGAGCTGACTTTTTGGGCGACGGTGCCCGCGGAGCCCTTGCCGGAGCCGGAGCGATATTTTTCATCGACCGCGCGCGGCGATGAAGCGCCGTTCGGACTGACGGAGGCAGAGATGGATGCCGCGTTGAGGGAATGTGATCAAGCAACGGATCTTCCGTCCTTCGCCGCAGCATTAGAAAAGGTCGATCGTCTCATCTGCGAGCTCGCCGTTTGGGTTCCCGGGTGGCGGGAGGATCGCGTACGCGTTCTGCATGCTCCGCGTCTGCATTTTCCGAAATTGCCAGGACGTTACTACGATGTGATGGACAACCCCACATTCTGGTGCACTCCGGAAAGGAGGGGACGGTGAAGCGGCCCTCCTCCTCCCCTCGCGCCGTTGCGGCATTCGCGTGCACGCTGCTGATGCTCAGCGGTGTGGCTCTGCTGCTTGCGGTGATTCACTCGGCACGGCGAGCAGGGGAACAGGAGGGAATTGCGACACACTGCTTTTTTGTCCCGCCGGCGGAGCAACAAACACCTCGGGAAGAGCCGGAGGCTGTGCAACCCCTGCCGGAGATTACGGGTGCAATTTCTCCTTCGGCGGTAGAGAGTCCCGATGTGACTGTTGTTTGCGAAATGTCGCCACCGGAGCTTGAAGAGGTGGAATTTCCCTCTTTTTCATTCCCGGAACCTGAGCTTGCCGCCGTCGATGAAGCTCTCTTTACGTCTCGTCGCCGTTCGTCTGCTGTGCCCGCCCGCGTTGCTCAGTCCGTTCGAGCCGTCGCACAACTGGATTCAGAACCGAAAGGAGACTACACCCCCCCTGCGTACCAATCTGCCCCCTTGCCTCCGTACCCGCCTGCCATGCGACAGAGAGGGGTGGAGGGCACCTCACGCCTGCGGATTTTTCTGGATGCGCGGGGAACGCCGAGGAAGGTGGAACTCGCCGGCAGCAGCGGTCACGGTGAATTGGATGCCGTTGCTCGCAGTTGGGTGTTGGAACATTGGACTTTCTCGCCTGCCCGTCGTGGCGCTGTGGCGGTAGCATCCACTGTGGTAGTGCGGGTTCGTTTTGTGATTGATGGATAAAAAGTTGCAATTCGTTGCAGAGAGCAGGGTTGACACGCGTGGAGGTGTGGGGTAAAATCTCGCGGGCAAGAATTTTCCCCTGACAAACGCCATGGAACCAATTTACGAAGGAAAGGCCAAACGCCTCTACACGACCGATGATCCGAACGTTTTGCGCATGGAGTACAAAGACTCCGCAACCGCTTTCAACGGCGTAAAGAAGGAAGACTTCGAGAACAAGGGGCGCATGAACAAAGCAATCACGCTCATCATCTACCGCATGTTGGAGGAAAAGGGCGTGAAAACACACCTCGTGGGGGATTTGGACGACATCAACCTGCTGGTGAAAAAGGTGTCCATCATGCCGCTGGAGGTGATCGTGCGCAATGTGGCGGCGGGTTCCTTCTCCAAGCGTATGGGGGTAAAGGAAGGTACAGCTTTCGGCAAACCCATTGTGGAGTTTTCTTACAAGGATGATTCTCTCAATGACCCCTTCATCAATGATGACTATGCCCGGGAGATGGGTGCCGCTACCGAGGAGGAGTGCGCCTACATTAAAAAGATGGCTCTGCTTATCAACGACACCCTCAAGGAATTTTTCCTCAAGGCCAACCTGCGTCTCATTGACTTCAAGATCGAGTTCGGACGCCTGAGCACAGAGCCTTCGCAAATCGTGCTGGCAGACGAAATTACACCCGATACTTGCCGCTTGTGGGACGTGGAGACCGGGAAGAAGATGGACAAGGATCGCTTCCGCCAGGGGCTCGGTGAGTTCATGGAATCGTATGCAGAGGTACTCAACCGCTTGCAGAAGTAAGAGGAGGTGTCTAATCCGTTGATTTGAGCCATGTCCAAGCTAACTTTTGAGGTGTTCAGCCGTTTCCAGGCGGCGACGGATGCCAACAAGCTTCTCTATACCCCGATAGCCGATAAACTCACGTACAATCACACCCGTTACTACACGGCAGAGTGCGAGGGGGACGAGAAGGCTGCGCGCGATTATCTGCGCCGCGTGCTGGTGGATCCCATCTCACAGAAGGTGCAGGAGGACGATACGCCCGCGCTCACCGGGGATCTCTTCTGCATCTCTTACGGTATCAAAAAGGGAGCGTTGGACCTGGAAAAGGAAGCCATTCTTGCCAACTACGCCGGGAGAAAGGGACTGCCCTTCACCCTGAAATCCCTCACCATCACCCAGAGAATCTATATTTTCGGCGAGGGCGACAAGGAAGCCTTGTCCGCACGATTCTGCAAAGACGTGTGCAACCCCGCTATCCACACCTGGAGCGTACGCTAAACGACCATGCCTGCTACCTACCGCACGATACCAGTTCGCGAGCTGAGTGAGGAAGAGCTCACTGCGTTGAGCCGCGATATGAAACTTTCGCTTTCCTCGGAAGATATGCTCGTGGTGCAGCAGATTTTCTGCGAGATTGACCGCGAGCCGACGGATGTGGAGCTCGAGGTCATCGCTCAGACGTGGTCTGAGCACTGCAAGCATCGCATCTTTGCCGCCACTGTGCAGCATACCGTCGATGGCAAGCAGGAGGAAATCCGCAGCATGTACAAGACCTTCATCCAGCGTCCCAGCAAGGAAATCATGGCCCGCAAACCGGGCTTTGTGCTCAGTTGCTTTGTGGATAATGCGGGATTTATCAAACTGGATGATAAGCTTTCCGTTTGCCTGAAGGCGGAGACGCACAACCATCCGAGCGCCATCGAACCCTACGCGGGGGCAAACACGGGATTGGGTGGGGTGATTCGCGATATTCTCGGTGCGGGAAAGGGGGCTAAGCCTATCGCCAACCTCGATGTGTTCTGCTTCGGCGCCCCTGACACGCCGGAATCCCTCACTGAGGGACACAACATCATCCATCCCCTCGGCATCATGCGTGGCGTGGTGCACGGCGTGCGTGACTACGGCAACCGAATGGGCATTCCCACCACCTCAGGCGCCATCCAGTTTGACCCGGCATACATCTACAACCCGCTTGTATTCTGCGGCACGGCAGGAGTCATTCCTCAGACGGACATTGCCAAGGAGATGAAGCCAGGGCTGGCAGTGGTTGTCATCGGTGGGCGCACCGGTAAGGATGGTCTGCATGGGGCCACGTTCTCTTCCGCCGCTATGGGAGAAGCCTCCGCCGAAGAGGACCAGCAGGCCGTGCAGATCGGCAATCCCATCGAGGAGAAAAAGACGCTGGATGTGATTCTGGAGGCGCGCGAGCGGGGGCTTATTGAGTTTGTGACGGACTGCGGCGCCGGTGGTTTCTCCTCTGCTGCGGGTGAAATGCTCTCTGAGACAGGCGGCAATGTGTATTTGGATCGCGCTCCGCTGAAAGAGGGGAATATGCAGTCCTGGCAGATATTCCTCTCCGAGTCCCAGGAACGCATGGTGCTTGCCGTGAAGCCGGAAAACGTGCCGGAGTTGCAGCGCCTTGCCGATACTTTTCAGACAGAAATGACCGTCCTGGGCGAGTCGAATGACTCCGGTGTGCTGCGCGTGTGGCACCATGGGGAAACGGTCTGCGAGCTGGATAACTCCAAGTTGCACGAAGCGCCCACGAAGCATCTGACTTCCGTCTTTACCTCCTCCCCGTCTCGCGTTGGCATCGCGCTGGATGATACGCATCTCGGAGCAGATCTGAAGGGGGTATTCGGCGATTTTGCCGTGGTGTCTCGCGAGCCGATCATTCGAGAGTACGACCACGAAGTGCAGGGCAATACAGTGCTCAAGCCCCTCGCCGGGGCCGCTGCCGACGCCCCGCAGGATGCTTCGGTGATTGATATTGACGGATCCGACAAGTTGATGAGTCTCGCTCTGGCGATTCTTCCGGAATGGGGGAAGACGGATCCTTACGCCATGGGCACCGGCACCGTGGATGAAACCGTGCGCCAGCTCATCATCTCTGGCACGAACCCGGATAAGGTTGCCCTGCTTGACAATTTCTGCATGGGCAATCCCGAGAGCCCGGTGGAACTTGGGCGCCTCGTGGAATGCGCCAAGGGTATTCGCGATGCTGCTCTCGCCTACGGTGCGCCGTATGTCTCCGGCAAGGATTCTTTCTACAATTATTTCGAAACCGAGCATGGTCCGGTGAATATCCCGGTAACCTTCCTCTGCTCCGGCTTCGGCGTGGTGGAGGATGTTTCCCATGTCTGCGGCGCGTCCCTGCGCAGGAGCGACAGCGTCCTTTTCCTTGTGGGCAACACGGAAGATGAGCTGGGCGGCTCCGTTTATGCCCGCCGACACAGCATTGTCGAGGCCAGGGTTCCGCAGACGGATTGCACGGCGAATTTTGCGATTTACAAGCAGTATTACGAGCGCGCCCTCACAAAAGGTCTCGTTCTCGCTGCGCACGATTTATCGGAGGGCGGACTGGTTGTTGCTGCGGCTGAAATGGCCTTCTCCGGCAAGGGCGGCCTGTGCATCGATCTGGACAAGCTGCCAACGGCGCACGGCTGGAAGAATCTGATAGTTCCCTGTTTTGCAGAGAGTACAGGGCGCTTCCTCGTCGAGGTAGATCCCGATATGGCAGATGACTTTGCCTCAGCGATGGAGGGGACGCCCTGCGCCCGCGTCGGCTACGCTACAAGTGACGGGAAACTCACGCTGACATCCGGCGGCAAGGTGGCGCTTCAGGAGGAAATCGCCGCGCTCAAACATATCTGGAAACACGGACTCACCCCTTACTATTGATTTTTTCGAGCCATGCCTCACGCATTACTTCTCAAATATCCCGGCACCAACTGCGATGTAGAAACCGAACGCGCCTTGAGCGCCGCCGGTTTCTCCACTCAGGTGCAGCCCATTGCTACTGCCACGCCGGTGCACGTGGAGAGGGCGCAGCTTGTAGTTTTCTCCGGCGGATTTTCCTATGGGGACTACGTGATGAGCGGTCGCCTCGCGCAGCTGGAAACTGAGCGTTTTCTCGGCGATGCCTTGCAGAAGCATTTTGACAAGGGAGGCTTCCTCTTCGGCATTTGCAATGGCTTCCAGATCCTCACCAAACTCGGCATTCTTCCGCGTGCCTCGCTCATCTGGAACAAATCGGAGCGTTTTGAGTGTATGTGGGATCGCCTCGTGAAGGTGTCCGCCTCCTGCCCGTACACTCAATTGCTGCCGGATGAATTTGAACTCCCTTCTGCCCATGCGGAAGGTCGACTCGTTTGTGACCTCGGTGATGCCGAGAAATATCTCGCCAATGGGTGCGTCGCCCTCCAGTATGCCGACAATCATAACGGCTCGGAACTGCGCATAGCCGGTCTGCAGGATCCCACAGGTCGGGCCATGGGGCTCATGCCTCACCCCGAGCGCTTCCTGCTCCCGCGTCACCATTACGATCCGGATTGGGCAGGTGACCCGGATTGGGGCTGGGGCTATTACTTCTTCAAGGGCGCCTTTGAGGCGCTGAAGTAGGCTCGTTCCTCTTATTTCCAGAATTGCTCCGGCTTAGTGTCTCGGAGTGGGGCGGTGTAGCGTGTGCGCAGCAGCTCGGTGCTGCGGTGCCCCATCTCCAGCTGCAACGCCGGCAGATCCCGGAAGTACTGCGCGTGATAACTGGCAAAGGTGTGCCGCAGCGTGTCCGGTCTCCAGCTCATGAACCCGGCCGCGCGCCGCAAAGCACGCCAACGCCGGCTCCAGTTTGCCGGAATCATGCAGAGCTCTTCCGCCAGCTTTCGCTTCACCCGCAGTGGCACCACGCGTCCTCCTCCCGTCTTGCTCGTATGCGAACGTACGATGACCACCCTCTGCCCCCAGCGAATGTCTTCCTGTTGCAGTCGTCTCACCTCCGTCGGTCTCAGTCCGCAGTAGAGCATGAGGTAGAGTGAAAGGTACATCTCCCGATGCTGTGGATGCTGCGCCGTGGCCTCCAGCCGCCGCACATCCGGAATATTCAAGGGTTCGATGACCTCTTCCTGCACGCGTGGCGTACGGATGCTGTCTATCGGGTTCTCGCTGCACCATTCCTGCCCAAGTCCATAAGCGAAGATGCTGCGCAGAATCGCCCTTGCCTTGCGGTAGCCGTGCGGGCTCTTCCCCCATTCCCTCTCCAGCATCTCGCGACATTCCTTCGCACGCACCGCTCGCAGCGGTCTCCCCGCTAGCGCGCGATCTCGCATCATCCGCCTCACAAAATACCGCAGGTCTCGCCGGTACACCGGTCGCAAATCCGCCCGCGCCTCCACACTCGCCCAGGCCGCTTCTTCCAGACTCACTGTGCCCTCCTCCCTTCTCCTCTCCTCGATTCCGGCTCGCATCACCTTTCGTACCGCCTCCATCAGCTCTACCCTCCCCAATTTTTCCGTCTCTTTTCCTAGCCCCTCCACAACTTCTAATACCAGCCGTGCTGCATCCTCCCCACGCAGCCCCACCCGCTTGAGTAACTCATCTGCTATTTTCATGATTTCGCTGTTCTCTTTTGTTTAGCGCCCTACAGCTTTCTGAATGCTGTGTCAATCATAATAACACTTTCCCCCAGAAAATGAACGATGTGCGCCCCAGGAGGTCTAATGATTTACTTGCTTCGGAAAGGCTTTGAAACATCATAATTTGTTAATAATAAGCCTAGAGTAAGATTACAGCATTCAGAATGCTGTACCATCAACTCCGTTTGGTATTTTAAGCCTAACATACTGTCTTTATCATCTCACCACTATGAAACTTCATCTCCCCCTTCCCCTCCGTTTCGCCCTCCTCGCTGTTTGCGCGGTTGCTGTGAGTCATGCGGTGCAGTCAGCAGGACCAACACATTGTGGGTTTTCTGCAACTCTCGGCAATGTGATGCAGAGTCAGACGTTGAATTCGGATCTTTCGTATGATGATGGGACCCTGGAGGGATACGAGGTGCATGTGCGTGTAGGTACGAATGAACATGTCGTGCGCTATTATTTTCCATATGGTACAAATGATTCCGTAACGACTAAAAGTGTCCACTCCTTTGGTGTCTCCGTGTACCATGAGGACACATCGACTCCCGAGCAAAGGGCCCTCTCAGCAGAAGTCAATTTTACACTTGATGGGGACAATAAAAAATACTCATATAAAGTCCAGATAGAGGAAGGAAACGTTGCATGGATCATTCCTTATGAAAAGGGGGTTGTCAACATGAAAGGAATGAATGATATACTCATCAGCGGCACAAACTATTCGAATAACGGAGGAACGGGGACGACCTGGGATACTCCTTTCCACGAACGCCCGACCGTGACTGACAATTACAGCAACGCGTATATAAACTGCTTAGATATCACCATCTCTGACAGCAATACGTTTACTTTTGAAAAAGGAGATCACTCAAAAAGGGCTCCCAAACAACTCGGAGCATTGACGACAGACGGAAGCTTAACCTTGACCAATGTCGATCAAGTTTCGCTGAATGATAACATTGGTCGAGTAATGGTAGGAAGCTTCTTTACGTGGAAAAACGTAGGTACAGGGGTGGGTACATTCAGTGGAAATAAAGATGTTATTTTTTATGACAAGAGTGGAGTCTCCATTGAAGGTGTCAAGCAGGTTGATTTTGCAAATAACGAAAATACCATCTTTAAAGATGCCCTCGTAGGTAAAGTCATTTTTAAAGAGATTGGGACGCTAGTATTCAATGAGAATAGAGCGGAGACAGGTGTAATTACTGAAGGAGGCGCAAGCCGCTCGGAGAATGCTAGTTATTTGAACGAGGTGGGTGATATGATGTTTGAAGATGTGAGCACCCTGAAGTTTACAGAGAATACGGCCACAAAAGAATACTTGTTTACCTATCTGATCCCTCACACAAAAAATTGCGGAGAAATATACATAACGAATAATACAGCTGAGCAAGGGTCTGTTCTGTGTGGTGTTGGGGCAGCGTCTGCTTTACTGAACTTTGAAAATACAAAAAAAGGACTCTACATCAATAAGAATACAGCTCGCCTCAAAGTAGGAGAAAATTACAAACCTGTGTTGGTGACGGGTGATATCATTGCGAGTGGAAGCAGCGAGAAACAGGCCGTATTTGAGATGAATGACAATACCGGAACCGGCGTGTTTTCTGCATTAAACAGTGGGAAGATATCAGCGCAGACCTTCGCATCACTCACAATTAGTGGGAACAAAATACAGAATCAAACTGATTACGGATCTTCCAGTCAGGTTCTCACAGGAGAATTGGCATTGTCGGGAATAGAAACGGTCTCTCTATCAGACAATATATACGAAACGACCAATAAGTACATGAGCGCCCTGACAAGAGGCAGTATTGGAGATTTCGCAAATCTCAGCATTGAAGGGAATGTGTTTGGATACGACATGGAAACTGGGCAATCGGTGCAGGCCACGGAAGCCGGAGCATTGTTAGCCGGTCTGACCGTTTCGGGTCGCGTCGGTGAAAGCACGATGGTTATTCGTGATAACAAGATTGCAGGTAAATCCACAAACTCCTCGTCGACCACGAATCGGTTAGATCCTGTTGAATTTGAGAATTTGCAATCATTCGAGATGAAAAACAATAGTACCGTAAATTCTCGAATTTTCTCGTCTGTTACATTAAACAACATCGGAACAATCAATGTAGAAGGGAACACGATCACGGATGACTTCGGCAAGGTAAACACTTCAGCCGTGTTATCCGGAGTCAGAGGGAGCAATATCGGAAATAAGGAGATAGTCATCAAGGACAACACGGTGCAATCATACTCGGATGTGCATGGTGCGGCGATTGCATGTGGCGCGAGTCAGGGCATGACTATAACCTCTTCCCATGTAGAAATATCCGGCAATAAGTCCATAGGACAAACATCAGCGGGAGGCGCTGCGTTGTGGCTGGATGATGAAAGTCCGAACACGAATTCCATGCTCTTCGAAGGCTGTGGAACAATTGCGATAACCGACAATGGGGCTCAATCCGATGATATAACGAACGCGCAAGGTGGGGCTATTCATGCCAAAGAAAACCTGGAGTTCAAGAACAATGAATCTGTAGAATTGCGCGGCAACTACGTCAGAGACACCTCCGGGGAAAACTGCCATCTCAATGCCATTTACTTTGACGATGATGAAGCAGAACTTCGCATTAATGCAGGCGCCGGACAGACATTCATTTCGTATGACGGTATTTATGTGCAAGATGATTTATACATCAATGGAGATGAGAAAGACCAGTCAACCTCATACACCGGAACAGTGACATTCTCGGGAGTGCATGCAAAAGAAGATTTGGCGAAAATAAAATCGAATTATACCGAAGAGGAACTTGAAGTCTCCAAAACGGTTCACGCAGGATATCAGGCTAAGGTGTACAGGGGAACGCTGGTTCTGGACCACAGCATTCTTGAAGTGGAGAGAGAGAATGACCTCTTCTGGAGTACCGCCCTACTTCCCCAAGCAATTCCTCACTTCGAGAGCACGCAGGATGCGCTGCTCGTTATGAAGGGGGCAGAAATCAGGACGAAAGCCACTCTGAATTTCAGCATCCCGACATACGGATTTTCGTCCATAGCGAAAGCTGATTTCTCAGAAAACAACGTCATTGATGCTCTTATTCTGAACGCAGAGGGTGGGACATGGACCTTCAGACTTTCTGAGGTCAATAAAGAAACTCCGGTTCTCCGAATAGAGTTTACGGAAGGCGGAGCAGGGATATGCTCCCTGACGACAACGGACATGACCTTCGATATACGGTCTGCTACTTCCAACTTTACAAAGGGGAAATACATTCTGCTGTCGTTCAACCCCGAGAACGGATCATGGGACACGTACGGTAATGTAACACTTACAGGGTTGGCAAAATCGTCATCAATTGGCGAGAGCAAGGGAGAAGGTGATGTTTATTTCGTGCAGCAAGGCACCGAGAGACAACTCATATTTGAGGCGACGGAAGATGCCGTGTCGCGCCGCGGCAACACGACGCTGACGTGGAGAGGAGAGAGAGGAACGTGGAGAAATGAGACAGGCGGTGGGGAGAATCCGACCTGGACGGCAGATGTGGAGGATGTCAACTTCTACACGGGAGATGGCGTTGTATTCACGAACGCGGCTGACGTCACCATAGAGGGGACAGTGCGACCCGGTGGCGTGCTGGTGGAAAACGCGGCGGGGCAGGATGTGACATTTGGCGGGAGCGGTCAGATCACCGATGTGGATATACCGAACAAACAGGTGGCACTCACGAAGAGGGGAGAGGGCAAGCTGACCATCAACACAGCCAATGCTTATACAGGCGGAACGGTGGTGGAGGCCGGTACGCTGGTGACTGGGAATGCCAACGCGCTGGGGGTGGGAGGCGTGACGCTCAATGGCGGTACGCTGGATATGGGCGGCAAGGCCGTGGGGAACACGGTGACCGTGAAGAAAGCGGCGAGCATCACCAACGGCGGAGCGTACGCCGGCAAGCTGGCACTGGATGGCGGAACGTTGAGCGGAGCCGTGAATCTGGCACAGGATGCGGAATTAAAGAACGGCACGGTGGCGGGTGTGTTGAGCGGCAAGGGAGGCGTAGTAGTGAGTAGCGGGGCTGTGACGCTGAGCGGCGCGAACACCTACACCGGCAAGACAACGGTGCAGAGCGGTACGCTGACGGTGAGCGGCAGCGTGGCGAGCAAGGAGATTGAGGTGCAGAGCGGCGGAACCTATAGCGGCACGCTGGCCGGCCCGGATTTGACCGTTACGCTTGCGGGCGGTACATTGAAGGGGAATGTGACACTGGATGGCGGCATTTCACTGAACTCTACCGCAGCGGGATCCATGGTGGACGGCAAGCTACGCCTGGCGCAGGGAGGCTCTCTGGGTGTGCAAGAGGGTGGTGCGCTGACCGTGAAAGAACTGGAGACAGCTGGTGGCGTCCTCTTGCTGGGCGGGAGTGGAGATTTGAAGGTAGGGACTTTTGCGACCACTGAAACAACCACGCAGGTGAATCTTGGTATGGATGTCCTGGACATGGAGTCGGGCACGTACGTTCTGCTGAAGTATGACACTCTGGCAGAAGGGAGCACGGCAGATCACTTGCAGCTGGAGTCGAGGATAACAGATGAGCGCACTCGCAAGCAATTTAATCTGGAGCTGAAGCCCAACAGCATGAATCTCCTAGTGAGTGGAGAATCCGCAAGCCTGGAGTGGAATCAGGGCGGCAAAGGCACCTGGGAGAACTCTGCCGACGGTGGATTCTGGGATACAGAGACCAATGATAAAACCTTTTTCAACGGCGATTCTGTCACATTTCATGCTGCGGAGGAACCCGTGGAGGTCGAAGTGGTGGGCGGAGTACGCCCGGGCAGCATCAGTGTAAAAGGCAATCAGGATGTAACTTTCCAGGGATCAGGCAGTATTACCGGTCGTGGCGCTCTTACCAAGGAAGGCAGCGGCACACTGCGTATGAAGACCAATAACGCATCCTATAGCGGGGATATTTCCGTACTTGGCGGCACATTGGAAGTTGGTCATGAAAACGCACTGGGAACCGGGGCGGTGCTGGTGCAAAATGCCAGATTCGACGCAGGGAACTTTGCCGTGAACACCCCCGTGAAACTTGCTGGGACAGCAGGGTTGAAAGGCGCGAATTCGGTGAAAGAGCTCACCTTTGCCAATGGGTCATCCATCACGGCTGATGGAGCCTATGTGCTGGGGGTGAATCAGCATCTGCTCGTTGATGGTCACAGTAAAACTCGCAGCGCAACGCCCGTAGCCAGTAGCTTCAGCGGTGGATTCGTTTTTGCCGGTGGTACCCTCAGCCTCAACGGCGGCTTGTTCGACCTGACCGGAGCCACCGTTTCATTTAATCCGGAGAATGGCAGCTCTACTCTGGATTTGACAGACTGGGACGGTCTTACATACGGGGATTACACCCTGTTGCAGGGGCACGAAGGACAGTGGGAGGCCGGTTCGGAAGCTCTGTTCAACCTCTCGCTGGATGAGACGCTGCAGAAATACGCCGAGCTGAAAGTGAGCGAGGACGGCAGCAGCATTGAGCTCGTCATCAAGCGGCCATCGGAGGATCCTGCCATCAGCGCCGCGCTCAATCGCAACCAGCGCGCCGCGTATAAGACTCTCACAGCGATTGCGGAGCGAGGAACAGCGGTTGGCAAATTGGCAGAGATGGCCGATAGCGTAGCCGGTGCACAGGATGCGAGATCTGCCGCTGCTCTGGTGGATCGCCTGAGCGGCGCAGAACTCGCTACCATCCTCAGCGTCCAGACGGAGGGCAATATGGCTCACATCCGCCGTCTGCGCAATAGCATCGGCACGGGACACCTCGTCTCCCCCAAACACCGCACGGCAGCCTATGTCACCGGCTACAACGAGGATACGCAGCTGGAACAGGATGCCAAAGGTCTCGGCTACAAACGGGTGGAGTGGGGCGGCACGGTGGGTGTGGAGACCGGACTGCATCGCCGCTCGGTGATGGGTCTGGCGTTGAGCAGCGGTCGCGCCTATGTGACTCCGGATGGAGGAAGCCGGCGCTACCACGAGGATAACACCCGCGGCGACATCTACATGGTGGCGTACCAGAGCCTGAACATTCGCAACACCTTCAGTATAGGGTATGGCGTGCATCGCTTCAACGTGAGCCGCATGCTGCCGGATGGATCCATCTCGAAGAACGGAAACATCCGCGGCAACTCCCTCAACATGGGTGAGGAGGTGACCTACACGATTAGGATGAACGAGAAGACGAGCATCGAGCCCTTCTTTGCCGTAGAGAGCAGCTTCAACCGTGTCAATTCCTTCACTGAGTACGGCGGAGGCACAGCCTCCATCAGTGCGCAGGATTCCGAGGCTTGGGCAACAGATCTGTCACTGGGAGTTCGCACAACGCATGCGTTCTCCGCGGTGCCCTCCGCCCCGGCTGCTGTCTTTACGCTGCAGGCAGCGCTCGTAGCATCGGTGGGCGATAATTGGGAAGAGATGACGCTGAATTACACGGGAGCTCCGGATATGTCCTATGAGGTGCGTCCGGCCAAGCGTAACCGCTGGGGCTTCACCATCGGTACTTCTATAGGATTGCCTGTCAGTGAGAATTTCTCCGTGATAGGCGGAGCGAATGCAACTCTGCGTGGGGACTCGAGCGAGTTTTCGGGCAGTGTGGGGCTGCGCTTCAACTTCTGATTTTGTGCGATTCTGAGTAGTCCCGAAGGATCCCGTCGGTGCGGTAAATGAAGTGCCGACGGGATTTTCTTTGCTTGCTTTCAGGGAAGCTTACAGAGGTGAAAAATTCTCCGGAAAGTGAATCGATTTTCTCAACGGCGGCAGAGATACTGCGCGAGCGCGTAGAGTAGAGCGAGCAGAAAAATGCCAGCAATGAGCAGGTGCATCTCTCCTCGCATAGCAGCCAGCAAATTTTCCGGAGAATCGAGCAGATGCGGGTGTTCCTTCCCGATCTTGGCGCCGAACCACGCGAGGGCGTAGCACCATAGCGCCGAGCCGATGATGGTGGCAAGCGAGAAAACGAAGAAATTGACGCGTGCCAGCCCGGCAGGAATGGAGATGAGATGGCGTACCACCGGTAGAAAACGTGCAAAAAAGATGCCGGGAGCCGTGTAGCGCTGCATGAAACGTTCCGCTGCTTCTACCTTCGATCGAGACATAAAAAACCACCTGCCATACCGCAGAACGAGAGGACGCCCCAACCAGAGAGCTGTAGCGTAGGTGACGCAGGAGCCAACATAGGAGCCAAGGGTACCGGCAAGTACGACGCCCCACATCGTCATGCCGCTGTCACCCCGAGCGGCGATGATGGCAGCAGGCGGCACCACGACTTCACTTGGCACGGGGAAGATGGAGCTTTCCATCGCCATGAGCAGCACCACGCCGCCGTAGCCCCAATCAGCTACCCAGTTCATCCATGTGGCAAGCCACTCGTGCATGCGCGCTATTATGCACGTGCAACATGTTTTTGCCAAGTGAAAAGTGGAGCTTTCGTGCAGTCAGAGCTCTTTCCCGGAGTATCGTACGAGATTGTTTTTTCGCTCACTAACTAAAAAAGTCTTTTCATGGGCGGCGAGAGTAGTATAATCCGCGTTGGCGCAGGCTGCTGGAGCAGCCCCGGAATTGGGGAGGTCGAGTCTGCTGCTTCCCACCAAAAGAATATGACAGACTACACCACACGCGTGCTGGAGACAGTGCGCAGCAAGAATGCGAGCGAGCCTGAATTTTTGCAGGCCGTGCAGGAGGTGATAACCACCATTGAGCCGGTTTTGGAGGCTCGCAAAAAGTACGAACAGAATTGCATTCTGGAGCGCATCACTGAACCGGAGCGCACGATTATTTTCCGCGTGCCGTGGACAGATGACGCCGGCAAGATTCATATCAATCGCGGTTTCCGAGTGGAATTCAACAGCGCGATCGGACCCTACAAAGGCGGGTTGCGTTTCCATCCTTCCGTGAACTTGGGGATCTTGAAGTTTCTTGGCTTTGAGCAGGTCTTTAAAAATTCTCTCACGACGCTTGCCATGGGCGGCGGCAAAGGAGGGTCGGATTTCGATCCTAAGGGCAAGAGCGATGCAGAAGTGATGCGCTTCTGCCAGAGCTTTATGACCGAGCTACAGCGCCACATTGGCGCGGACACAGATGTGCCGGCGGGCGATATTGGCGTGGGAGGTCGTGAGATCGGCTACCTGTTTGGGCAGTACAAGAGGCTGCGTAATGAATTTACAGGAGTGCTTACGGGCAAAGCTCTTAATTGGGGCGGCTCTCTGATTCGTCCGGAGGCGACGGGTTACGGCTGCGTGTACTTTGCCCAGAACATGCTTGCCACACGCGGGGATGATTTTGCCGGAAAGCGTTGTCTGGTTTCCGGTTCCGGTAATGTGGCGCAGTATCTGGTAGAAAAACTTATTCAACTCGGAGCCACCGTACTCACGATGTCTGATTCCAACGGCACAGTGTATGATCCTGAGGGTATCAATGCTGAAAAACTCGCATGGATCATGGACCTCAAGAATGTACGACGCGGGCGCATTAGCGAGTATGCTAAGCAGTTCAAAGGAGTGCAGTATCTGGAGAATCAGCGTCCATGGAGCATTCCCTGCGATTGTGCATTCCCCTGCGCTACACAGAATGAGGTGAACGGGGCAGAGGCTGCCACGCTCGTCAAGAATGGCTGCATCCTTGTCGCGGAGGGTGCGAATATGCCGACGGATTTGGATGGTATCGCGGTGTACCTCAATTCCAAAATACTCTACGGACCGGCCAAGGCGGCGAATGCGGGTGGAGTGGCGGTTTCCGGTTTGGAGATGGCACAGAACAGCCAGCGACTCAACTGGACTCCTGACGAGGTGGATTCCAAGCTGCATGACATCATGCGCTCGATCCATGAGAACGCCTATAACCATGCTCGTGAATTTTCTCCCGACTGCACGGATTCTTTCATCAATTACGTGGCTGGGGCCAATATTGCGGGTTTTGTAAAAGTTGCTGATGCAATGATCGATCAAGGACTCGTGTAAAGTTTGCGCGATTGTTTGCAGAAAATCCCCAGCCCTGAGTAGGGGCTGGGGATTTTTCATAGTAGAGGAATGGCAACCCGTAGGTCAGGACTTGAGAAAAGACGAGCTTCTCAGAGAGTTTCCAGTGCAAAAGTCCATGATATCTGGTCCTCGTCAAAATCTTGTGAAACATGGATATTCACCAGTCGGATGGCGAGAGGTGGAATAGGGAGAGCACAGAAGCGATTTCGGCATATTGTGTATGCCTCTTGAGCAGTCTGAGTGAGTACATCGTTCATGCATGACTGGAGACTGCGTACGTCAAAGCGTAGCAACTGACGCAAGGCTCCTTCCTGAATGACGAGTTTGCCCCCTTCCTTGGAGATGCTGGCAGGATCCGGTATGGGGAGGTAATTCATACGTTTTTCGCAAAAACTGCGAAATTCAGGATCCATGAAAAGTTCAAAATATTTTTCCGCCAATTTGTTCTTCTCCTTTGTTGAAGTCACGGTCGGTATGTGGCTGAGCAAGTGATAAACGTGAGCGATGCTGTAATTCCTCCGTATTTTCTGAGGCTTTCCGCTGGCCCCATGAGGGGCATTCGCCACACGCATCACATGGGCCAGAACTTCATCTCGGAAGTCCCAGTCCAGCGTCAGCTGAGGAGAGAAGAGGGTAAGAAGACCGGCTGCGCGGCCATTGAGCGGTAACTGCAAAGCCAGTCCCGGCAAAGGAGATTGACCAGGACGCCTCGTGAGTATAAGGTGATTTTTGGCCGCAAGCGCGGGCAATTGGAGTGCATCGGGTAAAGTAAAAGAGGCCCTGCCATGAAGAGCGTCGGTAAGAGACTTAATTTTTTCCGGAGAGATGAAATGAAGCTCGAACTCTGTGCTGTTGAGCATGCTCGTATTCACGTGGGCCGACTTAGGAAGCTCTTCCGGCAGCTCGGAAACAGGGAGATTCTCCGTACTGAGCGGTAGTGAGCGATTCATGCCGGGCATAAACAGCACTTGATTCTTGGGAGAAAGAGGTAAAAGCAGCGCGATTGGCTCCCCTTGGTCGTCTTCAATGCTACGCAGCGTGGTTCCCTCCACGCGCAAGAGGGCAAGCGTCCTGCTCCCTTCGCCGTTGTTGGCTGTGATAAGGGTGGCTGCATAAAGCCCTTCCGCCCGCTTGGAGACAGATATGCGCTCCTCTTCCGAAGAGAGTTCCCAGCGTGTGGCCGCCTGGGTGGGGTCAATGGAAGCAGGGTGGTAAACAGCAGATGTTCCAGAAGTGAGCTCTAGCGTGTCGCCTTCACTGAGGGATACGATCTGCTGAGGGAGAGGCTTGCCCGGTAAAATAGCCTCCAGAACCAACTTGGAGGAGAGGGAAACATCACCGGTCCCCTCCGTTGAAGGAGACATTTCCTTGTCAGGATTGAACACGGCGACATCCGGCTCTTCATTGCGAAACGGAATGAGGTGGTACTGCCGCAGCACATAGTAAGCGGATCCCGCGATGATAGCGAGTAGGACAATATTTCTGAAGAATCGCAGTGACATACCCAAGATTCCTTCTATCATATTTTATTGGCTTCGTCAAGCAAGGGGTGGAGAAGAAGGAATTATTTTACTCAAGATGACTATCGAGCGATTTTCGGCTTGACATTGAAGCTAAAAAGTAGTTACATAGCGCGCCGATACGCGACAAGACAACTTGCCAGCAGATTGTGCGATCAGTTTCATTAACCATTAATCAAGCAATATGGGATCCCTCAAGAAGAGACGTAAAGCCAAGATAAATAAGCACAAGCGCAGTAAGCGCATGCGCCAGAACCGTCACAAGAAGCGTTTGCGTTACAAGTCCTGAATCTAGGTACTCATTCAGGTCGGGTCGGCGCAGCTTATTTCAACACGCTTGATCCCTTCCACGGCACATCCCTTACAAGTTCGGGCTGTGCCGTTTTTGCTTTACAGTTTAATGAAGATGCGGTGGCGCCATAGACTGAAGCAAATGAACCATGCGACCAGGAAGTAGGAAGAAAGGTAGATAAGAGTATCGATGTGGTGGTTCTCCACACAGTGCTGAAAAACATGTGAGTCGAGTTGATCGAAAAATGTCTTGTAGATCGGTAGTCGAGTGATGACATAGATGGCGAGTGCATTCATGCCGACCACGCGCAACGGCAGGGAAAGACGATTACCCCACGATGAGGTGTCGAAAAGAAGTCGGAAAAGAGCCAGCAGTAGAAAACCAATACCTCCCGTGGTAAGCACGAAGGCAGGTGTCCAAATACCTTTGATGACCATGCCGGACGTGGCGCCAAGCCCCAGGCAGACAAGTCCAGGTAGTGCGAGCATTCCTGATTGTTTCAAGATAGAGAGAGACGAGCGGCAGCAGACCCCTGCACAAAAGCCGAGCAAAGAAAGCGCCGTAGCAGAAACAATGCACAGTGGACCTTCCGGATCGAACGTGCCGCTGTAGAGCCAACCTGGGCAGAGTAGGGCATCTACTTTTGCATTGAAACAGCCGGTTGGAGTCATATCCCCTCCAAATGTTTGCAATCCCCAAACGATAGCAAGGATGCCGACGGCGAGAAATGGGGCGAGGAGGAATCGGCGCAGCAAAAGCAAGAGAGTGCCGGAGAATGCTCCGCTGATGCCGATGAGTCCCAATACGGAAGCATAGCGAAGGGAACCAAAACCAAATGGCTGAATGGCGGTGATTTGATCATGGAAGGCCCAGAAGTTCACGAGGACACCAAGAGCGACCAGGATGAGTGCACGTTTCCAGAGTTTACTGAGCAGAGCGAGGCGACTCATGTTGTTCTGCATTGCCCGAGAGAGGGAGAAGAACATGGCAGCGCCGCTGATAAAGACGAACAGCGGGAAGATGATATCGCATACGGTAAGTCCATCCCAGTTGCTGTGGTTAAGTTGCCGCCATATTTCCTTACTCGTATTTTCTGGAAGATAGAACAGGGCGATGGAACGTATGAGGCAATCAAGCCCGATAATGAGCATCATGTCTAAACCGCGCAGAGCATCCAGAGAAAAGAGACGGGATGAGACGCTGCATCTATGTGAACTGGATGATTCCCCGTTCATGCTGCGCATAGTAGCAGTTTTCTGTGATGAATGCAATGGGTTTGCGGAAAAGGCTTGCCAGAATGGGCGGTGCAACGTAAAATCCTGCGCATGGCAACAGCAGAGGAAAAACGAGATTTTATTCGCGAGTGGATTGCAGCTGATGTGGCGGAAGGGCATTGCAAGGCTCCTATAACACGTTTCCCTCCGGAGCCGAATGGGTATCTGCACATCGGGCATGCCAAGGCCATATGTTTGGATTTCGGCATTGCTCGTGAGTACGCGCAGCTGGGGGCAGTATGCCATTTGCGTTTTGACGATACAAATCCGTGCAAGGAGGATGTGGAGTTCGTGAACTCCATTCAAGAGGACATCCGCTGGTTGGGGTTTGACTGGGGAGAGCATCTATATTGGGCGTCCAATATCTTTGATTTCTATTACGACTGCGCCGTGGCGCTCATCAAGAAGGGACTAGCATATGTCGATGAGCAAGACCGCGAAACTATGCGACAGCAGAAGGGTGACCTCGTTACTCCCGGAAAGCCTTCGCCATACCGCAACAGATCAGTGGAGGAAAATCTTGCCCAGTTCGAGGCGATGAAAGCGGGCAAATTTGCGGAGGGAGCGGCGGTGTTGCGCGCGAAGATCGACATGGCCAGCAGTAACATGAACATGCGGGATCCTGTCATCTACCGCATATCCTACGATGCGCACCATAACACCGGAGACACGTGGTGTATTTACCCGATGTACGATTTTGCTCATCCGCTGGAAGATGCATGGGAGCACGTTACGCACTCGCTTTGCACGTTGGAATTCGAAAATCACCGCCCTCTTTACGACTGGGTGATTGAGAATTGTCCGGTGCCGGCACACCCGCAGCAGCGTGAGTTTTCACGACTGAATATCACATACACTGTGATGAGCAAACGTAAGCTGCGCCAGATGGTGGAGGAAGGCTATGTAAATGGTTGGGATGACCCACGTATGCCGACAATTTGCGGAATGCGACGCCGGGGCTATCCCGCCAGGGCAATTGTGGATTTCTGCGAGGGGGTGGGTATCACGAAGTTCAACGGAAACACAGATGTAGCTCGTTTAGAAAATGCCGTACGTGCCGAATTGAACGCCCATGCGCCGCGGCGCATGGCGGTATTGCATCCGTTAAAGCTTGTGCTCACTAACCTGCAGGAGGGACACGAAGAGGAGGTGAAGGTGCAGGTAAATCCGGAGGAGCCAGAGCTCGGAGAACGCAGTGTGACGCTTACCCGAGAAGTCTGGATCGAACAAGACGATTTCATGGTGGATCCGCCCAAGAAGTATAAGCGTCTCAGTCCCGGCGTATGCGTGCGCCTGCGCGGGGCGTACTGTATTGTGTGTACAGGCTACACACGTGATGATTCCGGCCATGTTGTGGAGGTGCAGGCGGAGGCATTGCCCGGGACGATCGGTGCGATGCCTCCGGAAGGTATTCGCTGCAAAGGGGCAATTCACTGGGTATCTGCTACACATGGTGTACGAGCAGAGGTGCGTCTCTACGACAGATTGTTTAAAGATGAGGCACCGGATGCGAATCCGGACGGCTTCCTGTCATCGCTAAATGAGGAATCCCTTTCGGTGCTGAAGGAGGCAATCGTCGAACCGGCACTCGCTGAGGCAGAACCGGAGTTCCTCTGTCAATTTGAACGTCTTGGTTATTTTGTGGCAGATCGCCGTGATCATTCTCCAGAGCATCCTGTCTTCAATCGATCGGTTGGGCTGCGTGATTCATGGGCTAAGAAGCACGCGTGAACATTTCTATGAATAGCCGCAAGGACAGCAGTGAGAACAATCTCTACCCTGCAGTGAAAGGCGCGACGCCCGCACTTTCATTTCTGAAGGAGGAGGTGCCTGTGGCGGATGGAGAGGATCCCATTATTTACAGCGAGCTGCAGGGAATTCTTGAAGAGCTGCGCATGGGACGTCTCGTCCTTGTTACCGATGACCCCGCGCGCGAAAATGAGGCGGATCTCATATGTGCCGGTCAATTTGCGACACCGCAGAATATTAATTTTATGGCCACATACGGACGAGGTCTCATTTGTGTGCCTATGGCACCCGAACGCGTGGATGCACTCGGTCTTCCCATGCAGGTACAGCATAATACGGAAAAGTTGCATACTGCTTTCACGGTGAGTGTGGATGCTCGGGATGGGATCACTACAGGCATAAGCGCCTTTGAACGCTCTGTGACGACCATGAAACTCGCGGATCCTGCGGCGAGTCTCGATGACTTCGTGCAGCCGGGGCACTGCCTTCCTTTGCGTGCGAGGGAAGGGGGGGTGCTGCGTCGCGCAGGTCACACGGAGGCCACGGTGGATCTGCTGCGTATGGCGGGACTGGAGCCGGTCGGCGTCTGCTGCGAGATTATGAAAGAGGATGGTACGATGGCACGCCTTGGCGAGTTGGGGAGTTTTCAGCGGCAGCACGGGTTGAAGGCCTGCTCACTCGCTCAGATCATTTCCTGTCGTCGACATGTCGAGAAACTTGTGCAGCGTGAGGAAACTGTTCAATTACCTACCGATTACGGTTATTTCACCTGCCATGCGTATCGCTCGATTATTGACGGCCTCACACATTTGGCGCTCGTGCACGGAGAGATCAATCCGGAAGAACCGGTACTCTGCCGTGTACACAGTGAGTGTCTGACGGGGGATGTGTTTGGTAGTCGTCGTTGTGATTGCGGCAGTCAGCTGCATCGCGCCATGGAACGTATTTCTCGTGAGGGTGGAGTCCTGCTTTACTTGAGACAGGAAGGGAGAGGTATCGGTCTCTCCGCCAAATTGCATGCTTACAAGCTGCAGGAACAGGGACTCGATACCGTGGATGCTAACGTCCGCCTCGGCTTTCCTCCTGACTTACGTGATTACGGAGTTGGCGCGCAGATACTGCGAGATCTTGGCGTTCGCAAGCTACGCCTTCTCACCAATAATCCTCAGAAAATTGTTGGTCTCGCCGGGCACGGCCTTTGCATCGTGGAACGGGTACCTCTTTCCATTCCTCCCCAGGAGGATAATCGCCGGTATTTGGAGACAAAACGTGATCGCATGGGGCACGAATTATGACGGGGAAGCCGTGCCTTTGGTCCAGTCAGTAGGCACTGCTTCGCGGTCTCTCATGCTGACACGCTGCCGGATGGAATTTTAGTCGAAAAACTGCTAGATTGTCAGTATGGTTCGGAAGCTTTTAGTTGTATTAACGTTCGTACTAGCCGGGATTTGCCCCGCGCAGTACGTGCAGCATACACGGAGCGGGGGCGCGACGGGAGGTTGGGCGAACCTGCTTGGGGCCGACACGCAAAGATTGGAACTCTTCGTCTTTAGAGCCAATGAAATGCAGCTGTGTGTCGTGGATGAGGGAGGGGAAAAACCCCGGTATGGCAGCCTTGAGATGGCGATGAAAGCTAACCGCTGTATTGCCGGTGTGAACGGTGGTTACTTTGGCAGTGATGAAAAACGACGTCCGCTAGGCTTGCTTTGTTGCCGCGGTGTGGTGATATCTCCTCTCGCCTCCGGCAGCTTTACCGTGGCGGGGGTAGTGTATGATACTGGCGATGGAATTCGATTGGAGCGTAGCAAAAGTATCAGCAAACCCTTGAGAGCAATGCAAGAGGCAATCCAGGGTGGTCCATTTCTTGTGGAACGTGGACAAATTGTGCCCGGACTGGAAAAAACAAAAAAAGCCTCTCGTACTTTCATTGCAACAGATGGTAAAGGAACATGGTGTATTGGTATTTCTAGTGCATTGACACTGTACGAGTTGGCTCGATGGCTCGCCGATTCATCTGCTATTGATGGTATGCATATAAGCAGTGCCCTGAATCTTGATGGTGGAAGCTCTAGCGCCTTTTGGGAGGAGTCGCAAGGTATTAATAGAAAGGGATTTAAGTCTGTGCGTAACTACGTTGGTGTGCGCCCGCGTACTTCTAAGGAGAGTACTCCAGAATTGAAGCGGCATTGAGACTTAGTCTCGGTGTGTCAGCGTGAGCCTTGTATGGGCGCAGGATTCAACTGTTGTTCGGCAAAGGGATCAAAGGTACTCTCATCCGTCACGATCGAGACACGACATCCCTTACCCAGAAGAAGAGCGAGCTCATTGAGATCGCGAGCCTGCATTTCAATACTGGGAGCAGTCCGCGAGGGAGAGAAGGAAGGCGGACGAAGCAGTATGCCATTTGCAAGATGCAATACTTTGTTACTGCTTGCAAAAAGGGCTGAGGAGTGTGGGATGCGTGCACCTCGAAGTTCCCCTTCTATAGATTGCACGCTTGTTTCACTGTTCTTTGAGGATGCGTCAAAATGCGAGGGCACCATATCGTATACTGCAACAAGGGAGCGTCCATCCCACATGGAAATTTCGTGGGCTGTGAGATGAATCTCTACGCGAAGATCCACAGGCGCGACGCGTAGGTGCTGACCAATGCGGAGGTTGGAGGGATTAAGTAAACCGTTCATGAGCATGATAAGCTCGGCTGAACTATGATAAGCCGTTGCAACTCGTTCAATATTTTCCCCTCGTCGCACTGTATGGGTGCGGGCGCGGGGATGACGCGGAGTGAGGTAGAGTCGGATTCGAATGGCGCTGACAAGATGACGGGCTTCGCGGCCTGCAAATCCCTGCTTATTGATAAAGGGACGAAGGAGGACGAGCGCTTCATCCGTATTGCCCTCACTGATGAGTCGACGAGCCTGCTGGAGTTCGTCCGGACGGCGTGGCCAGAGGCTATAATTGTCCTGTGCCGCGGCGGGAAAAAGGCTACAGCAAACCGCGACGCTTAAAATCAAATAGATTAATTTCATGGGACTGCTGAACCATTTCAAGCATAAAGTAGAGTAGGGAAACCTCCCATGCATCGTCTACGCACTCAATGACGGTGCGGAAGAGGTCTCCGGATGTTTCTGCATCGCGTACGATACGGTCTGCCACTTCGCGAACATCCTCATGCAACAGTTCCTCTTCAACTTCCGATCGGCTGAATTGAAATCCGTACTGCACGAGAGCTTGGAGGGGAGCACCGTGCTCGCGCATCCATTCGAACATCCTTGCAGCTACAGGACTGAATCCCTCGGTTTCGATCCCTCGCATTGAAGATGGCTTAAGGATGCGGGGGCGACCAGCTTCCACCCATCCGCTGCGTATGCGAGACTCCCCGACAGAATCCATCGGCTCGCTTACGAGACGAAAGGAAAAGCGAGTCTCTCCGAAGGACTCAATACGTCTGTACGGCGCATACAGGACACGCGTATGGCGCATGGCATACTCGAAATTGGTGGAGTTCACAGGCAATGTAGGATTGTGGGGCGAAAGATTTTGCTGAAATGTGGTGTCTTTTAACGAAATGGGCGGTTCCGTCCGCAGTGGAGGAAACCGCCCGAAAGTTCAATAAATTGGGAGAGATCAGGCTTTGTGCTCCTTGATATAGGCCACAACGTCCGCCACAGACTTGAGCTTCTCGGCGTCCTCATCAGGCACCTCCACGGAAAACTTTTCCTCAAAGGTCATGACAAGCTCCACGGTGTCGAGAGAGTCTGCGCCGAGATCGTCGATGAACTTGGCATCAGGGGTCACCTTTTCACGGTCAACGCCGAGTTGTTCAACGATGACATCAATTACCTGGGATTCAATGTTGTCGGACATGATTTTAGTATGTGAGACTAATTAGGTGCCCCCATTCTATTCCAAAAATCTCCGAAAAGCAATCTTTATTTGCAATGAAAAGAGGGAAAAGGAAAAAATCAGAGGATTAATCTTAACATTCCTTTGAAAGTAAGTAAATTGTCAATTTCAATGGAGGGAAAGGGCAATGAAGCGCAAAGGGGAGCATCACCGCCAGTGAGGACAATGGCAGGTGGGGAGCCGAACAGCTCACCGAAATCCCGTAGGATTCCTTCAGTCATGCCACGGAAGCCATGGACGCATCCGGCGAGGATTGCTTCTCGAGTGTTAGTCGCCATGAGGGGTTGGAGCGATGCCGGGAGCGAATTGGGTAGTGGAATGGAGGGGAGTTGCGCCGTGGTAGATGAAAGAGCTGAGGCGAATGCCTGCAGTCCGGGCGTTATCGCTCCGCCGATGAGGGCTGGCGAGCCATCTCGTAGATCTATCGCATCGAAAGTGCAGGCAGTGCCAAGATCTGCCGCGATACAAGGAAGGTGTGTGTGTGCGGCAACGGCAGCTGCATTAGCAAGGCGATCGGCTCCCAACGTTTCCGGGTGCGGGTAGTAGCGTAGTAGTTGCTTGCCGAGGGAAGTGGGAAAGCTTGCAGATATTTCAAAGGAGGGACAGCTGAGAGCTGCTCGGAGAATCTTTACCGCATCGGGTACTACTGAGCAGATCACTGCTGCATCATACTCCCAGCCTCGTAGCAAATCTTGTACCGCAGACGGGGAAAGGGAAGAGGTAGGCAGGCTGCGCACATCGCCACAGAGTTTGGCACCGTCCGCACGAATAAATTTTGTGCGCGTGTTGGAATTATCGATGAGCAGTCTCGTTGTCATAGAACATCAGTATGGCAGGAAGGGAAGAAGCGTGAAAGCAGGACATCGACTGTGCTGGTTGCACCGCCACCCCGTGCTGCAGCTTGCATGGCTCGCCGCATGCGCGAGAGTCCTGCCGCGCCGTGTTCCATCAGCCGGTGCATGGTGAAGAGAAGCTCTTCAGTACTGCTGATAAGCATTCCAGCGCCGTCTTCCAAGAGAAGACGCAGATTCCCTTCTTCCTGACCGGGAAGCGCGTAGTTGATGAGCATTGGAGTAAGGGTGGAGTAGGCCTCAAAAACGGTAGAAGCCCCGGCTTTGCCGATGTAAAGATGAGCACTTCGGAGAGGGATAGCGGGGTCGGAGCCATCAGTCCCGTAAAAACGGAGGGAAGATGTCGGGATGTCCGGGATTTCCTTTGCAAGCATTCGGCGCAGGTGTGATTCGCGTTCTTCTGCCAGCACTGTGATACGGCAGCGGGGGTAGGCATCTAGCAGAGCAACCAAGTCGTCGCGCACCCTCGAGAGTGGGGCATGCGCTCCATACATGATGTGCAGGCCATCGCCATCCGGAGCCGGGACGGGAAGGTGCGGGCAGGGGAAGAATGCTGCGCGTACGGGAAACCCCGATGCAACGATTCGAGTGGGGGAAATGGAAAAACGCCGGGCGAGTGTGGCGCGGCCAGTGGATTCTGGTAGGCAGATGAGCGGCGCCTGAGATTGAACCCAGGCGCTGTTCACGTTAATTGCATCAGTAACGACGACGGCGTAGGGAGTTTTGAACCATCCCTCCTGAGTGAAGGCATCCAGCATGTAGGCGTATAGGGGGTAGGTGCAGACAATAAGTCGGGGTGAGGAAGCCTGCAAGCGTCGTCGCAGAAATTTCATGCTGTGCGAAATACCAGGCAAATGTAGCAGGTGAGCCCAATTCGCCGAGTCAATTTGCGCGTAGGCAAGTCCCCAGAGCCATGGCAGACGCCGAACGCAGGCGCGATAGAAGATTTGCGTGAGACTGAAGAGAGAAGGACACGCCTCTGCGCAGACATCCAGAACATCCGCCGTCCAACCGCGACGTTGCATTTCCTCAGACAGCGCATGGGCGGCAGAATGATGACCGCGACCGTATCCGATACTCAGCAGGAGGACTTTTTGCTCGTTGACCATGGCATTTGCGGGGCGGTCCGAGTGGAGGGAATCTCCCGGTCGAGGCAGTGATAAAGGACAAAAGCGGGTAGCGGGAATCGAACCCGCATAATCAGCTTGGAAGGCTGGAGCTTTACCATTAAGCTATACCCGCGATGAACGAGAAGCATCATATCATACTTAGACAGTTTGACAAGTCCTTTTTGGAGAAAAATTAGAGAGTATACGTTTAACATTGCACTCCACATTGCTCCAGGAAAAAGCGAATACAGTTTGCAAAGGCCTGGGTGAAGGGGTAGAATAGGGGCATGGATGAGCATGCGGCTGATTTTATACGAATCCGCGGGGCGGCAGAGCATAATCTCAAACGGGTAGATGTGGATATTCCTCTGGGAAAATTGACAGTGGTAACCGGTCCGAGTGGCAGCGGTAAGACTTCGCTGGCAATCAGTACACTGTATGCAGAGGGGCAGCGACGTTATATGGAGACCTTTTCCCCGTATGTGCGGCAGTTCATGGACCGCATGGACAAGCCGGCGGTGGAGAGCGTGGATCATGTGCCGCCCGCTATTGCTCTTGGACAGCGTAACTCTGTGAAGAATTCACGTTCTACAGTGGGCACCATGACTGGAATCAATGAGTACCTCAAACTCGTGTTCTCCCGCCTCGCGGAAGGTAGGGATGAGCATGGGAGAGTAGTGCGACCGACGACGCCTGCCGGGGTGGCTGAAGAGCTGTTGCGAGAGCACGACGGGAGTGAGGCGCTGGTATGTTTTGGAATCGAACCTGTGGGCACGTTTGACGAGATGCGTGAAGCGTTGATGGGGCAGGGATTTTTGCGCGTGCTTGTGAAGGGAAAGGTGCTACGATTGGAGGAGGCGGAGAAACGCGCACTCGGCATGAAGAAATGGGTGGTAGTGCAGGATCGTCTCCGTATACGTCCGGAGAGTAAACATCGCCTCATTGAGGCGGCGGAAAATGCTTTCCAACACGGACAAAATATAACGCTCATCAGCTTAAAAGCAGGGGATGGCACGTGGGGCAAACCTGTTGAGTACCGCAGTGATTGGTACCCGCTTCTCGAGCCGCAGCCGGGGCTATTCAGCGGGAATTCACCGCTCGGAGCGTGTCCGGCCTGCAAAGGGTACGGGCGTGCCATTTCGTACGACTACAACAAGGGAATCGAGCCCGAACTGAGCCTGCGCGATGGAGCTTTGAAAATGCTCTCCTCTCCCACGCTCTCAGCATGCTATAAGGATTTGTTGCGTGTGAACCGCAAGGAAAAGGCAGTCAGACTCGATGTGCCGTGGAAGAAACTCACGAAAAAAGAACGGGATTGGGTTCTGTATGGTAATTGCGGAGATATGGATGTGTGGCAGGCGTACGACAACGGTTATTGGTACGGTTATAAAGGCATTTTTGAGGACATGGAGAAGCATGCACACAAGCTTTCCGTGCGCGTGTTTCTCTCCTACTACCGTGTGTACAGCGTTTGCCCGGAGTGCGGAGGCGGGCGTTTGCGACCGGAGGCATTGGCGTTTACCCTTGGGAAACTCACCGTGCCGCAGGTCCAGAGCTTGCCGATGGATGAGATGTTACAGTGGGTGGATGCGTACGTGTTGCCAGCGGTGGGTGAAGATCGTTCCCTGGCACAGGCGGCGCGCGAGCTTCGCAGTCGCGTGGCTTACCTCTGCGAGGTCGGGCTTCCGTACCTGAGCGCCTCGCGACTCACTCGTTCGCTTTCAGGGGGAGAGGTGGAGCGCGTGAGTCTTACCGCCTGTCTTGGGGCGGCGCTTACTGAAACTCTTTTTGTGCTGGATGAACCTACTGTGGGTCTCCATTCACGCGATACGGCGAGACTTATCACTTCCATGCGACGGCTTGCTGATCGTGGCAACACACTGGTTGTCGTGGAGCATGAAGAGGCGGTGATGCGCGCGGCAGATTACTTGGTAGATCTCGGACCCGGCAGTGGCAGCGCAGGTGGTGAGCTGGTGTACGCTGGGGCGCCTGCGGGCATCGAAAAGGACAAGGATTCTCTCACCGGTCAATACCTTAGCGGTTCTCGCAGTATCCCTATTCCGAAACGTCGTCGCAAACCTAAAAACTGGATACGTATTCGCGGAGCCGAGTGCCACAATCTTCATGGGTTGGATGTTGATTTGCCGCTCGGGGTGTATGCCTGCCTTACAGGGGTGTCCGGCAGCGGCAAGAGTACCCTGGCTTGTCAGGTTCTCTACGGCACGCTGCACCCGGAGAGCCTTGATGACGAGGAGAAAGTGCATGTAAAATCCCTGAAGGGACAGGGGAAACTTCAGGATGTGGTGTTGGTGGATCAGAGTCCTATCGTGCGTACGCCGCGTTCCTCACCCGCGCTTTACATGAAGTTTTTCGAGGATATTCGAGCTCTTTTTGTGCAGGAACCTGCAGCCATGGCGCGCGGACTTAAGCCAGGCTATTTTTCCTTCAACAGCGGGGAAGGGCGCTGCTCGCGCTGTGCCGGACTTGGTATGGAAAAAGTGGAGATGCAATTTCTCTCAGATATTTTTGTGCCATGCGCCCTCTGCCACGGCACGCGGTACACACAGCAGGCGCTCAGCATCACCCATCGAGGATTGAATATGGCGCAGGTGCTGGCAATGGATGTGAAAAGTGCATTGAGCTTTTTTGGAGAAGAGCAGAGTGCATCGGCGCGGCGCATTGTTGAAGGTCTCTCTCTGTTGCAGGAGGTCGGACTGGGGCACCTCGCGCTCGGGCAACCGTTGCACACTCTTTCCGGTGGCGAGAATCAGCGGCTCAAACTGGCACGAATCCTTTCCGAAACATCCTCTGCCGACAAGGCTGGGAAGGGGAATCTCCTGATCCTTGATGAACCTGGAACAGGGCTGCATTTTGCAGATTTGGAGGTGCTGCTGCGCGTGTTCTCACGTCTGGTGGATCAAGGGCATTCTTTGCTGGTCATCGAGCACAACCTTGAACTGATTAAATGCGCGGATTATGTGATTGATCTCGGCCCGGAAGGAGGGAAGGACGGTGGCGCTATTGTGGCTTCCGGAACGCCTGAGCAGTTAGTTGCTTCCGGCAAGGGATACACCGCTGCTTATCTTGCCCCTCTTCTTGGGAAGAAAATTCGTAGAGATAAAAGCGCAATGGAGCTCCGAAGGAGTGAGCCAAACAAGGCTACGCATGCGATTTGTCTGCGTGGTGCACGGCATCATTTGCTCAAGAACATAGATGTGGACATCCGACTGCATGAGATGACCGTGGTGACCGGACTTTCCGGCAGTGGAAAGAGTACGCTGGCATTTGATATTATTTTTGCCGAAGGTCAAAAGAGGTTTCTGGATGTGATGAGTCCGTATGCGCGGCAATTCACCGAGCAGATGGAGACGCCGGATATCGACGCCCTCACGGGCTTACCGCCGACAGTGGCTATTGAGCAAAACCGCTCTCGTGGCGGGTGCAAGTCCACAGTGGGTACAGTGACGGAGATCTGGCAATTCTTGCGTCTTCTTTACGCGAAACTCGGTAAGCCGCATTGTCCTCGCTGCGGCGTGGAGGTGGGCCGCCGTTCACCTGAGGAGATTCATGACGTCGTGTTGCAGGAACTGGAGAAGCGTCCGCGCGAACTCATGATTGCCGTTCCTGTAGTGCGCAATCGTAAGGGACACTACGCTGATCTTGCACGCTGGGCCGCTAAAAAGAAGTATCCCTATCTTATCGCAGATGGTAAGTTGATGACGCCGGATACCTTTACCCCGCTGGATCGTTACAGCAACCACGATGTGGATGTGGTAACCGCCGTGCTTGCCGTGAAGAAAAGTCGCATCACCATGAACGGTAGAGACTGTGACTCCTCCACTCTTGTAGAATGCATTGATCGTTCGCTGGAGATGGGTGACGGGTTCCTGAGGCTCATCACTAATGGTAAGCTCAGAAATGCCACGCTACTCGGTACACGCCTCACGTGCCCCAAGTGTGGGGAGAGTTATGCTGACCCCGAGCCGTCGACATTTTCGTTCAATTCGCCACATGGATGGTGCCCTACATGCTTGGGCAATGGATTTGTGCAGCGGCGTACCCGTTCTCATCGCGATGACGATGCCCGCGTCAGCGAGTTGGAGAAGGAGCTTCGCTACGATTTGGAAGCTGAGCAGGCGGCAGATAAGGGAGAATCCTCCTGCGTATGCCCGACTTGTGGTGGGTTGCGGTTGAATTCCTTTGCCCTCAAGGTCACTTTGTTTGGTCGTAATATCGCAGAAATGGGAGAAATGGATGCCTCTGAGGCGCTGCGCACGGTGCAAGATTGGCGCTTCGCCGGACGCTCGGCGGAGATTGCACGCAACGTGATGGCTGAGATTGAGCCGCGCCTGCGGTTTCTCCAGGGAGTAGGTCTTGGTTATCTCTCCATGAATCGTTCTGCTACTACGCTCTCCGGCGGGGAGATCCAGCGAATTCGTCTGGCGGCGCAGCTTGGTTCAAATCTGCGCGGCGTATTGTACGTGCTGGATGAGCCGACCATTGGCCTGCACCCGCGTGACAACGAGCGACTTCTTGTTACGTTGAAGGAGCTGAAAAATCGTGGCAATACGCTGCTCGTTGTGGAGCATGATGAGGATACCATGCGCTGTGCTGATCACCTCATTGACCTCGGTCCCGGCGCCGGTGTGCGCGGAGGTAGCATCGTGGCGCAGGGCACGTTCGAGCAAGTGATGAAAAATCCTGCCTCAGTCACTGCACATGCACTTGCCCATCCCGAACCTCATCCCTTCTGCGGTAAATGGCTGTCGGTGAAGGATGCCGAGTGGCTGGAAGTCTCAGGCTGCACTCTGCACAACCTTCGCGGCGTGGATCTGCGGATTCCGCGTGCGCGCTTCACGGTAGTGACCGGTCCATCCGGCGCTGGAAAAACATCGTTAGCGATAGAGACTCTCAGTGCAGCCGTACGGCATGCCGTCGGTGCTTGCGATGTGCAGAAATGTTGGAAATCATACAAGGGGCTTAATTCAATTCGCGCGCTCTACATGGTGGATCAGTCTCCCCTTGGGAAGACTCCACGTTCCACACCCGCTACATACATCGGCATTTTTGACGAAATTCGCAGATTGTTCGCAGAGTCAGCAGATGCAAGGCGGTTGGGCTTCGATGCGAGTCGTTTTTCATTCAATACATCTTCCGGCAATTGCCCGGACTGCAAAGGAACAGGCTTTGTCCGGCGTGAAATGGATTTTCTCCCTCCCTGCGCTGTGCCATGCGAAACTTGCCGTGGTTCACGCTATAATTCCCGTACCTTGCAAGTGAGGTTTCACGGTAAGACCATTGCTGAGGTGTTGGAGATGAATATGGAGCAGGCGGCAGATTTCTTCGAGAATCAGCCGCGCCTGGCGGATCCGCTGCGCTTGCTTTGCGATACCGGTCTGGGTTACCTCACTCTTGGTCAAGCCAGCAACACGCTTTCCGGAGGTGAAGCGCAACGCGTCAAACTTATTTCGGAACTCATCAAAGGGCGGCGCGCCGCCCTCACTGCCATTCGCCGCGGGCGCCCCATGCCTCAGGATCTCTACCTCATCGAGGAGCCAACCATAGGTCTGCATCCTCAGGATGTGCGTCTCCTAGTGCAGGTGCTGCGTCGCCTCGTCGAACTCGGCAACACGGTGGTTGTTATCGAACACAATCTCGAACTCATTTGCGAGGCGGATTATGTAATCGACATCGGTCCCGGAGCCGGAAGCGACGGTGGAAAAATCGTTGCTCAGGGTTCAGTCCGCCAAGTTGCTCGCTCTTCCAAAAGCGTGACTGCCCCCTTCATGCGCCGAGAGATGCATTTCAGCTGATAAACACGCTTTTCCGTGCTGGCAGGAGCGAGGGAACAGAGGGAAAATCTTGGAGGTGGGGGAAGATGGGTCAATCAGGCACCATTCCTTACGCTCTCTCCGCGTGGGACAGAAGCTTGGAGGCGGTACGGGGAGTAGGTAATCAATCAGCGTTGTTGTTGGGCGCGCCGCTTGAGTTCTTCCTGCTGAAGCTCAGCCATGCGCTCGAAAAAGCTTTTCTTGCCTTTACGTTTGGTTGGATCCACCTTTTTGAGCTCCGGTTGGGGCAGACGCCGGATGATCCTGGTCTGCACGATGGAGATGAGGTTGGTAGTGGTCCAGTACAGAGCAAGTGCGCTGGGGTAGGTATAGCAGAAAGCGAAAAAGAACAGGGGCATGAGACGAATGATACGCTGCTGCATGGGGTCTCCGCCTACCTGTGGAGTCATGCGCATTTGCAGGATCATGGTGATCGCCATGATGATGGGTAGAACGTTGATGGGAATGTCCCATCCCATTAGGGGGAGAGTAGCTACCGTATCCATCTGCGAGAGGTCGGTGACCCAGCCGATAAAGGGAGCGCCACGGAATTCTGCTGCTGTTTGCAGCACGTAGAAGAAGGAGAAAAAGATAGGAATCTGCAAAAACATTGGCAGGCATCCCCCCATGGGAGAGATGTTGTAGTCGCGGTAGAGCTTGATCATTTCCTGACTGGCCTTCTGCTGGTTATTGGCATACTTTTGGCGTATTTCCTGAACCTTAGGTTGCAGCAGGCTCATGCTCTTCATGCTTGTGTAGCTTTTGCGATAAAGCGGCCAGATGATCAGGCGCACCACAAAGGTCATGGCGACGATAGCCCAGCCCCAGTTGCCGAACCAACGGTAGAAGACGTTGATCAGGTAATTCATGGGGTAGCTGATGATATGGAACACCCCATAATCCATGATGTAGTCAATTTTGGGGAATTCCTTTGTAAGATCGCTGAGCATGAGATTGAGCTTCGGACCGGTGAAGAGGTCATACTCGAGCGTTTTGCTGCCGCCAACCTGCTGATCCGTGGTAGCTGCTAGGGTGAAAGAGGGTATACCGATGGCTGCTTCCACGCCCGTGACATCTGGTTTGTCGCTACCGGGAACCTGCAGCCCTGCTACCGGAGCAGCATAATAGGAGCTTACCGGCTCCCCCTGCACTGGTCGCAGCAGGGTGGCGTAGTATTGGTTCATCACTCCCACCCAGCCAATGGTATTGCAATTCGTGTCGAAAATGCGGGCTTTATTTCCCCCGAACCAGGATGAGAAACTTCCGGCGTTTTCTTTATGGAAGGATTTATCTTCATAGCGGATGTAGTAGGTGTATTGCTGCCATTCGCGAGAGGAGATAGGAGCAGTGGCGCCGGCGTACACACCCCACTGCTGAGCAAGGCGAGCAAGCTTGCCGGTATTTTGCACGGTGATGCTCAGGTGCAGGCAATAGGCGTGCCCCTCAACAGAATTGCCTTCCGTATCTTTGAGAGGTTTCAGGGAGTAAACTTTGCGGATTTTCAGATCGTTGAGTTGACCCTCAAAAGTGACCTGTCGATCATTCGTATCCTCCGGAACAAGACGGTATACCGTGTTGTCAAAGATTGGAGCCGTCTGCTCATTGAGGCGGAACATGAGTGTGCCAATTCCCTGCTTAGCGAGGGAATTAAGCCGTACGGAGGCAAGAAGATCTTCTTTCGTGCTGTTGATGGGTTTGTCGACCATTTCAACATCGGCAAGAGAAGCGCCTGTTGCACTGAAACGGAAAGTGGCCAGGGGCTTGCCCTCTGCATCGTGAGAGGTAAGTTCTGCCACGGGAGTGAGATCCACCCCGGTGGGCACGGGTACGGCTTCAGTGGCTGCAGTTGCAGCAGAGGAACTCTGTTCATCGTGAGATTGAGCAGTCGGATCAGCAGGGACCTGTGCAACCTGTGGAGACGGTTGCCCTGGGTGTGATGACTGCTCCGGCGTGAGCCACATGTTTACGCCGATGAGGACGGCGCAGAGGGAGACGACAATCCAAGCTGTTTTATCCATGATACTGTGTCGAGTTAAGAAGAATTGGTTTCAGGTGGTTTTGCGAGGTGGAACTGGGTCATAACCGTGCCCGCCCCAGGGATTGCAACGCAGGATGCGCCACAATCCCATCAGCGTGCCGCGCACGGCTCCGTGCGTCTGTACCGCTCCGATAAAGTAGGCAGAGCAACTGGGCGTGAAGCGACAACCCGAATAGGGACCTGCCAGCGCATGCAGAGGTTTGCTGATGTACCGCTGGTAGAATCGGACAGATCGGATGAGGAAACGCGCCAACATGGGAAGAGTTGTTCACTTATTGAGTCTGTTGAGCAAGCCGAGAAAATCCTTTCGTAGAGCGGGAAAATCGGCGGTCGCCGCTGCCTGTCGGAGGAGGAGAACGACGTAGAGCCCCTTTTTCAACGGCTCTCCATATGCGCGCAGGAGCTCGCGCACGCGCCGTCGCAAGGTGTTGCGCAAAACGGCGCAACCAATGCGTTTGGTGACAATGATGCCGAAGCGAGACGGCTCAGATTCAGCAAATTGCACCACAGGGATGGGAGCAGAACTCAGCACGAAATAGCGTCCGGCGCAGGAGTCTCCCACGGCACGCACATAGGAAAATTCCCGTGTTCGCTTCAGTGTGTGGCACCGCCGCAGCTGCATCTCGTGGGGAAGAAGATAGTCAATCTAACGAAGGAGGGATAGCCGCCTCGTCCGTCCCACGGACGGATGAGGATCAGACCCCGTGTTGGATAGTGTGGCGCTTGTAGTGCACCTCAGCGCCCTTGGGCATCAGACGCTTGCGTCCCTTAGCACGGCGGCGTGCCAGAATAGCGCGACCATTTTTGGAGGCCATGCGAGCACGGAAACCAAATTGGCGCTTGCGGCAGCGTTTGGAAGGCTGGTAAGTTCTCTTGCTCATAGTGATATGTGTGACTAATAATGAAAAGTTAGTTGCCGTGTGGCGCGGGCGCCTCATGATAGCCTAAAATGTGCGCATGTCAAGCACAAATTTAGTGGCAGAAGAGGTGAGCCACACGTGTCCCAAGAAAATAATGAGGGAGGGTAAGAGAAGACAAAAAAAAGGAAGGTTGATTTGTTTCCTCAGAAAAGAGTAT
>CANQGG010000016.1 GCA_947601655.1 uncultured Akkermansia sp.
CACCGTACTCCCCGGTCTGAGCCTGCGCATTGACATCGGCTCCGGCTTCCAGCAACAGTTTGACAATGTCCTCGTTTCTTACTACCGCTGCCGCAATGAGTGCCGCACCGTACTCCCCGGTCTGAGCCTGCGCATTGACATCGGCTCCGGCTTCCAGCAACAGTTTGACAATGTCCTCGTTTTCTACTACCGCTGCCGCAATGAGGGCTGTGCCGTAATTGTCCTGAGCCTGCGCATTGACATCGGCTCCGGCTTCCAGCAACAGCTTAACGATATCCACGTTCCCTCCTTCCGCTGCCGCGATGAGGACCGTGCCAGAACGCCCGGCCTGAACCAACACTTGAACATCCGCCCCGGCATCGAGCAGCAGCTTGACGATATCCAAATTCCCTCCTCTTGCAGCCGCAATGAGGGCCATGCTGTCATCTCCGGCCTGAGCCTGTGCATGGACATCCGCTCCGGCTTCCAGCAGCAGTTTAACGATATGCTCGTCCTCTCTTCTCGCCGCCGCAATGAGTGCCGTGCCATAATCCCCGATCTGAGCCAACGCATTGACATCCGCTCCGGCTTCCAGCAGCAGTTTAACGATATCCTTGTCCCCTCTTCTCGCCGCCGCAATGAGTGCCGTGCCATACTCCCCCACCTGCGGTTGATCATTGACATCTGCCTCGGCTTTCAGCAGTAGCTTGATGATCTCCAAATTTTCTCCTCCCGCAGCCGAGATGAGAGCTGTGCCGTAACGCCCGGTCTGAGCCTGCGCATTGACGTCTGCCCCGGCATCGAGCAGCAGCTTGACGATATCCAAGCTTTCTTCTCCCGCTGCCGCGATGAGAGCTGTGCCGCGACCCCCGTCCTGAGCCTGTGCATTGACATCGACTCCGGCTTCCAGGAGCAGTTTGATGACCTCCAAATTTTCTCCTCCCGCTGCCGCGATGAGCGCTGTGCCACAACCTCTTTGAGCCTGCGCATTGACATCGGCTCCGGCATCCAGCAGCAGTTTGACGATATCCTCATCCCCTCTTCTTGCCGCCGCGATGAGCGCTGTGCCGTAACTCCCGTCCTGAGCCTGCGCATTGACATCCGCCCCTGCTTCCAGCAGCAGTTTGACGGTATCCTCGGTTCCTCTTTCCGCCGCCGCGATGAGGATCATGCGGTCACGTCCAATTTGAGCCTGCGCATTGACATCGGCTCCGGCTTCCAGCAACAGTTTAACGATATCCTCGTTTCCAATTTGCACCACCTCCTCCTCGTCCCAATCTCCCAGCCCCAGCACCGCGATGAGGGCTGTCCCGTAATTCCCGTCCTGAGCCTGCGCATTGACATCGGCTCCGGCCTCCAGCAACAGCTTAACGATCTCCACGTTCCCTACAAACGCCGCCGCAATGAGAGGTGTGCCGAAATACCCCACCTGACCCGGCACATTAACACCTGCTCCGGCATCCAGCAGCAGCTTGATAATCTCCAAATTTTCTCTTCCTGCTGCCGCGATAAGGGCTGTGCCGTAATCCCCAACCTGACCCTGCGCATTGACATCGGCTCCGGCTTCCAGCAGCAGCTTGATAATCTCCAAATTTTCTCTTTCCGCTGCCGCGATGAGCGCTGTGCCGCAATCTCCTTCCTGAGCCTGTGCATTGACATCGGCTCCGGCTTCCAGCAGCAGCTTGATAATCTCCAAATTTTCTCTTTCCGCTGCCGCGATAAGGGCTGTGCCGTAATCCCCAACCTGACCCTGCGCATTGATATCGGCTCCGGCATCCAGCAGCAGCTTGGCGATCTCCGCTTTTCCCCTTCCCGCTGCCGCGATGAGCGCTGTTCCGTAACTCCCGTGCTGAGCCTGTGCATTGACATCGGCTCCGGTATCCAGCAGCAGCTTGGCGATCTCCAAATTTTCTCCTTCCACCGCCGCGATGAGGGCTATCCAGCAATACCCGGTCTGAGCCTGCACATTGACATCGGCTCCGGCTTCCAGCAACAGTTTGACGATATCCGCTTTTCCCCTTGCCACCGCCGCGTTGAGCGCTGTGCCACAACCTCTTTGAGCCTGCGCATTGACATCGGCTCCGGCTTCCAGCAGCAGTTTGACGATATCCTCATCCCCTCTTCTTGCCGCCGCGATGAGCACTGTGCCGTAATCCCCCACCTGCGGTTGAGCATTCACATCGGCTCCGGCTTCCAGCAGCAGCTTGATGATTTTCAAGTTCCCTCCTTTTGCTGCCGCGATGAGCGCTGTACCGTAATCTCCTTCCTGAGCCTGTACATTGACATCGGCCCCGGCTTCCAGCAACAGCTTGACGATATCCACGTTTCCTACAAACGCCGCCGCGATGAGCGCTGTGCCGTAATCTCCTTCCTGAGCCTGTGCATTGACATCGGCCCCGGCATCGAGCAACAGCTTGATGATCTTCAAGTTCCCTCCTTTTGCTGCCTCGATGAGCGCTGTGACATAAGAATATCCGATCATGGTCTGCGCATTGACATGGGCCTGCGTATTAACATCTGCCCCGGCATCGAGCAGCAGCTTGACGATCTCCTCGCTCTCTCTTCCCGCTGCCGCGATGAGCGCTGTACCGTAATCTCCTTCCTGAGCCTGTACATTGACATCGGCTCCGGCTTCCAGCAACAGCTTGACGATATCCACGTTTCCTACAAACGCCGCCGCGATGAGCGCTGTGCCGTAATCTCCTTCCTGAGCCTGTGCATTGACATCCGCCCCGGTATCAATGAGGGTTCGAACTACATCCACAGATGCCTCTGAATCAGAGATTTCCTGGATGAGGTGCTGATTGAGTCGTTCTGTCTTTGTCATGATTGTGTGTGGTTGTTGAGGTTGTTTGTTATTGGTTGAAAGGAAAGAAAAAGGAGTCGATTCTATGGTCATTTGTTCCATACGAATTGGGTAGGAATATCCACGGCGCCGGCACGACGGAGGAGACGGGCGATAGCGAGATGATTCCGCTCCAGAGCGTTCATGAGGGCCGTCTCGCCCCCTGCCACCGCATTGACATCCGCCCCATGATCCAACATCAGCTGCACTATGCTCTCCCGTATTTGACCTGCCGCTACGATAAGCGGGGTTTTGTTGTCTGTGGCGGCGTTCACATCGGCACCGGCGGCAAGCAACATCCACGCTATCTCCGCATGCCCTATTTCTGCGGCGGCAATGAGCGGGTTAGTGAAACGCTCTGCTCCGAGATTCGGGTCCGCTCCGACGTCCAGCAGCATATGCACAAGGGTGGGGTCTCCACTTTCCGCCGCTGCCGAAAGTGGAGTATGGAAGCGACCCACGGCATTCACATCGGCACCGGCGGCAAGCAGCAGCCGCACTACCCCTTCACGCCCGAAGCTCATAGCCTCGATGAGAGGAGTCGTCCCCCGCGTTTTGGCATTCACATCCGCCCCGTGGTCCAGCAGAAAACGGACGCTTTCCTCACCGCCCTCATCCGCCGCAGATATGAGCGGGGTGTAGGCATCGAAGAAGCCTCTTCTGAGCTTCGGGTTGATTTTGGCTCCGTGAGCGATCAGATGCTCCATAAGCTTCACATTATTGGTGCGGGCGGCGACGCCCAGCGGCATATCCATATAGTGAGCCCAATTCACATCCGCCCCGGCTTCCAGCAGGATGTCAATCACCTCCCACCGCTCGCCTTTGATGGCCAGGGTGAGCGGGTTATCGTTCAGGTACTCATGCGCATCCAGATCCACGTCCGCCCCCGCCTCCAGGATGAGGCGCACAATGTCAGCATGCCCCGCGAGGCAGGCGGAGCTCAGTGCGCCCTGGAATCCGAGACAACGGCGGAATTGCCGGACGTAGCGTTTCTGCCACTCCTCCTCGCCGATTTTCTCTTTATCCGGAACCTCGGGAAAATAGCGCAAGCAGCGGGGATCCGGCTTGCTGTCCATGAGTTGGCGCACGACGTCGATATGTCCGTGGCGGGCGGCGATGCTCAGCGCCGTGCGCGGAGTAGAACCGGAATCACAGCTCCAAGTTCGGCGGAACACATCTGCCCCCGCCTCCAGCAGGATCTGTACCAGGTCGCACCGTCCCGCCTGCGCAGCGAGGTAGAGGGGCGAGGGCGCGTCTTCCTCGGCGGAAAGCTCCTTCACTTTGGGCAGCCCGTTGCGGATGAGCTTGCGGAATTCCTCCGCGCTGCAGCCGTTGGTAATAGCCTCTGCCAAGTGTTCTTCTTTCGGTCTCAGTCCCTCTCGGTGTTCTTTGTAGAAAATAGTTTTTGGATGATCTTGAGCGCCGGCGAATCGTAAAACGTGCGCACCCCTCACGTTCCCTTCGTCCAGGGCATTTTCGCGGGCATTTTTGCCGTTCGCTACCGCGTTGACATCGGCGCCGGCGGCAAGCAGTACGTGCAGATTCTCGATATAATACCCATCGGATGCCGCGGCGATCAGAGGCGTGGCGTATTCCGTAGCCAAATTGACATCCGCCCCGGCTTCCAGCAACATACGTGTTACCTCCGTGTTGTTTCCCTCAGCAGCTGCAATAAGCGGCGTGTACTTCCGCGTCGGTTTATTCGGGTCGGCCCCGGCTTCCAGCAACAGCCGTACGCCTTCCGTCAGCTCAGCCTCTGCGGCATCGATGAGTGGGGTATAGTTTCCCGCAACCCTGTTGACATCCGCCCCGGCCTCCAGCAAGACACGAGCAATGGGCACAAAGCGATCATTTCGGACCCAGGCCCCCGCTGCGAGTGGAGTGTATCGTTGCGTCGCCAGGTTCACATCCGCGCCGTGGGCAAGGAGAAAACGCACACTTTCCTCGAAACCTTCCTTTGCCGCGGCGATGAGCGGGGTGTATTCTTCCGTGGCGCCGTTCACATCTGCCCCGCGGTCGATGAGGTGCTGCATAAGTTCCGGATCGTTGGCACGCGCCGCCAGGCACAATGGGGTGTTTTTTCCCGTGTTGCGGTTGATGTTCGCTCCGGCATCGAGCAGCAGGTCGAGCAGCTCCCGTCGCTCGGTCTTGATGGCGAGAGAGAGGGGTGTCTCGTTGTCACGCCAACAGCTTTCCTCATCCGGCTCCGGATCCACCGCTGCCCCTGCCTCCAGAAAAAGCCGCACCAGGTCCACCCTCCCGGCATACACGGCAGAGCACAACGCGCCTTCGAGATCCGGACGTTTCTTTGCCGCCTTCCCGGCATCCAGAAGCATCTGCACGATGTCCGTATGCCCCCACAGCGCCGCCACGCTCAAGGCTGTCCTCGGCGTCTTCTTATCCCGGCTTCTCACATCATCCTTATTCGGTGGATCGGTCGGATCCTCCCCGGCTTCCAGCAGGAGCTGCACAACATCCATCCTCCCGGCTTGCGCCGCCAGGTAGAGCGGTGAGCGCTCCCTCCAGTCGTCTTCCTTTGATGCTTCCAACGCCCCGTCCGCTATCAGCCGACGAATTCGCCCGAGCGTGCATTTCTCATTTTCGATGGCGGCATACAACCGGGTCCGAAGTTTCTCTTTTTTTTCTTCTTCTTTCATACAAGGTCAAGATCGGTCGGTTGCTTGGTCGGACCCTGCCCGTCGCAGGAGTTCGGTGATTTCTGCGTTTTCATTCTCCAACGCAGCGTCACAACGTCCAAGCGTCCGCATTCTGCCGCAATGATTAACGCCGTACTATCTTCCGTCCGTGCGTCGATGCTCAATCCCTCCTCCAGGAGTTCGCGCACTTTTTCCACGGGACAATTTTCCTCGCGGATGGCGTGTTCATACTCCATAAAGAGTTCGCGCATCTTTTCGATTTCTGTGTCCATAAGTTCTGCGTTATTGTAGAAAATCCCTCCTCGTTGGCAAGCGTAAATATTTTTCTAAACTTTTTGTTTTTAATTATTTGCGATTGGGCGTAAATTTATTAAGGTTTTCAACGGTTTCCAGACGCACTTTTTTGTATGTCGCTGACTATCAATGTTGAAAAGTTAGACATTTTCGAGTAATGCTAACACTTTACATAAAAAGAATTTGTGTCATACTCACCCGCGCGGAGCATCTTTTTGGGGATGCTCTACGCGATTCCCGGTTTTATATCGATTGGCTCATTTTCTTATGTGCCGTTTAATTTTCTTGAAGGCATCGCGGACGGGTGCGTAGAAATAATCGTATGTTCCACCCTCGGACCGCGGCGGACACGAAAAATGGAAGGTATCAAAGATGTACATCGGGTGGTCATTTATCTTTCTGATATTGACACCCCCTTCAATATTCGAATCGACATCCTCCCAATCTCCGAAAATCAGCCTCATCCGCTTCTTACCAAGTGGGTCAAACAAGTTAGCCGTGATGATGATGTCCGGATCCAGGATTTCGATTTCTTGGCGGATTTCTGCGTAATAGTTGTCCACAAACGGACGGATGGCCGACCAACCTGCAGAAGGATCTTCCCCTTCTTTGGTTATTTTGCAGAGATTCATGAAGGCGAAGCTGAGCTTACCTTTCTTAAAGTCACCCATCGCGATTTTTTCCGAAAAGGGGACCTTTCCCCAGTCGCGCTTCGGGAAACCCATATTGATGGCGTGCATCATGTAAAAGAGCCTGCTATGGAAAATCTCTATTGAATTGTCGAGAGAATAGCGTGCTCCCTCACCTTTGACGAAAGAATTGTAATACCCGTTCAAATACGAACGCGTTTCCCAAGCCTTTGTACTTTCCTCGTTGTACGAGTCGCGTCCGATAAAGAGTACGCGAGGCTTTTGGTGGAAATAGTATGGATAAAATCCATCGGTCTTGAACCTATGCTTGTCTGCATGCGAATCATTGGCCCATTTTTCTGCCCATGATTCCATGAGTACATCGAGTTTCTCCAGGGCTCTGTGCTCGTCTTTCGGATAGCATTTTTTGAATTCTGCCGTTATTGTAGTTTCTGTATTTTTCATAGTAGTATGTGGTTAGTTGTTGAAGTGAAAGGTTAGTTGGCTCCGGCTTGGCGCAGGAGTTCGGTGATTTCTGCGTTTTCATTCTCCAACGCTACATCCAAGGCGGTCTTTCCGCCGACCTCTCGGTGCGGGTCAGCCCCGGCGGCGAGAAGCATTTTAACAATTTCCGGGTTCGCACACACCACCGCCGCAGTGAGGGGATAGATATCCTGTAATACGACTTGAATATTTGCACCGGCTGCAAGCAGGATCTTCACGATATGAACTTCGTTACCGAAAATAGCATGAATGATCGGTGTATAACCGCCTTTGGGGCTTACATTAGGGTCGGCCCCGGCATCCAGCAACAGATTGACAATTTCCTCTTTGCCTCCTCTCGCGGCGACTGTCAAAGGGGTATCTCCAAACTCCCGCCGACCGACTATATTCGGATCCGCTCCGGCACGGAGAAGACATGTCGTAAGGTCAACACGTCCTAACGTGATAGCTGCAGCGAGAGCCGTTGTTAACCCATTGTACGCGTTGGGTGAAGCACCGGCATCCAGCTGTTTCTGCATTTCCTCGAGTGTGCATCCGTTCCATTTCCCCATTCTTTTGGGAAGACCTCCTTCCTTTCGCGTTTTAAACTGCCCCATCAATTCTGCTGCCGTTCCATGAGGACATGGAAAATACTGCGTGTGGGTGAATCCGAGGCTTGTGTGAGCACGCACGGAGAAACTCTCTTTTCCAATGATGGAATCAACGAGTTGCTCGTTCAGTGAGGTTGCCTTTTTCGCGGAGAAACCACCGACCTTGCGCAGCAGATTTGCGACATCTTTGTGTTCTCCACAGACGGCTTCATCCAGAGGTGATTGCTTGCCCCATATTCGATTTTTATCTGCTCCGGCTTTGAGCAGCATTTCCGTGATTTTAAGGTTGCCTACCCTCGCTGCAAGATGCAGAGGACTATAACCGGCAACTTCGCATTCGTTGACTTTGATACCGGCATCGAAGAGAAATTTCACAATGCGAGAATTTCCGCCTTCAATAGCATACCTCATCATCCCTTCCTTTACGGTATCGAATTGTGCCCCATGTGCCAGCAGGTATTTCATGTTGTTCAGCAGTCCGCGACCGGCTGCCGCCTCTAGGGGGTAAGCCCAGAAGACGCCGGGTCCGAATGCGGTGACTCTCATGTTGACATCGGCTCCGTGTTCAACAAGGCATTGCAGGATCGGCAGACTCTTCATGGATGCTGCCACGCTGACAGGGGTGAGATCCGATTTACTTGGCGTCAGGTTCACATCGGCTCCGTACCGGACGAGCATTTCCACAATTTCCGCATTCTGTCCCTCTACAGCTTCCAGAAGCGGAGTATTCCGGTCTTTCCTTGCATTAACATCGGCTCCGTCAACGAGCAGTTGCTTGACGGTATCAATATCTTGCATTTGAATGTAGCTGATAAGAGAGGCCCCATCATCCTCGGCGTCCGGCCTTGCGCCTGCACTTGTCAGGAAGCGGACAAACTTCTTATGACCACATTGCGCCGCTTCGATAAGGGCAGTACAGTCGGATCCGTGCTGATTAACATCTGCCCCGGATTCTATCAAGAGTTGTGCGTTTTTGATGTCTCCTATACGAGCAACGTAGATCAACGGAGTTCTCCCCGAATCATCAACTCGGTTAACATCCGCTCCGGCTTGAATGAGTATCTTAGCTACTTTGTACGCCTTATCGGACGTCTTATTGGAGTATTGACAGCCGTAGAGCCGACAGAGATCCAAACTTTCATCGAGCGTTGCCCCGACTGATTGCAAAAGTTTAATTGATTTTATTGACGTATTTTGGACTGCATAGCGCATAAGTCGGTCATACGAACTTTTTTGTCCTTTGCCGGTGATACGGGCTCCGGCATCCAGAAGAAGCTTCAGAATGTTAGGTTGATTATTCCAAACCGCCGCCTCCAGCATTTCTTCCGTTTTTACCTTGATATTCGCACCTGCTTCCAGAAGCAGGCGGACCATTTCCGGATGACGTTTTTTCACCGCCAAGAGGAGCGGTGTGTATTTTTTTGTTCCTTTATTCAGGTTTGCCCCGGCTGCTATCAGTTTCTTAGCAACCTCGAGTTGATTTTCCTCCGCAGCGACCATGAGTGCCGTATTGTAATGCGTCTTTTGATTGACATCGACCCCTTGTTCCAGCAGGTAGTTCACAATATTCGTGTGTCCTCCTTTCGCCGCAGCGATGAGCGGGGTGTAGTGCACCGTTTCGTCATCTAAAGTAAGACGCAATTTTTTTGCATTCTCCTTCGACAGCTTTAGCGCCTCGGCTGCTAATTTCATCAGTACTACCACGTCAAGCCGCCCGTACTCTGCCGCAAATATCAGGGGCGTGTACTTAGTTGTAGGCATACCCAACTGGACTCCCGGGATCAGCCCATCCTCGAGCCATTTGATGACTTGCTCCCTCGTGTAATTTCCGGATTTCATCGCAGTGAAGTATTCGCCTATGGCCTTGTTGATTTTATTGATGTCACCCATGGTTTTAGTAGGTTAAGTTGGTTGAATTGATAGGAGCGCCGCCGTATGCGGATTAAAGGTTTACGTGTTCTGACTTTCTGTCTCGTTGTCCCTCTCTGCTGCCCGTCGCAGGAGTTCCGCGATTTCTGCGTTTTCATTCTCCAACGCTACATCCAGGGCGGCCTTTCCGTCAACCTCGCGGTGCGGGTCAGCCCCGGCGGCGAGAAGGATTCTGACACAGCCGGGACGGTTTTGTGCTGCGGCGGCGATAAGCGGAGTGCAGCCTTTCTTGGGACAGACGTTGGGGTCTGCCCCGGCTTCCAGCAGGAGCTCGATGATTTTGGTGCCCCTGTTGCCGACGGCAGCGACCAGTGGCGCGTCCTCTTCCGTCAGCAGATTGGGATTGGCGCCGGCGGAAAGGAGGAGCTGCGTGAGGTCGGAGCGCTCAGCACGTACGGCGGCGATGAGAGCGCTGGTTCTTTTCCAGTGTGCATCGGGACTGGCGCCGGCTTCGAGAAAATCGCGCAGTTCCTCCAGTGTGCAGCGGCTGCCGAAGGCGACGTCGGCGAGGCGGCTCAGACCGTAGGAATTGCGAATGCGCACGGTGAATGTATCCTTGCCGATGAGGGCATTCAGGAGCTTGTCGTCGATCGTCTGCTGTTCCAGGAGCTTTTTGGGGGAGAGGGCTCCGGCTTGGCGCAGGATGCGCGCGATGTCGTAGTGCTTTTCTCCCAGGGCCCTGCTCAGAGGCGTCTTTTTGCCGATGAGTCGGTTGACGTCCGCTCCGGATTCCAGCAAGAGCTGCACGATTTCAGGATTACCTTGTCTTGCCGCCTCATGGAGGGGGCTGTTGCTTATGGTTTGCGCATTCACATCCGCTCCCGCCCCGATAAGAAGCCGAACGATGCTGACGTGCTGCGCACACACAGCGCACAGGAGCGCAGGTCCGGTATCCCTCTGCTCATCCACTCGCGCCCCGGCGGCGAGCAGCAGCTTGACCATTTCCTCTTGCCCTTTTTCAGCTGCTATGGTGAGCGGCGTGTGTTTTTTCGTCCCCTTGTTGATGTCTGCCCCGGCGGCAAGCAGCAGTTGCGCGGCTTTGATGCGTCCTCGCTTTGCGGCGGCAACAAGAGGAGTGTTCCACCACGTCTTCTGGTTGACATCAGCTCCCTTTTTCATGAGAAACTTCATGACAGCGATCTGCTCTTCCTGCGCGGCGGCGATGAGTGGCGTGTAATACACATTGCCGAGCTCGACGATGGCTCCTATTTTCAGCAGATGCTTGACGATATCAAGTCGCCCCCTTTTTGCGGCGGCGATGAGGGCCGTGTACTGCCGTGTGTTCTGGTTGATGTCCGCGCCGGCTTCGATGAGTAGCTTCACAATGTCCAAGCGTCCGCATTCTGCCGCGATGATTAACGCCGTACTGTCTTCCGTCTGTGCATCGATGCTCAGTCCCTTCGCCAGGAGTTCGCGCACTTTTTCCACGGGACAGTTTTCCTCGCGGATAGCGTGTTCGTACTCCATAAAGAGTTCGCGCATCGTTTCGATTTCTGCGTCCATAAGTTCTGCGTTATTTTAGGAGATCTCTCCTCGTTGGCAAGCGTAAATATTTTTCTAAACTTTTTGTTTTTAATTATTTGCGATTGGCCGTAAATTTATTAAGGGTTTCAACGGTTTCCAGACGCGCTTTTTTGTATATCGCTGACTATCAAGGTCGAAAAAATTAGACATTTTTTAAACAACACTAACACTTTCCCCCCAAAAAATTTGTGTCATACTCACCCGCGAGGAGCATCTTTTGGGGATGCTCTACGCAATTCCCGGTTTTTTATTGTTTGCTTCATTTCCTCATGTATTGAACTTACCCAAGCTGCGCAAAAGGCAATCATGTCTCTCCCGATTGAATAAACAGGAGAGGAAAGTCGGTCAATCTGCTCCGTCGGCGCAGTAGGCTTTGCGGGCGCAGTTCCGGCAGGGCGCACCCATCCATAGGGTGTCAAATTGCTCCACGGCAGCCTGCACAAGGACGGGGTCGGACGTGAGAACGCCGGCTTCAAAGTTCCGTCGCTTCGCTCCTTTCGCACCGAGCCCCGCCCCTGTGAAGTTCGCTGAACCGATGTATGCGGTCGTCAGGTCGTAGATGATGAGCTTGAAGTGCACGCGCGGACACAGCATACGCTCAAGCGATTTGATGAGGATGGGGTAGCGGTCGAAATCTGCCCGGAAGTTTTCCCCCGGTTCCTTCGCGTGGATGAGACGCACGTTCACCCCACGCTTCAGCAACTTTGCCAGCAACCCCAGCAGCGGCGTGCCATTCTGCATATACACGTCCTTCAAATCCGCCGTCCCGATCCACAGCTCCCTCTTCACACGCTCCATCCGCCGCAGCACCTCCGAATAGTGCTCCTCATTGCTGATATAGCGGGTCTGTGGTTTGGCGGACATGAGCAGGCAGATATGTGACTGAGTATGTCAGTCAAATGAATTACAGTTCAATTATTTAGGTGTGATCTTAAATCTTTCTGATAATAACGATCGATTGCATTTTGAATGAGCTCTTTTATATCAGAATCCACTTGTATTTCTCCTACGTCCTCGTCCTTGTCCTGACAACGTACAGGGACATCATTCCTCTTTTCTCTGTCGTTATTTTTGTATATTCGATTTAGTTTATTACCCCCATCATCGTTAAAAGGAAGGATAGTCCAAGTGTAGTTTACTTCTTTATATTCAAAATAACTATTGTATCCCCAACGAGTGAGCTTTCCCATATTGACCTCTCCCATTTCGAGACAATCTTTGAGAATGGCGTATCTGTCAATAGATTCCTTAGAAAGTACAAGCCGATCGTTATAATAACTTTGATTGCCTTTGTGCTTTCTGTAAACGATCCATACATTAGACTCACCATATAAAGCGTAATTTCTTTTTTCAGCCTCTTCTGAAACTACTTTTTCAATGATATCTTTTATAATTTCATACGGCATGTTTTTCAAAATAGTGTTAGGGGAAACCTCTGTCTGTTTGAGAATGTCTCTAAATTCTTTTTCATCCTTTTCTTTATCAAAGTTCTCTGCACTCAGCGTTCGATAAACGAGATTAAGATATTCATCTTTCTTTAATAACAATCCATCGCTGGAACAATCAAATATTGGGCAACCCCCCAGAAGAAAATCATTTGTATCTAATAAAGAAAACATATTGCGCAAAAATTTCGCCCATTTCTCAGGTGTGCTTTCCCCCGTCTCCTTGACATATCCACAAATTGTTTCCCATTTGCCATCAAATTTTTCCCAATGCTCTGGTTTAATTGTAAATCCGTCGTTTTTATTGTACCCACTTGCGAAAAGGAAAAAAATCGCGCCCTTGAAACGTTTTTCAGCTTCTTTTAATGGAGCCATTTCGATCATTCCATTTTTAATCGCTCGTGCTTTCTCGATCTCTTCGCGGAGAACGCGTCTTTGGATATCTGGCTTGCTGCCCGTTACGACTTGATCTAAGTTGATATGGGTGAGTTTATCGTAGATATCGGAACCTTCCTGCTCATCATTCAATTGCCCAGCCAGCCTATTAAGTAGCTGTATACTTCCTTTTTTCCTAGTCGAATCGTATATATTTTCAACAATATTCCAACACACGCGCATCCATTGTTCGAATGGCAAAGCATTCTCCCTAAATTTTTCCACGTAGAGGTAAATTGCGGCAAATATGCAGAGATCTTTACCTTCTCTTGCCGTTTTTGTTGGGGAGGGAATGACATAAGCAGTTGGTTCCCACGCTGGTTTCCATGCTTCTTCTACTTTTTTGACTAGATCGTTCCCCTGCTGATCTTTAGAGATGTCTTTTCCCGACTGATCTTCATAGATGAATTGAAAGATATCTTTCAACTGCTGCCATCCGTTGCCTCTATCACCAATATGTTCATAAGGAGTAAAGGAAACATAATCATTAGAGAAACTCGTTGTTTCTTCATCCTTGTTTGAGGAAGATCCCTCGTCGTTTTGCGTCTGAATGATCATATGGACATCTGCAAATCGGTTGACAAACTCCATCATGAGCGGATCCGGAGGGGGCACATTTTTGCTCTTCTCACTGGTTTGTGCAATCTTCCAGAAGAAATCGAGAAAATCGCCGTCAAGCCATTTCCCGTATTCCTCAGCTTCTCCTTTATCGCCTTTAATATGTTCCAAGAGATCGGCTTTGAAATTCTCGAAAGGGGTCAGGAGAAGCCCTCGAGCATTCATTTTAGTGTAGAGATCTTCTTTATCAGGATAATCACCGATATCTTCCATACTAAAAATAACATGCTCCAACTGATCAAAAAGGTTGTCTTGTTTTTCGCGTTTGTTATACTGACCATGAATTTCGTCCAACATGACCAGCATGCCCTCGATTGTGCTATCGCATTTGTATGCGTACGTAAACCATGACTGATCTTTGAGTAGTTCAGAAGGGCTCCTTGTTTCTAATTCTTTTCTTATATCAAAATCTTTGGCGGTAATTTTATGGCAAAATTCAGTGGCAGTCGTCCTAGTTCGATATTCAAACTTGGACAAGTAAGCGAAGATTGATTCCTTTTCGTGGATTGATTCCTTTTCACGGACGGCAAGATACCAGTAAAAAAGGAAAAGTGTGGTAATGCGTTGTTGACCATCAAGTAATTCAAATTCCCCTTTTTCTGCGGAGTTGGTCACCCCCCTGGGGGAACTGCCATAGATGAAATTGAGATCAAGGTTCTCATTCTTTTCGAGTTGATCAAAAATGGATTGCACGAGCTTTTCCCTTACCATTGTACTATGTTTGTCCCTGCGACCTTGAGCATAGTGACGCTGAATGTGAGGGATGACAATTTTCGTATACGTTTTGAAAAAATCTTTTAAGGTCATTGTAGGTCTTATTTTGGTTAAAGTTGAAAAAATTTAAAAGTAGAATCTCATAGTCCAGGATTACTCCTTGAGACGGTCTATTGTCTGGATGATGTAGCTTTCTTGCTCCTTGACATCGGTCTCTTTCCAGTACTCAAGTTCGGTTGGATTTTTTTCAAAGAATTTAAAAAAGGCATATTGTGTGCCGAGGGGAACGAATTGTCCTTCCTTGATTTTGCTGATAATGGTTCCTTTTTTTTTGCGAAACGGCGCGTTTTTGTAACTTTTGTTTGTGTGGTCGTCCAACAGAGCCAAATTTCCAATCCTATCTTTATCGTCTTCCTTCAGGAGGGATTCACCTAAATCGTCTTTAATTCCTTGTTTAATTTTATTAATAAGATCTTGAGGAGATTTCTTTATTTCGTCCCCTACTTCTTTCCAGTTTTCTGCCCAATTATCATTAAATTTTGTCAAAATTTTATTGCATCCGCCATTTTCGCCTTTGTCTTTTAGTTCTCGCTTATATTCCTCGATTATAGCGATAACCCATTCTGCCTCATTTTCATTCTGTGAGGAAATATGCTCAAGTTGCCAATTGATCTGCGTATAAACATCAAAGGGGAAACGAAACATACTATGATCTTCGTTCCACTTCCAGCCTTTGTGTGCCTTTACATTTACATATTGTTGATTGAGCAACTCTACATTGTAGGTCAATAAAATTTTCTTGATGTCATTATTATTCGAACCATATTCGAGCCCTCCAATGAAAGCTTTCGTGTCCTTGCCGTTTTTTCCGATAAGATGGGAGTAAATCTTGCCTTTTAAAAATTTTAGGAATTGTTTTTCCCGAGTCTCTGACCCGAGTAAAGGTTTGTTGTACTCCTCAAATATTGTCGTTAGTGGCGCGGCACCTATTTGTAAACAGAGACCAATGTAATTGTGAAGAAGCGGTGCATTATACCAACTTTCAAGGATTTGGAAAGTTTCTACAAACTTCCGCCATATGTCTGGTTCGCGTGTCGGATCCTCGATTTTCTCCTTGATACCAATAAATAATTCATTGGTTTTGAATGGTTTGTCCTGTCCTGCGTTATTGCTTTTGCCAGTGGACAACACCAGCTTAGCGAGAATGTTGATGCGTCTCGCAATCTTATCATCATCTTCTTCTTTAAGGAATCCCCAGAAGGCATCATCGTAGAAGCGGTTTTCAATTTGTTCCCACTGGAGTGCGCGGACGAGATGGCTATTGTCCTTTTTTGTTCGTAAGAAGAGAGATTTAATCAATTCAGATTCCTCTAATTCGATTTTACCTGAATTAATGTTGCGGAAGATTGTCTCAGATGCATCATCGTCGTTTTTTTCGAGCCACAGTATCTCTACTCTTTCCGAAGCTCCAGTCTCTGCAGTGAGAATCTTCCACAAACTTTCTGCTTCCTTTTCACCAGTAATACCACCCGGTTCGTCACTCCAACTATCCTTAAATACTTTCCATGCTTGCTGCATGTAATACTCATCTATATTTTTAGGAGACTTCTCCCCGATTTCTTTTAAATAGTCAGATAAGCTGTCCCGGGTCTTGTATTTAATAGTATAAAGCTGTTTTTGCGGGTTACAAACATTTTTATATCTCTCCTGCAAAAACGTTAACAGAATGAACAGGGTGGTAAGTCTTTGCTGCCCATCTATAACCTCATATTGATTTTCGTCGATTTTTTTTACAACGACGAGCTGTAAAAGGTATCTTTTATCTTTTTGAGGGCTATCTTCATTTTTTTGTATAAACTCCCGTAAATCGTGCAGCAGTTCTCCTACCTGCTGTTGCTTCCATCGGTAGCCACGCTGGTAAGCAGGAACCTCAAATTGTATTGCTTTACCTAATAGATCGCCTATCGTTTTTCTAAACTCACTGCTCATAATTCCTGGATGCGTTATCTCGTCTAACGACGAGCATTGTATCGTGGAGGGACAGCGGCGGGCAAGGAAAAAAATAAAGGCGAAGGTCGTGTCATGGGGGCGAAAATAAATTCTTAAGGGTTTCAACGGTTTGCAGACGCGGTTATTTCCTTTTGCGCTGGTTATCAACATCTTAAAGTTAGTCAATTTCGATGTCCTTTAACAAAAGTATGACACAAAATGATTGGGAAGTTCCGGAGCCGGGAGCGTACCTGGGGGTGCCTATGATTCCAGCGCACACCTCTTCCAAGTCGGGCAGTCAGGGAGTGGTCTTCCTGCGTAGCGATCAGCGAAGGGCGTAAGCAGGATGGAAGTAAACGGTGATATCAGTCAATAAGAGCCTTTTCTCTGCTGCTTTACTCCACCCAAAAGCCCTCGGGGAATCCTTGCAGCGGGAGGCTGATGATTACTCGCTCCGGAATTTCGACAGCACGTAGGGCAGAATTCCACCGGCTTTGTAGTATTCAAACTCGACCGGGGTATCCAGACGCACAATGAGCGGGAGAGAGAAAGAAGCGGCGCCGGAAGGTTGCACCACGAATCGCACCTCTGCCCGGGGACTCATCGTTTCACTCAATCCGCAGATGGAGTAGGTGGCGTCCTTCAGATCCTTCACGCGGTCATAATCGGAGGGGTCGGCAAAGACCAGAGGCAGCACGCCCATCCCGACGAGGTTGGAGCGGTGAATACGCTCAAAACTCTTGACGACTACAGCCCGCACGCCGAGCAGAGCCGTTCCCTTAGCCGCCCAATCACGACTGGATCCCATGCCGTAATCCTCGCCGCCGATGACGATGGTCGGCACACCGTCGGCACGGTAGGCCATGCCGGCGTCGTAGATGAAGGTGGGCGTGCCGCAGCTCGAGGCAATCTCCCTGTCCGGAGCGCAAACCTCGCGCGAACCGAAATAGAGCGTATAGCCGCCTTCCACCCCGGGGGTGAGCAGGTTCTTGATTCGCACGTTGGCAAAGGTGCCGCGCACCATGACTTCATCGTGCCCGCGCCGGGAACCGTACGTGTTGAAGTCGCACGGCTGCACGCCCCGCTCCTTCAGGTAGCGCCCGGCCGGACCGGATCGCTTGATAGCGCCTGCGGGGGAGATATGATCCGTGGTCACACAATCCCCAAAAATGCCGAGGGGGCGCGCGTCCGTGATGTCGTCAAACGGATTCCCGACTTGGGGAGCAAAGAACGGCGGACGATGCAGATAGGTTGACTCCTTCTTCCACGCGAACGTCGCGCCTCCGGGCGCGGCAATTCCCTGCCACTCCGGAATCGAATGAGCATAACTTGCCAAGTAATCCTCGGCTCCGCACGCGCGGGCGCGAGCCTCACGCAACTCCTCATCCGTCGGCCACAGATCCCGCAGGTACACCGACTTGCCTTCAGCCGTGTGCGCCAGTGGTTCGGTTGTGAGGTCGATATCCACCCTCCCGGCGAGGGCAAAAGCCACCACCAGAGGCGGAGACATCAGGAAATTCGCCTTCACGCGCGGGTGAATGCGGGCTTCAAAATTGCGATTGCCCGAAAGCACCGAGCAGCTCACGATGGGATGCTCTGCCAGAGCTTTTTCAATATCCGGATGCAGCGGACCGGAGTTGCCGATGCAAGTCGTGCAGCCGTAGCCGACGATGGAGAACCCGATGGCATCCAGGGCTGCCGTCAGGCCGTTGTTAGCAAAATAAAGCGCCGCCACACGCGAGCCCGGCGCCATGCTGGTCTTCACATGAGCGGGCACCTTGAGCCCCATTGCCGCCGCTTTCCCGGCAAGCAGCCCCGCAGCCAGCATGAGTCCGTCGTTGCTGGTGTTGGTGCAACTGGTGATGGCAGCAATGAGGATGGAACCATCGGCCAACTCCGCGTCATGCTCCGTGGGCGCATCGGCATTCCCGGCGTCGCCATGCATGGTGAAGCGCACCTTCTGCGCGCCCTGCTCTGCGCCGCGAATGCTCTCGCAAATAGCGGGGAAACTCTGCTTGAGCTCCGAGAGTGGCACCAGATCCTGCGGACGCCGAGGCCCCGCAACGGCCGGCGCCACATCCGCCAGATCCAGCTCGAGATCGGCGCTGTAATCAATCTGCCCGGGCATCGGCATGCCGTACATCCCCTGCGCCTTGTAGTAAGCTATGTAATCATCCACATGCTCCTTGCTGCGACCGGTCGCAAGCAGGTAATTTGCGCTCGTCTCATCGATGGGGAAGAAGCCCATGGTCGCGCCGTACTCCGGCGCCATGTTCGCCACCGTGGCGCGATCCGGCAGGCTCAGCGCCGCCGCCCCTTCGCCGTAAAACTCTACGAACTTGCCCACCACGCCGTGCGCACGCAGCATCCTGGTGATACGCAATGCCAGATCAGTCGCCGTCACCCCGGGCTGCAAGCGTCCTTTCAGCTCGACCCCCACCACCTCCGGCACGAGGAAGGTGACGGGCTGCCCCAGCATGCCGGCCTCCGCCTCGATTCCGCCTACGCCCCAGCCCACGATACCGAGACCATTGATCATGGTGGTGTGCGAATCCGTCCCCACGAGTGAATCCGGGTAAAAGACACCGCCGCTCTGCATCACCCCCCTGGCGAGGTGCTCCAGATTCACCTGGTGCACGATCCCTGTGGAAGGCGGCACGACTGAAAAGGATTTGAACGCCTGCTGCCCCCATTTGAGGAACTCGTAGCGTTCGGCATTGCGCTCAAACTCACGGGTGAGATTCCTCTGCATCGCCTCCGGAAAGCCCGCCCAATCCACCTGCACGGAGTGATCCACCACCAGATCCACAGGCACCAGAGGCTCCAGCTTCGCCGCATCGCCTCCACGCTCCCGGAGAGCGTCGCGCATGGCGGCCAGATCGACCAGAAGAGGCACCCCCGTCAGGTCCTGCAGGATGATGCGTGCCACGGTGAAGGGCACTTCAAAATTCCCCGGATTTTCTGCATTCCAGCCGGCAAGATTCACCACGTCTTTCTCGCTCACCTTCCCGTCGCCGCAATGCCGAAGAACGCTCTCCAGCACAATGCGCAGCGAAATGGGCATACGCATGATCCCCGGGAACCCCTGCTCCGCCAGCGCAGGCAGGGAATAAAAATGACCCGTTTTCCCGGAATCGGAAGAAAACGAACGAAGAGTGTCCATAGGAAGAATTTTGCGCATGACGCGCAGATAAAAGCACACCTCCCCCGGGAAAGCAAGATAAAAAAACAGAAGAGCCGTGCAAACTCAGAAAAACCGCGGAGCGCTTCCGCTCTCCCGGCCTTCCAGATAGTGCACATTGCGGCTCACCCCCGCCCCATACGGAGAGCTGAGCCGAACATCCGGCTCAGTCTCCACGAGATGTCCGGAACGACGGCGAAGCCCGCTCCAAAACAAACAAAAAAACAAAAGCGACACCAGCCCTGCCACAATTTCCAACGTCTTCTGCACGCCAGGATGGGCGAGCCATCCCTTAATCTCATCCATGGCGCTGACCTCCTCTGCCTCCTCATCCTGCCGTAATTCGAGGGGAATAAGCGGCAGCTGCAAATCCGTCCGCTGCTCGAGAGGAGGAAGATCCGCAGCCACGGGAGCCAACGCCCTCTTCAACGCCGCCAGCGCAGCTATAATGCCAGCCGTACCACTATATGTCTGCGTAGCTTCTTGCACCTGATTTTGCCACTCGTGCCGTTGTTCGTCCGTCAGTTTGAATTCATGGTAACCGATTTCCACTTGAGGGATGTCTCCCCATGCGTAAAGGAGAAGGACGGCATACTCCCCGGAAACCGCAGCAATTTCGCGCACCAGTGCGCCCGCAGCCATATCTAATGGTAAAGTCTGCCCCTTTTTGTAAAGAGCAACGTAAATTCTGTAGGGAGAATGAGCGTTGTAGGTCTGAAGAGCATAGCGCACGTCCTCCCTCTGCGGGGAAGAAAGAATGCCCTGGGGATCAATAATGCCCCCGGGAGGGTCCGGCTTCGTGTAATCGCGATAGTACTGCTTGTAGATACGCCCATCCACCTTGCCACGGCGTTCGGAAGGTTGCGCCGAGGGCAATTCCTGGGGAGGAGGAGAATTCTTCCCGCGAAGAACGGCATAGCAACCGGACAGCTCCCCGGAAAGCAAATGGTAATAATCCTCCGTACTCCACTGAGGGGCAGAAGTCCGGGAGGCCGGACGCCCCACGGTTTTGGTTTGCTGCTCCTGAACGACGGAGTTCTCGGCAGCCGAGGTCTCCTCCACCACCTCTTCTGCCGCTTCATCATCCCCAAGCGGGAGAACAGGAGCAGCATGCAGGGCCGAGCAAATGAGAATTCCCCCCAGCGCAACAGACGTCCCCGAATTGATCAATTTGCTCTTATTCAGACGACGGTTTATCCTGTGGGATTGCGAAGCAAGCTGACGCACGGCAGCTTTCATCACTCGCTTCAACCCCGCTACCATGGCGCGCTCGCGGAAATATAGACGTGCACCTGTGATCGCTGCATTGATGCGCTCCGGATTGACGTAGGGATCCAACATGTAACCCCATGAGAAGCAGGCAAGTTCCAGCTGCACATCCAGCACAAGGATCAACATCCATTCCTGCCGAACAGGTGGCGGATAGGGGTGGAGGAAATTATGCACTCTCTCGCGAATTTTCTCCCAGAAATTATTTTCCGTTGTTCTGGAATGCGCCTCACGACCGTCCTGCCTCGAATGCTCTTCCTTCCACTCAGCATCCTCAATGGCACGTTTCTGCTCGCGGCGTCCAAAAGAAGGATGGTGAATTATCGCCTGATTAAGAGCCCAGTGCGCATGGGGGCGAAATTCCTTGGGATGACCGTGAGAGGTGATGTAGATTCCAAGTGCGACAGGCGGGAGGCTGCGTTCTAAATTTTCCAACAATTCCATAAGCGCCATCCGCTCACTGTGCGTCAAAGCTCCTGCCTCATCCACGACACGCGTAAAAAGCAATCCTTCTCCCCCAAATACCGCACGCGCTCTCTTAAGACTGTACCCGCACACCGGGCAACGTTCCTCAGCGCCCGTGTGAATTGTCGCATTGCAGCAAGGACATATCGGCACGCCCCCTTATAGACTATTTTTTTCAAAACAGCAAGGAATAATTCCGAAACAATTGCAATAAAACAAAATCAGACAAAACATTCACGACAGGATTCTCTCCTTTAATTTCCACATTTGAACCGGAGCACAGCGCACAATTTTCAAGACTATAATGAACAATCTTTTTGACAACGGGAAATTTCGGAATTTTCGGAGAACTTGGCTTCCCGTTCAAAGGAGCTGGAGAAGCCCGAGAGCAATGAAGATAGCCCCTGAAAATCTCTGCAGGATTTTTCTCGGCAAACGATGGCAGAAACTTGCCAAATAAAAACAAAACAGCACGGAAAAAAGAGTGACCCCACCGATGCAGCTGACGGCCCAGAACAGACGCGAGAAGGATACCCGGGCCATAGCAAAGCAAATGCCGGAGGCGAAAGCATCAATGCTTGTGGCAAAAGCTACGAGGAGAATCCCGGTAAATCTGAGACGCACGACTGCCTGTTCCTCATTGCGACGACAGATGGTCACCACACCCAGTGTGCAAAAAATCACGCAAATCACCAACGAGGCAACGTCCGCTACCAATACCAGCAACCCCTCGCCTGCCAAATAACCAAACAGGGGCATGATCGCCTGAAACAACGCCGTCGACGCTGCAAGTTGCCACGCGGCGGCACAACGTCGCTGTCGCAGGGTGAGGCTATAGGAAAAGGCATACAGCGCGGCATCCGTGGCCAGCACGAGAGATAATGCCAGCAATTCAACAAGATTCATACACGCTGATCAAGCTGCCTGTGACGCAATAAATTGCTGCAATTCGCGCAAAGCCCGGCGCTGAGTTGGGCATGAGCGACGTCGTGCCCCAAGAACAAGACTGCAACGGTGAGCCCCGGAGAAGTGGTAGACATTCAGTCCTCTCCGACTGAGGTCCTCAATTCTCTCTCTCAACTTTGTGTAGAAGAAGAGAGGCAGTGGTTCCTCGCCAGCCAGAGCATCCAACTCAATATCCACCGGGGGAGTCTGCACATGCAGATGATCTGCCACGCGCGGGAGTCCAATCTCACGAAGCAAATTCCGCACGCGTGCAAAAAAATATTCCAACGGCAGTGTTCGCATCTGACACCACTCATCCAGATACCGCATGATACCCTCCGCCACCTCGCGAGCATATGGGAGAGAGACGCCAGCCTCTTTTGCGGCATCGCGCAGCACCTGCTCGACCCACTCCTCACCGTAGTCGGAGGCAATGCATTGCCCCCGCTGCAACAGGGGGCGTCTGTGTTCTGCTGTTCTCATCCGAGTGAAAGTCTGCCTTGCAGGGGATCAATGAGCTTGCGTCTCTCCGCCTGCCTGAGTATTTCCATGAATTCCTCCGCATTTCGGTACTGCTTGTATACGGAGGCAAAGCGTACATACGCCACTTCATCAATAGAAAGCAACTTTTCAAGCACCTTCTTTCCAATCACGGAGGATGGCACCTCTCGAGCGTGGTCACGGTGCAGTTCAGCCACAATCTCTTCCACCGCAGAATCTATGCGCTCCATGCTCACCGGGCGTTTCTCGCAGGCTTTGAGCATGCTCTTGAGTATTTTCTCCCGATTGAGCGCCTCATGCACATTTCCACGCTTCGCCACGCGCAACTCCGTGCGCTCCAACTGCTCGTACGTCGTATAGCGGTACCCGCAGCGCAAACACTCCCGACGACGACGAATGCAGGTGCCTTCCCGCGAAATGCGAGAGTCTATCACCTTGTCGTCAACATGACCGCATTGTATGCACCTCATACGCGCATCTTACCCACAACAGATAGTAGTGTCAAGCTGTTTTTGGTACAATATAATCTATTTTTCTCTCTCTGCCACGGAATGAAGTCTTGACACGACGGCGTACGGTGTATATGCTCCTCCGCATGCGAAATCGCGCGTTGCAGTTCTTTCTGATTCCCGTCATACTTCTTGCTGCCTGCCAGCAGGTGGAGCAGCGGGGAAACTATTATTCCCCATACTCGACGCGTGTTCCGCAGCATCCGATCCGACAGACGGCAATCCAGTCTGCCCGGGATTCTGCTTCACCCATCTCGCGTGTCGGTATCGTCCCCCCTTCCCCCCTCCCCCGCCCGGGCACGGCGGCTCCTCAGCCTAACTGCGCAGCGGTATGTGTGATTGATCCTCGCACGGGTAAATTTCTCTATGAGTACAATGCATATACAAGGCGCCAGGTAGCGAGCACGCAAAAATTGGTGACAGCTTTGTGCGTGCTGGATGCGGGGAATCTTGGGAAAATGGTGACCATAGCTCCGGAAGATGAAACGGCACCGCCGATCAAACTTGCCCTCAAACCCGGAACAAAATACCGCAAAGCGGATCTTCTGCGCGCCATGCTAACCGGGAGTTACAACGACGTGGCGCTAACCCTAGCTCGCGACACGGCCGGAAGCGTGAGCGCCTTTGCACGGCGGATGAATGCTCGCGCGCGACGCATGGGTATGCGCAACTCCCATTTCGTAAATCCCAATGGATTGCCGGCCGCGCAGTATTCCACCGCGCACGACATGGCACTGGCGGCGTGTTACGCTTACAGCAATCCCATCATTCGTCGCTTCGTCAACGTGCCGGAGTATCAATTCCGCATGGCAGACGGACGTCTGCGTACCATCAAATCCACCAATAAGCTGCTCAAGCAGTACTCGTGGGTGCAGGGGATGAAGACCGGCTACACGAACGCGGCGGGAAAGTGCCTTATTTCCTGTGGCTCAAGGAATGGACACTCCGTGATTGTCGTGGTGTTGGGCAGCACGAATGCAAAGGTATGGGACGAATCTCTGAAGTACCTCCGCTGGGCGCTCGGGATCCCGGCCTGAGATGGGTGACAAATGCGACTTGACTCACGCTCAACTCAGGAAAAAGATGAGCAGCATAATGGCCGCCACCACAAATTTGACACCCGTGCCAATGAGCATGCCGATGAGCGCGCCTGTACCCGAAACGGCAGAATCCCCCACACTGCGACGCGCTACAAGCAGCTCCCCGGCGAAAGCGCCAAGAAAGGGGCCCGCTACGAGTCCGATGGGGAAAAAGAACATGCCGACGACCATGCCGATAGCACTGCCCCAGAAGGCAGCCTGACTGCACCCAAACCTCTTCGCTCCCGCCAAGGCAAAAAGCGTGTCCGCAAAACTGCCCAAAATCGCAAGCACTGCCAACAGTACCCAGACCCATATTGCGGGATCCGGCGTACCACGCCCGTAGCTCCATAATGCACACCCGCCCAGCAGCACAATATGCCCCGGGTACGGCAACACGCAGCCAAGCATCCCCGCGATGAAGCAGATCATTGCCCCGGCAACTGCGAGCCAGGGCACCGTGGCGCCCCATGTCGGCAACCAATCGGTCAGCCAGCTGCTCATCATCAACACCTCTCCTAACGGGGTAGCAAACATAGCGTGTGGGACACTCTGAAAAAATCTATCAGTCAGCATTCTGTTGAAAACCGGCGCGCTTACGCTCCGTGGCGTCCATAATGCGCTTGCGCAAGCGGATAAAATGCGGGGTAATCTCCACGAGTTCATCCGGCTCAATGTATTCAATGGCGCGTTCGGGCGTAAAAATACGGGGCGGTGTGAGCTGAATAGACTCATTCTTGGTGGCGCTGCGGTGGTTTGTGAGGTGTTTTTCACGCGTGGGGTTCACGGGTATATCCACCGGTTTGGGCGTCTCCCCCACAATCATGCCCTCGTATACCTCATCTCCCGGGGAGACAAACAGTGTGCCACGCTCTTCCATCGCCTGCAGGGCGTAGGGTCTTGCAATGCCGTTTTCCATCGATACGAGAGTGCCACTGCGGCGCGTCGTAATTTCTCCTGCCCACGGCGCATACTCCCGGAACATGTGCGAGAAGATGCCGCGCCCGCTCGTGAGGTTCACCAGCTCAAACTCAAACCCGATGAGCCCTCGCGTGGGGATAACGGCGCAGATGAGAGTACGTCCGCTTCCTTTGCTCTCCATACTTTCCAACACACCGCGGCGATTCCCCAGGATACGCACGATGCCGTTGGCGTGTTCATCCGGCACCTCGCAAAAGAGGGTCTCAAAGGGTTCTTCTCGTTTCTCACCCTCACCATGCAGGATAACGCGAGGTCGCGATACCAGGACCTCGTAATCTTCCCTTCTCATTTGCTCCACGAGAATGGATACCTGCATCGTGCCACGAGCGCTCACGAGGAAGACGCCCGCAGAATCCGTATCCTCCACCTTGATAGAAATATTGGTCCTCATCTCGCGCATCAGGCGATCGCGTATGACGCGGCTCGTCACGTTCTTGCCGTCGCGTCCGCCAAGAGGACCGTCATTGATGCTGATTTCCATCTGCACGGTGGGCGGATCAATGTTCACGAAAGGCAGTGGTTCGGCATCCGCCCCCAGCGCCAGGGTCTCGCCGATATCGGCATCCTCAAATCCCGAAAGGCCAATGATATTCCCTGCCTCTCCCACGGCGGAATCATTCGTCTGCAGTCCGCTGTATTCAAAAAGCCGCGTCACTTTGCCCGGTACGCGAGCGCCATCCCGCCGCAGCAGGTAAAGAGAATCCCCTTTGCGAACAGACCCGCTGCTGATGCGACCAATCGCCACACGTCCCACGTAGTCATCCCAGTCAATGTTGGAAATGAGCATGCGAAAAGGGGCTTCAGAATCAGCGTCCTTGGGCGGGGGAATGCGCTTCACAATGCTGAAGAGAAGCGGCGAACAATCCACCGGCGGATCCCCCTCCAAATTTTCCATGAAGTACCCATCCTTCGCAGAGCCGTACAAAAACGGCGCGTCAAACTGCTCCTGCGTGGCATCCAGCTCCAGAAGCAATTCCAGCACTTCGTCGCGTACCTTGAGCGGATCCGCGTTCGGACGATCAATTTTGTTGATGACCACGATGGGCAACAACCCCTCCTCAAGAGCCTTTCGCAACACAAAGTGCGTCTGCGCCTGAGGTCCCTCATACGCATCCACGACCAGAATGACACCATCCACCATCTTCATCACTCGCTCCACCTCCGCTCCGAAATCGGCGTGCCCGGGAGTGTCCACAATATTGATAGTGTATCCATTCCATCGGATGGACGTATTCTTGGCTTTGATGGTGATTCCCTTCTCTCTCTCCAAATCCATGGAATCCATAGCGCGCTCCTGCACCTGCTGGTTTTCGCGGTATGTCCCGCCTGCTCGCAGAAGCTGATCTACCAGCGTTGTCTTGCCATGGTCCACATGGGCTATGATGGCGAGGTTGCGGTAGCGTGATGCTTGATCTTGCGTACTCATTTCTGAAAAAATACCCGCGTATTCTACACCTCGTTTCGCTTTCTGAAAAGCCTGAATTGTTTCCCCGTTTCGCATTGTGCGTTGCAAAATTAAATGCGGCATGACGCGGGCACAAAAAGGGCGCCAGTTGGTTCGTCACAGGACATATTTATTAATTCCGTCAATAACAATAACCAAGTTATGAACCAAGGCGACCAAATTCATGCATAGGCTCAGCTTTTTTCTCTCCTTGTTGCATTTCTTTTCGCGATTCACAGGCAATAACATTGCGAGCGCACATAACCCGCAAAATTCCGGTGTATATGCATCTCGGACGATACAAATTTGACCGCTCGCAAAACAAAAGGCCTCCGGCGTGGCAAAGATAACCGCCACGCCGGAAGTCGCACATTACAGCACCTGGAAAGACTCAGAAAGAGAAGACGCCTTGTACGCCGAAGACGTTAGCATCCCGACAGGCACGATAGGCGGGGTTGTGGATGTATTGGAAATGCGGTACGAGTTTGAAATAATCCGTAAGCTGCAGGCTGTACATCACTTCCAGAACGTTCTCGCGGCTGTGTCCCTGCTCGCCATCCTCGCTTTCATACGGCGTCTGAGCTTTGAATACACCCCATGAAATGCCGAGAAAATCGTCCTCTCGCGCGGGGATGAGATGCAGGTTTGTGCCGATCGAAAACTCTGCCGCCCCGCCAAGCTCCTGCTTCGCTCCAAACCCGGTGCGCAGATAAAACGTCGCGCAATCGGTAGGGGAATACTCTGCACTGCCGACGAGCCCCGCGTTACGACGGTGAACATCGCCCTGCTCTGTTTCTTCATCCGCCATGGTGAAGAATGGGTTGAGACGCAGCACCAGCTTGCCGTCGCAGGCGATGTGCCCGTACTCCCCCACCACGCAATAACCATCGCTCCCGTCACCAAAGGGGTTATAGCCCATGGAAATGCCGGAACGCGAGACTACCGCCATCACATAGTTTTTCGGATTGAGTTCCACCTGCAAGACGGCTCCGAGGTTGCTGTCGTAGAGCGGAAGAATGGTGGAATTGACGAATCCGGAATTCACAAAGCTCGAGAAGGTATCATTGGCTATACCCACAGCATCAAAGTAATTAGTGAGATTCACCATGCCGGCGATCATGCAGGCGCGCCTGCCCGCGAAGTAATGCATGAGCGCTATCTCCGGCAGGTATAAATTGTGCGCTCCCATGATGTCCGGGTGCACGCTCGTGGAAGCGCCGAAGCCCTCCGCGTACGTTCCCCCACCATTGGAGCGCACGGTGCTTGGATCGAGTCCCCATGAGCCGGAGACTTCGATACGCAGCCAGGTGCCACCATTCTGCTCATCCTGAAGAAGCCTCTGATTGAGCTGACCGTGCAGAAGGATGAGATTATTGTTGCCATGAGTACCGGCGGCGGCGCGGTGGGTGCCCCAGTAGCCATAGGCTACATCAACGCCCCATTGCGTGCCGTATTTTTCATGGGCTCTTACCTTGTACGCGGGATCTCCATCCTCAGGATTGAACATATTGATGTCCTGGAGTATGTCTCCTGCCTGAGGCTTTGAGTCGTCCGCTTGAATCATCCCCGGTGCGGTCAGAAGCCCGACCAGAGCTGTCGCGATTATGTTCGTTTTATTCATTGGTTTTATCGTTGGATGGAAGAGAGTCCGAAGGTCGTTTACTTTTCTTCTTCGTGCTTCCTGTGGCAGCAGCAGTGATTGCCATCAGAGCATTTCCCGCCACAGCTGCAGCCGCCCGGACAACTACCGCAACCTTTCTTGCGCAGGCAGCTGATGATTGCCAGAGTCCCCGCCAGAGCGAGGAGGATGGTGAGAATAATGTCTCCTGTGTGCATCTTTAAATTAGGGTTACTTGTCAGAAACGGCAGACGCTCTGCGACGCAGAAGCAAAGAGAGGATAAAGATTGCCAACACGCATGCCACCATCTGTCCTGTAGAGAAGATTCCCGTGCTGACCCATGTTCCAAACTGGTACACCAGCAACGCCACGACGTAGGCCCACGCACACATATAGCCAATGGCGAACCATGTCCAAATGCCACTGTTCATTTCACGGCGAATAGCCCCACAAGCGGCGAAGCACGGCGCACAAAGCAGGTTGAAGAGCATGAAAGAGAGGGCGCTGAGTGAGGTAAAAGCTCCGGCGGTCTGAATCTCTGCCGCAACGCCGGTGGCTTCCTCATCTTCCTCTACTCCAAAGAGCCATGACAGAGCACACATGTACCATGCCTGAGCCTCCTCCCCCGACTCCCCCGCACTTTCCGGAACCTCCTCATCAACATGTTCCACCGGGACAGCCGCCCGAACCTGGGGATCCGCCTGCAGGAGGAGCATGGTGAGAGCGCTCATGGCATTGCACTTCGGGAGCGTCGCACTAACGGGCAGCTCGCCCTCCTCTTCATTCGTCTCAGCAGTTTCACTCACCTGAGCCTCAGCCGACGCCTCTTCTGCCTTTTCTCCGCTCCCGGCATACAATACCCCGAAAGTTCCAACGACATTTTCCTTGGCCACGAGCCCGGTGACCGTTGCGACGGCCGGTCGCCAGTCACCCCAGCCGAGCGGAGAGAAGATGGGCGCAAACTGGTGCCCCACATCTGCCAGCATGCTCTGCTCCACAGCGGCTTCATCCTCCGCGGTGTTGAGGAATTTCAGATTCCATGTGTAATTGCTGGCAAACCAGATGATTGCCGAGGCGAGGAAAATAATGGTGCCGGCCTTCCGCACAAATGCCTTGCACCGTTCCATCGCACGCAGATTGATATTCGTGCCGCGCGGCGTATGGTAGGCGGGCAATTCCATGACAAAAGGCGTATAGCCCCCGGCGAACATATGCGTTTTGCGCAGGATAAGCCCGCCTAAAATCACCGAGGCAATGCCGGCGAAGTACGCAATGGTGGCAATCGTCGCATTCTGTCCCACTACCGCCCCGATGAGGGCAATGATCGGCAGTTTTGCACCGCAGGGCACGAAGGTGGTGAGCATGATAGTCATGCGACGATCTTTTTCATTCTCAATCGTTCGAGTGGCCATTACCCCCGGCACGCCGCAGCCCATAGACACCAGCAGCGGAATGAAGGATTTGCCGGAAAGGCCAATGCTGCGAAAAATGCGATCCATCATGAACGCTACACGGGCCATGTATCCGCAATCCTCCAGCAAGGAGAGCAGAAGAAAAAGCACCGCCATCTGCGGCAGGAAACCCAGAACCGCGCCCACACCTGCCACAATGCCGTCACTCACCAGCGAGCTGAGTTGAACGCTGCAATCCAACCCCACGCGCCCCAGCAAAGCCACCCCAACGCTTATCACACTGAGCGCCACGAGCCACAGCAGATATTCCACACGTCCGGCGCGACCATCCAATTTCAGCGGTCGAAATCCGACACGCCGCGGTACGCTGCCATACCGATTCGCATGCGCCGTACCATGGAAACAGAGGCAGGCAAGCAGCATGAACCCGTTAGCCACGTAGAGCGCCCCCATGATTATGCTGTGCAGAATTTCCGGCAGATGAGGGCACATGTACTCTAGCAAGAACGGTGCAATTGCCAAATACAGCCAGGAGCCATTCAATCCTATGTCATGCAATCTCCGCAATGTCACGGGGAAGGCAAGGCACATCGCCAATACAGCCGCAAACATCGTCAAAGCTTCCGTCCCGGCAGGTTCCGTACCGATAAACCCGGCCAGCCAACCTCCCACCACCGGACCGAACAAAACGTCGTTCGCCCAATCCGTTCCCCACGCCCCCACGGTGCCAATGGAGATAGAGTAGATTGCCCACATAACCAGCACAAAAATGCCCAACCCCCACACGCGGTGGGTGAGCACGCGATCCAGTTTCTCTGAGAAATTTCCCTGAACGACTCCCGCGCCCCGAACCTCTGCCATGAAGGAGCAGATGGCATCGTAGCGTCCGGAAGCAATGATGGAAGCAATGTCGTCCCCAAGCTCCTGCTCAAGCTTCAGCCGTTTTTCTTCGATGAAGTGCAGATCCACCACTTCCAATCCTTCCAACGCGCGCGGGTCATTCTCAAGCATCTTCACTGCCGCCAAGCGGCTGCAACTGTATTTTATGCGCAACGCACTGATTGCCTCCTCAACCACTTCACTGAATTGCAGAGGCGTCGGCGCCGCAGTCGGCGGCTCCATCAACAGGTCGATCAAATCCACCAGCCCTATGTGATGCAACGCACTCACCTTCACCACCGGACAACCAAGATGTCTGCTGAGAGCCTGCGCATCAATTTTCTGTCCCTTCTGTTCTGCAAGATCAATCATGTTCAACGCCACCACCACAGGAAGCCCCGTCTCCATGAGCTGCGATGTCAAATACAGGTTACGTTCCAAATTGGTCGCGTCCACCACATCCACCACCAAATCCGGTTTCTCATCCAGCAGGTACTTGCGCGTCACAACCTCCTCCGGGGAGTACGGCGAGAGGGAGTAGATGCCGGGCAAATCGAGCAACTCAATATCTTCGTGCTCTTTCAGGTGCCCCGTCTTACGCTCTACCGTCACCCCCGGCCAGTTTCCCACGTATTGGTTCGCCCCCGTCAGTTCGTTAAAAAGTGATGTCTTTCCGCTGTTCGGATTCCCTGCTAATGCAATTCTTCGTTTCATATTAGTTTAAGCTAACTTTTACGCAAAATAAGAAAAAGCTGCTCACGCCATGATGATGCATGCCGCTTCGGCCTTACGCAACGATAATTCGTAGCTCCGAACCGTCACCTCGATTGGGTCGCCAAGCGGCGCGACCTTTCGCACCGTCACTCGTGCTCCTTTGGTTAATCCCATATCGAGTAACCGCTGCCGGAGCGCTCCTCTCCCCGCTACCTTCTGCACACGGCGACTCTCACCCGTTGCCATTTCTCTGAGTGTTTTCTCTGCTTGCATGATCTTTCATCCCGCTATCCAAGCGGCTTCGAGCGGATATTAGTGCAAACTAACTAACTTGTCAAGCTCTTTCCTAATTTTTCTCGATTTTTTGTCTCCGCATAATCCGCCTGCTCCGCCAGCAGGATAATGTTCAGCGCATTATCCTTACTCAGCACCAGCTCCTCGCTCTCCTCCGTCCGGTACTCCCTCTCCGTCGTAATATACCTCTTCCTCCCCACATCCTTCAGCGCCTCTGCCATCAGCTCCACATCCTCATCCTCCACCACATTCTTCGCATCCACCCCCTTCTCATCCGCCTCCTTGCGGATCCTCTCATTCCTCGCCTTCCTCTCCCCCTTACTCATCGCCACAATCTCCCTCGCCTCCTCCACACTCACACGCACCCTATGCACCCTCTTCGCCCCCGCCTTGCGCACCCCCGTCGCCCTCTCCTTCTTCAAATCCACAAGGAAGTTGTTTCTCGCCGCCTCGCTCGTCAGCCCAAGCTCCTTCGCCATGAAAGCCACCTCAGCCTCCCGCAGCGCCCTCTCCCGCATCCCCAGCGCCACATTCCCCCTCGCCAGCCGCTCAAGGCTCCACCCCGCCAGCTCCCTCAGCGCCGGCACACCCTGCATCGCCATCCACATCTGCCCCAGGCTCATAAAACCCTTCTGCGTCCCCAGAATCGTCCGCAGCGGCTTCCTCGCCCTGTCCCTCCTCGCCGCCAGCTTATTCCTATCCACCCCTCCCATCGCATCCACAGCCACCCGCGCAAAATGCGCCATCTGCTCCCTCTCCAGCTCCACTCTCCCCTCCCAGCTCGTCCTCTCCCCGCGCACAAAACCCACCAGCTCGCGCACACCCCTCCGCGCCTCCGCCAGCCGCCCGCTCCCCAGCGCGCCGAAAATCGCCAGCTCCCGCATCTCCTCCTCAATCGCCTCCTGCCCCTCAGCCTCGCTCTCCTTGTCCAGCTTCGCCGCCAGCTCCTCCATCCTCTCCGCCTTCTCCTCCGCGCTCATCTCCACCATCTTCATATACCTTGCGAACCTCCGGTACCCCTCCGCGCTCATCTTCCCCGGCGCCAGCTTCCCACTCTTCAGCTTCTTCGGCTTCAACGCCTCCGCCAGCCGCTGCACCTTCTCCAGCTCACGCCGCACCAAATACCTCTCCACCGCATCCACAGCATCCTCCACCATACTCACCGCCACCTCGCTCAACTTGCGCCCGGCAACTTCCCGCACATACCCCTCCCGCAGCTCCCGCAGCGCCTCCCCCTTCACAGTGCTCACCTTCTCCAGCTCACCCATCACCTCATCCAAAACCTCCAACTTCGCCCTCGCCCCCTCGCTCTTCGCATTCTCCCGGTGCCACACACGCCCCGTCTCCACCAGCCTCGCATACGCCTCCACCAGCCGCATCTTCCCCGCATAGCTCGGTCTCTCCCCCGCCGGAAGATACGCAAACACCGCCTCCATCACACTACTCACCTCCCCAAGCGCCCTCGCCGCATCCGCCGCACTCGTCCTATCATCCAGAAACACCCTCCGCCACCGCGCCGCTCCCCTCCGCGCCCGCGTCATCAGCCTGCTCATCTTCTCCTCCTCCGCCATCTCCCGCAAATTCACCCTGTCCAGCAAACCCTCCCCACGCACAGAGAAACTCTGCCCGCTCGCCACTTTATACTTGACTAAATCCTGCCGCGTCATTATCCTACCGCTAGAAGCACTCTTGAGATTGATAATGGGAGGCAATTGGAGCCTTCGAGAAGCAATCCATGGGAGTGCTTTCGTTTTGTCAAGATACAGCATCGGGTGAGTCAGCAGATTAGCTATCCACTCCTTCCCGTACAGACTCACAATCCGGTTCACCTTCACCTGCGGCGCATGCGTCAAATTGCTATCCAGCCGCACCGCCACAAGAATATTATCATCCCCCTCCTTCAACTCCGTTATCACCTCAATACTCTTCGCCGTATCGCTCACCGCTATACAAATCGGCTCAGCTATCGCCTCCGGCAACTGCTCCAACGCCTCATACGGCACCGCATGCTTAATTTTCGTCACCTTCTCTATCACCGCAGGCGTTATCACCAAAGCCCACGGCCTCACTCCCACCATCCTCATCACCGCCGGCGTCGGACACACCAAAATATCCTTCACATAATCCGCCGTCCCCCTCGCCGGGAAATTCCCCCTCAGCGCACCCAGCGTCCCCTTCCACATCGCCACACTCGCGCTGAAATCCACTTCCTCCGGCTTCTGCCAGTCCGGATTATCCTCGCTATACTCACTCCACGGGTGACGATTATTGATAGCAATCACCTCGATATAGTCCGGATTGAAAATCACATAATTATACGTCTTATTCTCCGCCTTATGCCGCGACATCCCATCCGCATACTTCACCCCGCGAATCCCATGCTCATCCAGCCACTCACTCGCCGCACGCGCACTCCCCAACTTCTTCGCAAGCTGCTCATACAACTCCCGTCCTTCCCTCGTCGGAACATTCCTCGCCGATACATCAAAATAAGTATCAAAATCCACATTCAACAACTCACCAAACGCCGCCGCCACATCCGGATGCTCCTCCAAAAACCTATCCAACTTCTCATCCCAATGCAACAAATTGCTATCATCCACATCCGCCCGCATCCGATAATTCACCGGGTACTTAATACCCTCCTTCACAAAAATATCATTCTCCAGCAAATACTCCGCCACAAGCGCGCGCTGCTCGTAAGCATAAACAAACTCTGCATCATTCAAATTTTTGCAAAACTCCGCATTCTTCAACGCCTTCGCCCTCACCTCCTCCAAAGCCTCTCTTGTCTGGTATTTACTCCAATGCGGCAAACTATTCAGCACACTCTTGCCTGCCCCTTTCTTCTTCAACCCCTCAACCACATCCTCCCTCGCCACATCCTGCTCCTTCCCATCCCTTCTCCTCGCAAAAACCGCCCCCTCATAAGTAAACTGCCCATGGTAAAACCTATTCGTCATGGGATTCTCCGCCCCATACAGCACACCCCACCCGTACACCGCATTCCCCTCCCCCGTCCCCACATGCTCCTTATCCGGCTTGCGATACAACGCCGGACTCACATGCGAAAAATCCACCGCCGCGCTAAAATCCGCCCCCCCATCCACAATCACCCCATTCTCCAACGCCATCACCCCATCCTTAAACAACCCCCGCTCCCGCGCCTCCGTCACAGAAAACGGCCCCTCCCCATAATACCTCTTCGCCGCCTTCCTATTCGGATCAGCATGATTTTGCTTGTACTCCCGCGCAAGCCGTGCTATACCATAATCAAGCGCGGCTCCCACCTCCTTCAAGTGGACGAATGAATCAGGTGCGTAGCCCTCGGCAAGGTGCATTGCTTTCCGTCTGTCACCCGCGCTAGATCTCTCTCCGGTCTCTTTGTAGCCTGTTATAACCCACGCTCCCGGAGATGAATCCCACTTCATATTTACAACGCAATCATATTGCTCCAGCGTAATAATCTTGCGCACATTATTGCTCCTCTCAGGCACAATCCTCCCATTCACCGCCGCCATCACAGCCTTGCACGCCGTATAGCAAGCCTCCTCCAAACTCTCCCCGTGCGCCATCCGCATCGTAATCAAGTGCATAAAGCCAACCGCTCCAACCACCTTGCTATTTGGATTATTGGCATCCTTTAGCTCCCCAGCGCTCCCCAGCGGAAACACCACATCCTGCCCCAGCGTATCACTCCTGAACCTCGCCTCCTGCGCCCCATTCGCCAACTCCCTCAGCGCCCTCAGCCCACTCCTCTCCGCCGGTGAAAAAGTCAAACTAAACGACACCTCCGCGTTATCAATCAAATCCCCCAGCGCCCTATTCCTCTCCCCAGCCTTATACTCCACCGGCGTTATCCCATGCTCACGGCACACACGCCGCACAGCCTCCTTATTCCCCACCTTATCGCTAAACAGCGCATACACCCACTCATCCATCCTCACCGCCCTCTGCGGCACCGCCTCCAGATAATCCGTCTTCTCCGCCCGCAGCTCCCTCAAAATCCGCACCGTCTCCTTGATAAAATCACTCCCCTCCTCCATCGCCTCCGACTCCTGCAGCCTAAACAAATCAACGGTCTCAAAATCCGTCCACCCCATAATCGCCTCCCGCACACTCTCCTCCGTCACCTCATCCAAATCCGCCAACGCCTCAAACACACCAATCCACTCATTATCCCCCAGCCACGTATCATACCTCTCAGAAAGCATATTCATCCACTTCCCTATATCCTCGCTCAGCACCCTCACCTCATCCTCCCCCTGCAACCTCTCCCGCTGCCCCTTCACATCCTCCATATCCTTCATCCGCCGCGCTAAATACGACCGCGCCGTCCACGTCAAATCCATCTCCCTCTCCGTCGCCTCATTCCCCCGCCTCTTCCTGCCGTACAAATAATCCGTCAAATTCTCCAGCGTCGCATCCACCTTCTCCCCCTCCTCATCATAAAAAAACGTCCTCAAATCCTCCCCATCCATCTCCGTCTCAATACTAGGCATCCTCCCCGTCCACGCATCCCGCGAATATACATCCGTCCCCCTCCGCGGATCCACCATATCAGGACGCGCCACCAGCGTCACAGACGTCCTATCATCCCCCCAGCTATACGGCTTATCCAGACGCGTCACAGCCACACTCGGCAACGGCATACCCCCCAACTCATCCGCCGCATTGATAAAATCATCATAAGCAATCGTATGCACCGCCGCCAAATTCCTCACACTCATCGACACCTCCCCATCCCCATTAAACACATCCTCCACCCTCTCCCCATTCGGCGCCATCCCCAGCGACCCATCAGCCGCCGCCTGCCGCCGTATCTCCTCCAACTCCCCCTCAAAAATCGTCAGATCACCCCCATCTGACAATTTTTCTTCGCCCTCCGCCGAAACTTCCCCCTTGACATCCTCGCCCCCTATGATAGTATTCTCATTGAAGCCTTGGTGGATTAGTAGGCGCACAAGGGCAGGGGTCATCGTACCGCCTGACGCGTTGCTACTAACGTCAGCCAAGGCTTTTGCATTATACTTGCAGTAGCGCAAATTCCCCTGCTTAAGCTGATCCTCTACCTTCTGCAAATTATCCAGCGGATACAGCGACGCCATAAAATGCGCCCCATTCCTCGCCCGCTGCAAATGAATTGCCGCCATCATGTCACCCAGCTCCCCATTCGCATTCTGCCCAAGCATCCCCGGCAAAATAATCACAGAATCCGCATTCTCCACAATCACCCCCAGCGGATCATCAAACCTCCGCACCGCCTCCACAATCTGCTCCTCCGTCAGCTTGTGAATAAAACGCAACTTGCGCACCGTATGCTGACGCGTCACAATCGGCGCCTCCGCCAGCCCCAGCATCCGGAACAACGCCGGACAACTGCACAGCGGCACATCATTCTTCTCCCCATACTCATTCTCATACGCCTTGTGAATATCCACCCTCAACGACGGACTCACACTAAAAGACCCCTCCCCGCGCGAAGCGCGCTCATCTCCAAATCGTAAATCGTCAATCGTCAATCGTAAATCCGGCTCGCTCTTCCCATCCCACGCCTCAGCCGCCTCCACAATCCCCAGCTCCGGATCCATCGCCTCATACGCCGCATCCAGCCGCGCAAGCCTCTCAATAATCCTCACCGCATCCTCCGGTCGGTCAATCTTCACACCCATCTCCCGCGTCATCTCGCCTTTCCTCTGCAAACTCCCCGCCCCGCTCAGCACATCAATCCTCCTCCGCAACTGCTTCCGCACCGCCTCCACATAATTCGCCATCTTCTCCGCCCGCGCCGCAAACCCCTCATCAAACCCAAAAAGGTCAGTCAAACTACCTCCCCCCTCCGGCGCCATCTGCTCAGCCCCGCGCACCAGCGCCGTCACATACTCCCAGCTCCTCTTCTTCCCCTTCGTCCCCCTCCGCGCCTTCAGCGCCAGCTCCTGCCCCTCCGCACTCTCCGTTATCACACACGCCATATACGCATCCTCCGCACTCACCCCCCCATTCACCATCGAATCAAACACATACCCGCTCGCCCGCGTCGCAATCATAATCCCCATCCGACTCGCCGCCGTCTGTCCCCCAGCCTGCGTCTTCGGCATCAGCCCCCTCGCCTCCGCCTCCGCAATGCTCATCGGATTATGCCGAAAATAAAACGCCACATCAATCGCCCCGCACATCCCCTCCAGAATATTCACCTCCACATCATACAACTTCGCCCACGCCGCATCATGCGCCGCATCCTCATCATACACCCGCACCGCAATATGCCCCACCCCGTTCTTCTTCGCGTGCGCCAGCCGGTGCCGCCCGCTGATAACCTCCAGCCGCCCATCCCTCCGCCGCCACACAATAATCGGCGCGCTCTTCGCATTCCATCCCCCGGAAAGCTCATGCGTCGTCCCGTCCTCATTCGCAGCCTCCCGCTGCCCCGCCACCTCCTTCTTCTTAAACTGCGGCACATCCGCCGATATACTCAAATCCTCCACCCTCGCCACCCCATACACACTCCCATCCCCAGCCTCCGCATACATCCCATTCACCAAATTTTTCCCCTTGACATCCGCTCCCTCCTGCTGTACGCTCGAACCGTGGGAAGCTGTCTGGGGGCTGTCCTTTATGACTCTTCCTTGGTCGGCAGACAGACCCTGCGCCCGGCCGACATCTTCTGAATAAAGCAGGACTCCCTTCCTCACTCTCTTTGCCTCCTTGAGTCTCGCTTGGTAATACCCGGACTTTACACGCCCATCCTCTACAACAAACGCCACGGCAAAACCCTTCCCGCGTTCCGTCTCCACCACGCCAAAAAACGTCCTCTGCTTCCCATCCGGACTCCCCCATATCTCTTGCGGAGATTGAAGCACTGTCAACATCTCATTCAAATGGTGAAGCCTCTCCCTCATTGCCGCCTCACCCTTCTCATCCAAATGCTCTTGCAGCAACCCATCAATCCTTATCTCCTCACCCCTGAACCCACTGAAAGAATACCCCTCCTCCACAATCCTCTTCCTCTCCTCATAAGTCAAATGGAAAAGACTCTCCTTCGGCGTCAACTCCTCAGCGCGTTTTAACCCCAAACTCTCCGCATCTCCCTGCTCACCTATCGCGCTCATCTCTCCCTCCGCAGCCATCTCCTCCACCTCCGCCAGCAACCCATCAAGCCTCTCCTCCTCACTCGTCGGCTCCCCCCTCATCGCCTCCGCATCTATCGCCTCACCCGTCGGAGAATCAGCCGCACCAATCCCCTCCCCCCGCGCGTCAGCGCGCGAATCCTCACATGGTACATGGTACACTATTAATCGGAGGTGGTATAATCTGAAGAGTTGAGAGGGAAATCCTCAACAGGACTCCT
>CANQGG010000017.1 GCA_947601655.1 uncultured Akkermansia sp.
TGATGAACGTTCCCGCATGGAGCCTCTTTCGAGGCTCCGCCCGTTATGTCCGAGGAGTCCTGTTGAGGATTTCCCTCCCAACTCTTCAGATTATACCACCTCCGATTAATAGTGTACCATGTAGCAGAGCGATGACCACGGCTCTGCGTAGCCACAAACCTTTCATATCATGTACCATGGACCATGTACCGTGTACCATGTAGCAGAGCGGTAGCCACGGCTCTGCGTAGCCACAAACCTTTCTAACCAATCACCACGCATGTTTAAGCCCACCACCTCAGCTAAAGCTTCGCAGCTTCGCGCGCCCGCGCGCAAATTTAATACATGGTACATCGGTACATCGGTACATGGTACATCCCACATGGTCCATGGTACATCGGTACATGGTACATCGCATGGGGGGGGATGATTTCCTCTGCTTGCATGGCGGAGGCAATCGTGCTAGAATGCCCGGAAGAATGGGAACGATGGTTCACAATATTCGGCTGGGCATGAGGGCGGCGCGGGCATTTGTGCGCGACGGGAAGATCGACCCGCTGCCGGTGCGGCACGCTTTCGCCGGCTACACGGCAGGCAAGGCGGGGCGCGACCTGAAAGCGGCGATCGACGTGGCTCTTGTGGGGCTGCCGCAGGGAATGGCTTTCGCGGCGATGGCGGGGCTGGACAGTATCTACGGCATCATGGCGGCGACGGTGGGCACCTTCATCGCGCCGCTGTTCACGCGCTGCTCGCTGACGGTAAGCGGACCGAGCAACGCGACGGCATTCATGCTGGCGAGCTTTTTTCTGGCGGCGAGTCCGGCGGTGCAGGCGAACCCCGCGGTCTACGTGCCGATCATCGTGTTCATGGCGGGGTTGATGTGTGTGCTGGGCGCATTTGTGAAGGCGACGGAGATGCTGCAATTCGTGAGCCGGAGCGTTCTGGTGGGCTATATCACGGGTGCAGCGACGCTGATCATCGCCTCGCAGCTGCGCTATGTGCTGGGCATCCACGACGTGAACGCCGGGAGCTCGTTTTTCTCGATGAGCTGCGCGATTCTGGAGAATCTGGACAGGGTGCAATGGCAACCCATCGTGCTGGGCGTCTGTTCCTTTGCGCTGTTTATCCCGCTGAGGAGGCATTTTCGATTTCTGCCGACGTTTGCGGTGATCCTGGTGGTAATGAGCGTGGTCAACCGGCTGCTGTGCCTGCCGGAGCTGGGCGGGGCGTTCTGCGGGGTGCGCATGCTGAAGGATTTCACGATGAGCGACCTCATCTGCCGACTGCCGGATTTTGAGGCAGCCTCCGGCGCGCTGGCGGAGCTGCTGCCCATCGCGATCGGCATCGCCTTCCTCTCCACGCTGGAGCAGACGGTGATGAGCAAGACCATCTCTGCCAAGACCGGCGAGCCGCTGAACCTGAACCAGGACACCTTCGCCGTGGGCATGGCGAACATGGGATCTGCGCTGACGACCTCGCTGCCCTGCTCGGCCTCGCTGACGCGCTCGATGCTGAACTATGCCTCGGGGGCGGCGACGCGTTTTTCCGGGATTTTCTGCGGGCTGATCTGCCTGGGCATCACCTTCGGGCTGGCGAACGCGCCGCTCATCTCGTGCATTCCGCACAGCGTGCTGGCCGCGCTGGTGCTGGCGAACGCGGTATCGCTCTTCGACCGGAAGCTGCTGCGCATCTGCCTGCACTCCACGCCGGGGGACGCGGTGACGCTGGCGGTGACGTTTTTTGCCGCGCTGCTGCTGCCGCTGCACATCGCGATCTTCATCGGGGTGTTCGTCTCGATCTCCCTGTTTCTGCGCAAGGCGGCGAAGCCGGAGCTGGTGGAATACACGCTGGACGACCGGGGGGCGCTGCTGCAGGTGAGCGATACGGACCACCGGCTGCCGCAGGTCTCCATCGTGCACGTGGAGGGCGATCTCTTCTTCGGCGCCGCCGACCTCTTCCGCAAGCAGGTCTCCCGCATCGCCGGGGATCCCTCCCTCGCCGTCATCATCCTGCGCATGCGCAACGCGCGCAACCTCGACGCCACCTCCGTCTGCGCGCTGGAGGAGCTCATACGCTTCACCCGCGAGCAGGGACGCCACCTCATCATCTCCGGCGCGAGTCGAGAGGTGTTCCGCATTCTGCGCCGGAGCGGGACGCTCTCCCTGCTGCAGGAGGACGCCGACCGCAGCGCGGGGCAGAGCAACTTCTTCCTGCTGGAGCCGAGGAACCCGAACATGTCCACCCGCCGCGCCCTGCAACGGGCGCAGGAGCTGATGGGCAGCAGGACGGCGGATATTTCCATCTACACCACCCGCAGCGGCGATGACGAGAAATCCTGAGGCGCTGCCCGGCTTTGCGGAAAAGCTCGTCGCGTGGTTTCAGCGGCACGGACGCCGCTACCCCTGGCGAGAAACGACCGATCCCTGGGCCATACTTGTGAGCGAGGTGATGCTGCAGCAGACGACCATCCCCACGGCGCTGGGACGCTACGGCGAATGGATGCGTCGCTTCCCGACCCCCGCTGCCCTGGCAAACGCCGGCGAGCAGGAGGCCCTGCGCTCCTGGGAGGGGCTGGGCTACTACCGCCGCGTGCGGGCCCTGCAGGCGGCGGCGCGGGCAGTGGCGGAGCGTCACGGCGGCAACTTTCCGCGAGAGGAGGAGACCCTGCGCGCCCTGCCGGGCGTGGGCGAATACACCGCGGCCGCCGTGCTCAGCTTTGCCTACAACACGCCCGCGACGCTCATTGATGCCAATGTGGCGCGCGTGCTGGCGCGGATCTACAACGACGCCACACCCATCGACACGACAGAGGGGAAGAGGACACTGCGCCGCCGGGCGGAGGCCCTGCTGCACCGCGACAACCCGCGGGCGTACAACTCTGCGCTCATGGAGCTGGGGCAGACCTGCTGCACGCCAGGGACGCCGAACTGCCGGGACTGCCCGGTGCGCGACTACTGCCGGGCGAAAGAACCCGCCGCCCTGCCGGTGAAAAAGCGGGAGAGGACGATCTCCGCCCTGGAGAGATGGGACATCTGGCGCCTCACGGAGGAGGGACTGCTGCTGGAACTTCAGCCGCCCGAGGCCCGGCACGCGGGCATGTACCGCCTGCCGCAGCGACCCCGCGAGGCTGTGGAAGCCCTCCCGCACATCTGCGACCAGACATATTCCATCACGCGCTACAGGGTGACGCGCCACCTTCACCGCGCACTGAAGCCCCTGCCGCCGCGGGAAACCGAGCAGATCATCCCGGTGAGCCGACTCGAAGAGCTTCCCCTCGCCTCCCCGGATCGCAAGCTCATCCGCTCCCTGCTGGCGCAGGAGCCGCCGGGGCAAACGCGCTAGACATACCCTTTCATGGACCATGTGGGATGTACCATGGACCATGTACCGATGTACCATGTATTAAATTTGCGCGCTGGCGCGCGAAGCTGCGAAGCGGGAGCGAGCCGAATTTTTGAGGCAACGCAGTTCTTGGGTCAGGAAAGGCTTTGAGGTGTACCATGGACCATGGAGGATGTCAAGAGGGCAACTAGTGGAATTTCTTATAGTTTTACTCTTCAGCTAGAAGCCGATCGCCTCCCATTCGAAGTTGCCGGGTGGAAGGCGCAGGGGCTCAAAAAAGAGATTGACAAGATAGGTCTTTGATGTACACTCGCCCCGTAGGGAGTCAGTGTCCCTGTTCAATCATGTTATAACTGCCCGTGGGCGAGACACCCGCGGGCGGTTTTTTTCATGGGGAGCGACAAAGCAAACGCATTGGGAGGATGTACCATGGACCATGTACCGATGTACCATGTAGCAGAGCGGTGGCCACGGCTCTGCTTATCCAAGAACCTTTCTAACTAATCACCGCTTATTTTTTCCCCACCACCTCAGCTAAAGCTTCGCATCTCCGCGCGCCAGCGCGCAAACTTCATACATGGTACATCGGTACATGGTACATCCCACATGTACCATGTAGCAGAGCGGTGGCCACGGCTCTGCTTATCCACAAAACCTTTCTAACTAATCACCGCTTATTTTTCCCCACACCACCTCAGCTAAAGCTTCGCAGCTCCGCGCGCCAGCGCGCTAACTTCATACATGGTCCATGGTCCATCGGTACATGGTACATCCACATGGTCCATGAAAGGTTCCGTCTTCATTTTGTTCCGCGTGTGGTCTTGGCCGTTGCAGACATCATTAAAGCAATTACGTGAGCCTCCTCTCGCAAATGCTTCAACTGCTCCTCCGGCATGAGTCCTGCACGCATAATCAGCTCCAGCCAATACTCACTTTCATCCGCTTCCTCCTCACAGATCTTAATCTTATTCAAAAAATCCGCACGGCTTTTCGCAAAACAGGCCGCGCGATAATTAGCGCCCACAGACGTAGCACAGCGTAACAACTGCTTACCGATCACCTCCCTCTCTGCCCCCGTTTTCCTCGTAAGCGCCGTGTAAAGTTTGATAACCCGCAGAGCGAAATCCGTCGTTCTTTGCTGCTTTTCCGCCTTATCCATAACTCATTCTAACACCCCCTACCTACAAAATAAAGTCCAATCATGTACCCTTTCATGTACCATGGACCGATGTACCATGGACCGATGTACCATGGACCATGTGGCAGAGCGGTGGCCACAGCTCTGCATAGCCACAAAACCTTTCTAACTAATCACCGCTTATTTTTTCCCCTCCACCTCAGCTAAAGCTTCGCATCTCCGCGCGCCAGCGCGCTAACTCAATACATGGTACAAAACTGCCGACGGCCGTAAGGCAGTTTGGACAAAAGCGCAGCTTTTGCCCGCAGGGCGAACAGCCGTGAGGCGGCTGTGAGTCATCGTCCATCGGTACATGGTACATAAGCAAAGCGGTGGCCACGGCTCTGCTTATCCACAAAACCTTTCTAACTAATCACCGCTTATTTTTTCCCCTCCACCTCAGCTAAAGCTTCGCAGCTTCGCGCGCAAGCGCGCTAACTTCCTACATGGTCCATGGTACATCGGTACATGGTACATCTCACAATGCGTTTGCCGATCAGAAACTAATCTTGTATCCTGCGCCTGCGTTGAAGTTGGTGTAATTCTCGCGTATCTCCACAGAGGCGTCGATGAACAAGGTGCCGCCGCGTGAGCCGATGGGCAGAGTGAGACCCGCGCCAAGCTCAAGTCCCAGCGCTCCCGGGTCCGCGCTCTCCACCTCCTGGTTCAGGTCGCCGTGCAGCAGGGAGTTCGTCGCCTTGCCCGCGCTGTCTCCGGCGTCCGCCTTCACGAGGGCGCGCGCCTCAAACACCGAGGACCGCCCGAACACATTCTCATGCACCACGCTCTGGAACCGCGCGCCCGCGCCGAATGTCAGCGTATTCGCCGTCACGTCGTCCACGCGCAGTCCTGCGTCGCTTCCCGTCTCGTCGTAGCCGTTCACCTTCGCATAGCGGAACTGCACGTTGAAGAGCGGCTGGATGGCCCGCGTCCCTTCCGGGTTCAGCATCTTCGTGTACGCCACCTCGTAGAGCAGCCCAGCGGAGAAGCCGTCCGTGTCCCCGTGGGTCCGGTAGGCGCCGTCCGCGCTGTAGACCACGGAGCGGTCCAGCGAGATATCCGCAGCCCCGATGGTGCCGACGAAGGTGTGGCTCCAGGCGCCGTGCTGCGTGTGGTAGAAGGCGCTCACGTACGTGAAGTCCATATCGCCCTTGCCGTTGTCGGCGGAGTCCGTCTTCAGGTCGTTGTACATCGCAGAGAGAGCGAGTCCGAGCGAGCTGCGGGCAGAGACCTCCATCTCCGCGCCCAGGGTGCCGCCCCAGCCGTTGAGGGTGTAGCCCGGCGCATACCCGTCCGCGTCCACCTTGTGGTAGGCGGAATCCACATTCACCCAGGCATGCACGCGGAAGCCCACCGGGTCGGCGTTCACATCCGCGTCGCCCGTCATCATGGCGCGGTTGCGGATGCTCTCCGCCTGCCGCCGCACATCCTCCAGGGCCGCGCTGCCCAGCGTCGACACCGAGCTGCCCGCCACGGCCGCGTACGTGCGGTCCATGTCCGCAATGGGCGCCACCATGCCGAGCGCCGTGTAGATGCTCGGGTTGTAGTGCTCGGAAATCGCAAACGCCAGCTTGTACAGGTCGCCTCCCTGCCCTTCGCCGCGCACGTACTTCCCGGCCTTCGTCCTCGCGGAGTCCACATCCCACATCAGGTTCGCCCCGGCGCGCACATTCTTGTCCATGCCGTTCGTCAGCCAGACGTTCGTGTCGCTCTCCACGGTGGAGACGTACCAGGAGCCGTCCTCCCCGTGCTGCAGCGTGCCGGAGAAGTGCGAGGACCCGAGTCCCGAGAAGCCCACATCCAGCTTATCCGCGGTCTCCTGATTCATCTTCAGCCCCAGCGAAATTTCGTCCTCCGGGGTCGCGTTCAGCTCGAAGGTGAGCTTCGCCTTCTTCCCGTTCGAGCTGTCCACGGTCAAATTCTCCTCCGTTTTCAGCGTGTGTCCGTTGCCGAAGTAGCCCAAAGTCAGGTCGCTGCCGCCGGCGAGAGTCAAACCTCGCAGATTCACGTCCTGCTGGTCGGCATCCACCGCCAGGTGTCCGTTCTCCTGCACATTCACATCCCATCCCTTGTCGGTGACGAGGACATCCTTCAGGCGCAGACCGGCGTCTCCCTGCACATCCAGCTTGCCGTTGCCTCTCAGCTTGCCGGTGAAGGCGTCTCCGCCCGGCTCAGCCGGCTCCACTCCCTTGCCGGTGATGTGCAGCGTGGATTGTCTGCTGCTGTCGCCGCCTACCACCTCGCCGCCGCCCGTGAGACGACCCACGCTGTTGTCCGTTCTCTTGCCCAGGTCGAAGGTAGCCCCCGCGCCGATGGACGCCTCGCCTTCCAGGTTCACCCAGCCGCCGTCGGAACTTGTCGTACCCACGGTCAGACCGGATCCCGCGCCCTTCAGCACGAGATCGCCCTTCAGCGCCTCATCCCTCGTGCCGATTGAGCCTCCCTCCGTGAGCACGATGTTCCCGCCGTCCTCCGCGGTCACGTCGGCCTCGCCTGTCACCGCAGAGCCTTTCACCGTCAGCTTGCTGGACGCCCCCTCCACGGGTTTGCCGCTACTATCCTTCTGCGCCGCGCCGGAGACGGTGATGTCGCTGTCGTGCAGCTTCGCGCCGCCCTGCACGGTCACGTCGGCCCCGCCCTTCACAGCGAGATCCACGCCGTCCAGGCCGGTCTCTCTCCCGTCCTTGCCGTCGCCGTCCGTGATGGTCAGCGTGCTCTTCTTGTAGGTGGTCTTGCCCTCCTCATCGGTGGCGGTGGACGAGCCGCTCACCTCCAGCGCGCCGCTGCCGTCGCCGGTGATCGTCGTATCCGCCAGCGTCGTGCCTCCCTCCTTCTCATGGTTGTCCAGGGTGAGGCTTGCGCCCTCGTTGATCACGATGTCGCCGCCGCTCGCCTTCGCAGCCTCCCCTTCCCCGGTCGTCTGCTCCACGATGTCGCCCGTGGTCGTCTTCGATCCGTTCGTGAAGGTGATGCCCTTGTCCTCCTTGCCCCTCGTCTCGCCGTAGTTCCAGACCAGGGAGCCCATCGTGTTCGCGCTGCCGCCCTGCACGGTCACGGACCCGTCGGAAAGCTTCAGATCGCCCTTGATCCGTAGGCCGCCGTTGCCCGTCGCGCTGCTGCCGAGGGCGAGATTGCCCGCCCCTTCCTTCTCGAAGTTCACAGTGGCGTCCTCGCTCACGATCGTCCCTTCGAAGATGGTATCCACGCCGCGAACGTCGAAGCCGTCCTTCTTCTCGTCGTTCACCACGTGCCCCTGTTCATCGGTGATCTGCCCCTTGCCGAAGCCTGTGTCGTCCACACCTTCCTTCACCTCGCTATTGTGCAGCTTCACCGTCACATCGTCCATCTCGCCCGGGTTGCCTTCCTCATCCGTCTGCGACCCCCTCTCGTCGTTCACGACCAGTTCCGCCCCTTCCAGACCGACCAGGTTGTTCAGGGTGACGTCGAAAACGTCCGCCGCGTCGAAGTTCAGCACGAATGCCGTATCCTTATCCACCACGACCGCCTTGGATTCCTTCAGGTGCTCGTAGGCGCCGCCCTCGCCTTCAGAGGTGTCGACGCTGAGCGCATCCCCGGCGGAGCGATTCGGTCCCAGAGCCAGATAGACGTCCTTGCTCGTGCCGCCCAGCACGATGGAGCCGCCGTCAATGCCCTTGATGCGGAAGCCGAGGCTGGAAAGCAGCGCCGTGGAGGAAGCTCCCTCATCGGGTCCGGTCAGAGCGCGCAGATCCGGCAGATCCCCGCCCAGGTCCAGCGTGCCGTTCGTCACGTGCAGCCAGGTCTCGGCATCGGCCTTGCGGTGCTCTTGCAGCACATCCAGCAGACCCTCGTTCGTGAAGTCGAGCACGAATCCGCTCGCGCCGTCCGCGCTCTGCGTGGCCTTCAGCGTGTGCTTCTTGCCGTCGTTCGAGAATTGCACCAGGTCCGTCCCATTTCCTCCGGCCGCGGTGATATTGCTTCCGCCGAAGTAGAGATGCATCTGCACCTTGTCGAGCTTCAGGTCGCCGCCGACATTCACCAGCGCGCCGTCGGTGCTCCCTCGGTTCACCACGATGTCGTCGAGCTGGGCGCCCTGCGTCCCGCCGATATCCACCACGCCGGTCGCATCCACCTTGAGTTGCGCGCCTGTCTTCTCCGTCATCGCCTGCAGCAGCGTGCCCTTCTTCAGGGTCAGCTCGCCCTTGCCGTTTGTGCCGGTCAGCTTCGCGCCGCCCCATGTCGCCCCCTCGCCATCCAGCTCGAAGCTGTCGTTGCCGACGTTCAGGGTGCCGGTGGAGGTGCTCGCCCCTGTCAGAATGATGGTGTGAGCTCCGTCAACCGAAGAGGAAATCAGGTTCACCGAATTGCCGTACGCCTCGCTGCCCACCGCGCCGGTCAGCGTGACCTCCCCGGCATTGTCCGCCAGCTTCATCGTGATGGTGCCCGTGCCCGCCAGGTTGAAGCCGTAGGTCACATTCCCTTCATCCGCCAGATCAAGCGTCCAGCTGGAGGTGGAGGCAGCCTCATTCGCAGGCGCCGCCGCCCGCGCGGCATAATTCGCCTTCCGCGCCTGTCCGCCGGTTGTCAGCCCCGCCACGATCGTGCCCTCGAAGTTCGCGATCTTGCCCGCATACGTGTGCGTGAAGTTGGTGGTCGGCGTATTGCCCCGGGCATTCGCCAGCACGCCGTCGCCGCTGAGTCCATCCGCCGTGGCGAGTCTCACCACCGCATTCGGATTCGCCCCGCTGCGCGCGTAGCCGCCCACGAGGTTCGTGCCCGTCACCTTCAGGCTCTGCACATTCACCCCGCCGCTCAGATCCGCCGCCGCGTCGAACACCATGGCGCGTCCCGCCAGCTCCAGGTCAGTCTTTGCGTTGTTCACGTCCTTCGCGCCGCCCACTGCCGCTGCGTCGGCAAGCTGCACGGCGTCTGCCGTCCCATTGCCCACCAGGGCGATCGCCCCGGCAAATCCGCTGTTGTTCGCGCTCACCGTGTAGCTGCCGCCGTCGTTCGCCGCGCCGATCTCGACCCTCGCCCGGGCGTCAAAGCCCTCGCCCAGACCGGGAAGAATCTCCTTCCCCCATGCTTCATCCATGCGCTTCTCGCTCTGGAAGGGAGAATTCACCTCCAGCGCGCCGTTATCCGCAGTCTGCAGGCCCAGCGTCGCCCCTTCCACCACATGGATGTCGCCGGTCAGCTTCGCGCTGCCGCCGTGCATCTTGTACGTCAGGTTGCCTTCGCGGGCGGTGATGGACCCCGCATACTCGGCGTCCTCCTTCGTCTCCGCCCATTCCACGGTCAGCCCGAAGCGGCCCGTCTTGTTCACGCCGCACTGCAGCGCGCCGACAAGAGCGCCGTTTTCCTTCGCCTTCTCAACCGTCGTCCCCGCGTCGCCCACGGTGATGCCCTTGCTCTGCTCCGGAGCCTCGTAAGTCGTCGCTTCCCCGACCGTATCCACAAATTGCTCGTAGGTCTTGCCCACTTGCAGCTGCAGAAGCGTACTCTGCGGGAGCGTCACCTGCTTATTCACCAGGTCTTCCTTCCGGTCCTGCATGTAGAGCTCGCCGCCGCCGTCCTCCTCCGTCTTTTTCTCCTCGATGGCCAGCACGCCGCCCTGCATGGACACATTCGTATCCGTCCCCAGCGCGCTGTCGCTCGCCAGAGCCAGTGTGCCGTCCAGCAGATCCACGTTCGGAATCTCGTTGTTCTCCGTCTGCAGCTCGACTCGTCCGCCCTCCACATAGAGGGTGCCTCCCTCGCCCGTCTGCTTGTTGCCCTGCAGCTGGATGCTGCCTTCGCCGGTGAAGGTGTAATCGCCCTCCACGTACACATTCCCCGGGGTCACCTTCTCCGTCACGTTCACTTCGCCCTCGCCGCTTCCCTTGAAGTACACTTCCGGCGCCTGGCTGACTTCTCCTGCGCCCTCTTCAGCGGGCTTCCAGTCGCCGGAGTTGCTCGCCGTGGCGTTGTTGTCCCAGGTGCCGCCGCCCGTGCCGGATTCGCTGTCGCCCTGCCATACCCATTCGTTCGGGTCGGCGGAGAGACTCAGCACGAGGCTGTTGCCCCTCTTCATGAGTCGCGCCTCAAAATCGCCCTCTTCAGTCTGGGCAGCCACCCATGCATCCAGCATGCCCTGCAGGCTCATCTTTTCGGTCTCTTCGCCTTCTCCCTCCACGTCATGCTCCGCATTGAGGTCGAAGTAGGAGCCGATGTTGTCCGTCGTGAACTCCGCCTCCGTGATGCCGCCCACGAGGTAGTAATCGCCTGCCGCCAGCCCTCGGATGTCGCCGAGCCACAGGCTGAGCATCTCGCCCCCGAACTCACTGAACTTCGTGTCGAAGGTCAGTCCGCCCGCCACTTTCAGAAGGGGATTCTCCTTCGTGGCAAGTCCCTGCGCGGCCGCGCCCGTCAGGTTGAATTGCAGCCCGCCGCCCAGCGTCATCCCGCCGGTCACCTCGATGCGCCCGCCCTGGATGTTCAGCACCCCGTCGAAGAGACGCTCGCTGCCCGCCACCTGTGCGCCGGAGACCGACCCCACCTTCAGCGTGCCCGCGCCCGCCTTCGTGAAGGTCCCGATATTCTCCACATCGTGGGAGAGCACCAGCGCCTTCGCCGTCACATCGCTCTCGTTGGTGATGGTATTGAAGTCCTGCAGCGTCACGTTCCCCAGGTCACGCGGACTATCCTTGCCCTCAGCATCCGTGACCTTGTCGATGACGAGGCTCGCATCCTCCACCCTGGATGTGTCGTAATCTGACCCGTACTCCGCCTTGCGGTAGCCGCCGGAGAGCACATGCTCGCCCTCGCCGACGAACGTGAAGCCCTCGCCGAGGGTGACGTCCACCTCCCTCGTCGTGGATTGCAGCGGGGTTTTTCCCTCCGCCGCGAGCTTCTCGTGCCAGCCTGCAGCAAACACATCGCCGGTCAGCGTGCCGCTCTGGAGGTCGATCGTGACTTTATCCTTCGACATCTGCAACGTCGCGCCTTCATCCGGCTTCCTGCCGCAATCCGTCTTGCGGTAGTTGCCGCCGATGATGTTGCCGTCGATGGCCGCGCCGTTCACGTTGATGGCGATGGCCGCCGGCGTCTGCTTATTCCCGTCGCTCATCAGATGGAAGATCAGCAGGTCAGAGTGATCCTGCACGTCGCTGTAGTGCCCGCCCACCACGTTGCCCGTGATGCTGCCGCCGCTGAGGTTCAGCGTCACGTTGCCGCTGACAAGCCTGTTATCGTCCCCGCTTCCTTCCGAGTGCCTGTGGTTGCTCACGTAGCTGCCGCCCACCACGTGCCCCGTAATCGTGCCGCCCGTGATGTTCAGCGTCGTATCGCCCACCATCATGGTGTGCGAGCCGCCCGTGCCCGTGTCGATGAGCATGCTGCCACCCACCACGGCCAGCCCCGCGTGTTCGTGGCCTCCCCCCTTCTCGGCGGTGATCGTGCCCTTGTTGATGGTCAGCTCCACATCGCTGACTTTCAGCGCGCCGCCCGAGCCCGTATCCGTCAGGTAGCTGCCGCCCACCACCACGCCGTTGATCGTCGGCGCGAGCGAATCCTCCTCCGCCTTGCCGATGGTCAGCTTCGTCGTCCCGTCTATCTCCGCGTTGTACCCTCCGGCCGCTTTCGTCACCCCGTTGAAGTTCGCGTAGTCGCCGCCCACGATGCGGATGTCGTCGAACGTGCCGGAGTAGATCTTCACCTCCGTCGCCACCTTCTGCCCGCTGTCCAGCTCCGCGCCGGTGCGCTTGTTGTAGTCCTGACCATCGTGCTCATAGTAATCGCCGCCCACGATGAAGGCAAAATCCCCGAGGTTCGACTTCCGGAAATCGATGTTTTCCCCATCGATGGTAATATCCGTCTTGCCGGTGGTCTCGTTTTTGCCCGTTCCCGCGCCGCCACCGGTGTAGTTGCCGCCCACCACGCGCCAGAAGGAGCCGGCATCCAGCCGAATACTCGTGTCGCCCGTGAAGGTCAGATTATGCTCACCCGCTGCCGAGTCCCCGAACCACGCCCCGCCCGCGATCACATCGCGGTACAGACCTCCGTTGATGGTGATGTCCGTGTTCCCGGTGAACTCCGTCCAGCCGCCGCCGAACGCCTCGCGACGGCTCGCGCCGTTGATGCCCTGTGTGAAGATATGCCCGCTGTTTGCGTCAATCGACGTCCCGTTCCGCTGCGGCGTCACGGCAGTGATGCTGATGTGGGTGTCCCCGGTGAAGCTGCCCCTCCTTTCGCCCGAATCCGTCGCGGACTTCTCCGTGGTGTAGTTGCCGCCCACGATGGCTTTCTCGAAGGTCCCCTTCTTCTGGGATGTGTACGAGTGCTCCCCCTCGTCTGCCTCGCCCTTTTGGTGTTCCCCGACGAAATTCAGCGTGATGAATGCATCGCCGTAGAACTTCGGGAGAATCTGCTTCTGCTCCGCATCCACGCCGCTGGAGTCGATCCACGCGTTGCCGCCCACGATGGCTGCAAAGGCTCCCCACTCGTGCCCCTCGCCCTCCGGCGTGCCGTCAGAAATCTTCGGCGCGCTACTGGCATTCCCCGTCAGGGGTTCGTAGAGGAAAATGTGCGTGTTGCCGCGGTAGGCGTAGAGGCTCGTGTTCGGCGTGCCGCTCGTCAGCGTGCTGCCGCCCACGATGCCGCCCTTCACCTCCGCGTCGTACACGCTGATGAAGCTGTCTCCCTTGAAGGTGAACGAAGAGTTGTTCACGTGGTTGCCGCCCACGATGTAGTCCACCTCGCCCCCGCCTTCCACCTGGATGTGGGTGTCCCCGGTGAAGCCCGCGTAGAAGTCGGCTCCCGCCGTCGTCAGACAGCTCGCGCCGCCCACCAGCAGGTGCAGGTGCTTGTTCTCAGCCTCCCCATCGTACTTGAAGTCGATGTAGCTCGAATAGTGCAGAACCGACGTCGTGTCCTTGTCACGGAACACCTTGCCGCCCACCACAGAAGCGTACTGCTCGCTCGACCCCGCCGTCAGCCGTATCAGCGTCTCGCCGCCTTTGGTGTACGTCTTGGAGCCGGCGAGCTCCAGCGCGTGGCTGGCAAAGTCGTCGCCCGTGCCGTCAAATTCCGCTCCCGTCCCGCTCCAGGTCCTCCCATTGAAGTCGGAATTCACCGGCGCGCCGGACAATCCGCCGACATCTCCCCAGGCGGAATCCCAGGAACCCGTCGAGACGGTGAAGCCGTCCAGCGTCAGGTACAGGTGATGAGTTCCCGTTCCGCCGCCAATGCTCTCGCCGTCCCGCCATGTGAATTCCGGGTTCTGCGGATTGTCGATCCCGGAAAGATAGAGGAATGCCTTAAGCCGCTCAAGTTCGGCTTCCAGCTCCTCCCCGGTCTTCGTCGTCACGATGCCCAGGTCGATGCCGGTCTGGTAGTTGGCGGCCGAAACCCGTGTGATGTCGATGTTCAGATACGTCGTCCCTCCCTCGCTATTCGTGCCGAAGACGTCATCCGTGAAGATCATGGAACTCAGGAACAGCGTCTTGTCCGCCCCGTCCACGTAGTGCAGGGTAAGCCCGCCGTCCACGCCGAGTTGCGCGCTCGTCAGGGGATTGCTCTCCACGCCGGTGACGCCGTCCTTCCACACCAGGGCGCCCTCGTAGCTCATGTACAAATCGCCGCCTTCCACATTCACCTTGTTGCCGAAGGTGTACTTGCCCGTTCCCTGCTTGTAGAACATGGAGCCGTGCTGCGTGTCCACGTATATCTCCGCGTTCGTCCCGCTCAGTATGAGGCTTCCCTCTCCGCTCTCCTGATTGACAGGCCCGATGTACACCCTGGCTCCCTCAGCCACGGTCGCCGTGATGGCGGCATCCCCCGTGTTGTGGATGTTCTCCAGGTGCAGCTCCTGTCCGGAAACCATGCTGCCGAAGGCCACCGTGCCGCTCAGCGTGCCGATGTGCGCCAGTTGCCCGTGTCCCGCGCTCGTGCCCCACTTGAACACGCCATTCCCGCTCGAGGTAAGGCTCTTCAGGTGCACCTCCTGCGTCCCCGCTGTGCCGCCGTTCACCGCAGTCAGGTCGATGATTCCCCCGTCGCCCAGGGTGACGTTCACATTCCGCTCGTCCTCATTGAAGTCATCGCCCTCCAGCGCCAGAGCCAGGGTAGAGCTCGCCCCCACGCTGATGTCCAGCGTGCTGGCATCGCCTGCCTCCTCTCCCGGCTTGCCCTTCACCTCCCCGCTCTTCAGGGTGAGGGTCGCGCCGTTGCCCACCGTCGCCGCGCCGCCGCTGATGGTCAGGGCCTGCCCTGCCTCGCCGAGGGTCGCGCTCGTGCCGCTTCCGCTCACGGTCAGCGTGCCGCCGATCGTCACTGCCCCGCCGGTCAGCGTCAACGCGCTGCCATCGCCGGTCACAGAGGCGCCGCCGCCGATGGTGGTAGCCCCCGTGCCGATGATCGAAAGTTTGCTGCTGGTCACCGTCACCGCCCCGGCAAGGGTCGTCGCCCCGCCGTCCAGCACGAGCTCGCCGCCCGACACCGTCAGCTCATTGCCCGTGTACGTGCCCGTAATCGTCTGCTTCCCGGCGCCCTTCTTCACGAGGCTCAGCCCGCTCGTCGCCCCGCTCGCACGCGTCACATCCGCGGTCACTTTCGCGCCGTCGTCGAGATTCGTCGTCCCGTCAAACGCCTTCCCGTCGAAATCGATAGTCAGCGTGGTATCTGCGCCCTGGATGGATGCGCCCACCACACCGTCGGCGCCCTCCAGGTACTTCACCGTGTAGCCGTCAGTCGCCCCGGCCGTCACATCCAGCACGCGCGCCGTACCGGCCGTCGTGCCGGAGAACTCGATGGCGTAGTTCGCGAGCGCACTTCCCGCTGTGTAGCCCAACTGCAGGATTCCCTGCGCAATGTCGAGCCGTCCCCTGCTGTTCGCCGTCGTGGTGAAAGTCGCGCCAAGGACAAGACTCCCATTCCCCTTCTTGGTGATGGTGTGTGTATTCCCGTTCAGCTCGCCTGTCAGCGTGAACACCGAACCGACCTCATTGGAGGTCTCCAAATTCCGCATCACCTCGATGGACGTATCTCCCTCCGCCACGATTCCCCAGTTCGTCGTGTAGGTCGAGTCGTTGCTGTGCACATACAGCGCCGCATCAATCTCGGGGGACTGTCCCGAGAACTGGAACTCATCAGAAGTCGCATGGGAGCCATCTCCCGCCAGATGCAGGACCCCCACATTCTGACTGCTCGTACTATTCAAACAATCATGGAGGGTAAGCAACAATGTGTTGCCGGACTCCACCCGGATATTCTTCGCATTGGCCAGTAATCGCTCGTTGCCTCCTTGCGGATTCAAATCAGCCTTCAGTATAAAGGTCGAGCCTGCTCCGTTCCCTGTCTTGCGGAGGTACAAGTTCTCGATCTTTGTTGTATCGCTGATGGCGCCGTTATTCAGGAAATACCACAGGACTCCGCTGCCGCCGGAGCTCACGACCTGGACACCGGCATCCTCGAGAACCAGAGAGCCGCTCCCCGCCACGCGCGCCGCCTGGCTCCCACTGATTCCCTGCAGCGAATTCGCGCCATGGAAGGTGAGAGTGCCATTCAGGGTGATGCGGGTATCGCCTGTTCCGAAGTTCTTGGTGCCGGAAGAATACACATCCACGCTGGCACCCGCATCGATGGTGAGGTGCCCGAGAGTCAGTGCGTTGCTGCCTCCTGCCGTGCCGAGCTGCAGCGTGCCATTCTTCACCGTCGTGTCCGCCACATTCACCTTGCCCGTGAGGATCTGGGTATAGGTTCCGTCCTTCACGAGATGCAGCCCTCCGCTCCCCAACTCACCGCTGAATGTCTCCGGATCAGCAGCGCCTTCCATGCCGAGCGTGAGATGCCCTTTACCGAATACCTTGCCACTGCCGCTGAGCGATTTCAGCGTCAACTTCACATTATCGTATCCATCTACACTGCCCAAACCGACAGTCAGCCTGCCTTTCAGCTGGAAGGAACCAAGGGTGTTGTCGCCCTGCCCATGCACAACGAGTTCGCCATCGCTGTTCACGACAACGGCCCCCGCAGTGGTCAGCAGCCCATTCATCACGAGCGTCGCAGTCGCCGCATTATCCGGACCTGTCCCTGTTCCGTCGCCCACGGTAATCGTGCCGCTGGCATAGGCTCCGCCGAAGATCTGGTACCCATTGCTCAGCGTGATAGAGCCGACATGCCCCAGACTGCCTCCGAAGACGTTGCTCTCGTCCGCTGCCTTGGCGTTCTCGCTGTTGTTGATGGTCAAACTCACCGTCGCATCATCACTCCCCGCGCTGATCGCCCCGCTGCCGGAGAGCTTGCTGAGAGTCAGCGTGGCACCCCCGCTTCCGCTGCCCAGCGTCAGCGTGCCGCTCACATCCATCGCCGCCGCCGTCACACTCTGAGCCGTCAGGGTCTGGCTCGCGCCGTTCGCCACGGTGAGGGTCGCCAGATCGCTCAGGTCGGCGCCCGAGTAGCTGCCGCCCGTGCCGGTGATGGTCAGCGTCACCTTGTGTCCGCTTGCCCCCATGCCGCTGGCAAACGCGCCGCCGCCGTTCAACTTCCCGACGTGGAGGTCGAAGTCGCCCGTCGCCCCTGCCGCGCCCAGGGTCAGCGTGCCGGTCAGGGTGAGGTCATCGATCGTCGTCGCGCCCTCCGTTCCCTGCCCATTCGCGTTCCCGGAAAGGGTCAGAGCGGCGGATCTCCCCACCTCCAGCTTGCTCAGGTACAGCGCGCCGCTGAGGCTCTGCCCCGTGCCGTTCACCGTGAGGCTCACCTTATCCCCCGCCGCGCCGATCGTGCCGCTGAAGGCGTGAGTCCCCGTGCCGGTCAGGGTAAGCTGCCCCGCGTTCGCCTCAATCGACGTCACCGCCCCGCCGCCATCGAGGCCGACGATGCTCGCGCCGGTTCCCACCGCCAGCGTGCCTGTCACCGTCACCTTCGAGAACGCCGCCGTGCCTTTCAGCTGCACCGTGCCCGCCGAAATTGTCAGCTCCCCGTTCGCGCTCAGGCTCTTGCCCGCCGCGCTGCCGTCCAGCAGCAGCGTTCCGTCGCCGTTCTTGGTGATGCCCGCGCTGCCGCTCATGCCGCCCGTCACTTCAATCGTGCTCGTGCCCGCGGCGTCGAAAGTGAACGTCCCGCTCCCCACATCCAGCGCGCCGGAGAGCGTCAGCTTGCCGCCGCTCGTGGTTCCGTCCGCGGTTCTGTCGGCAGCCGCATCCGCCGTGGCGATGCCGCCCAGCCCGCTCACCGCCCCGCTGATGACCAGGGTGCCGTCGCCGTACTTGGTGAGCGTCTCGAGCGTGTCGGTGTCCTTCTGCGTCGCGCCCTTCACCGCCGCCGCAATCGTCCCCGTCGCGCCTGCCCCACTCACCAGGATCGCCGCATCCGCATCCAGAATCAGCTCGCCGCCGCTGAGCGTCACGCCGCCATCCAGCCGCAGCGCGCCGTACGAGAGGTACTCCTCATCGGGAACCGTCCCGTCCGTCTCAAATCCGCCGTCCGCCTTCGTGAATCCCTTGCCCGCGATGTGGATCTCGCCCGCCTGAGCGCCCTCCGTCGTCTCCACGTCCGACTGGTCGTAGTTCGTCTTCAGCCAGAGCTGCGCCCCGGAGCGCACCTCGATGCTCTTGAAATACTGGGCGTCGTCCGTGTGCCCGCCGTCCGCCGCATAGTCGTAGTAGAACACATTGCCCTCCAGCCCGATGGCCTCGCCCTCCCACGACTTATCGAAGACCTTCGTCATGTGCACCGGCGTGTGGAGGCTCTCGCCGTCCACGATGAGCCGTCCCGTGGTCCCTGCCGCGTACCCGAATCCTTTCCCGCGCGTGAGGGTCAGGGAATCCGTCAGCTTCACAGTGAGGTCCTTGTCGCCCAGATTCAGCGTGCCGTCCAGCGTCAGGCATCCGCTTCCCCCGATGGTCAGCTTGTCCGCCGCCGTCACATCCAGCCCGCCCAGCGTCACATCGCCCGCCAGCGTCAGGGTGGTGTCGTCATTCCTGGTGATCTTCAGCTTGCTCAGGTAACTCGCGTTCCCCCCTCCCGTCGCGCCCAGCGTGAGGCTCGTCCCGTCGAAGACGATTTCACCCGCCGGCGACCCCGGAGCCTCGCTCCCCTTGTTCACCGCGCCCAGCGCCACCGTCGAATCTGCCCCGCTGAAGTGCAGCGTTGTGCTCGTCCACAGAGTCACATCCCCGCTCTGGTACACGTTTCCGCTGAACGCCAGCTCGCCCGCCTCCACGGTGATCGTGCCGCTATGCGCACTCTCCGCCGCGCCCAGCGCGCTGCTGAAGGTCTGCGTCGCGCTGCCCTTCTTCGTGATGTTCACGCTCTGCCCAAACGTCACCCCGCTGGTGGCGCCGTCCCCATCGCTCACGCTCGTGGTATCCACCACGAGGCTGCCCGTGCCGGTGATGATGCCGTTGTCCGCCCCCGCGCCGAGTCCGCCGGTGATGGTGAGGCTGCTGCTCGCGCCCAGCTCAATCGTCCCTTGCGTCGTCGGCTCGCCCGCCGTCCCCAGGGTGAGCGCGCTCCCGCCCGCCAGGGTGTTGTGCGTGCCTGCAAACTTCAGCGTCCCCTGCACCGTCGCGCCCGTCAGGTTCACCACGTCGTCCGCATCCGCCCCGCCCAGGGTGATGTTGCCGCCCGACTGCACAGTGATGCTGCCCTCGCTCATCTTCGTGAGGGTCTGCCCCGTGCCGGAGACGGTGATGTCCAGCCCCTTGATGCTGCCGTCAAAGCTTGCCGTCGCACTCCCGCCCAGGGTGAGCGCGCCGTCGTTGCTCTTGGTGATGGCGCCCCCGCCGGTCAGCCCTCCGTTCAGGGTCACCGCCCCGCCGATTTCGAGCTTGCCGTCCGTGTTCACCACCACCGCGCCGGTCACACTCCCCTTGCCGAATTGCACCACACTGTCGATCGAGTCGTTGTTTTTCGCCTCCGTGATGTCATCCGTGCCATTCCCCACGGTGAGCGCGCCGGTGATCTGCACGCCGTTCGTGCTGCTGTTGGAGAATACCAGCGTGCCGGAGTCCACACTCACCGCGTCGAAGGTCATCGCATTGCTCCCGCCGAAGGTGTGCGTATTGTTCACCGCCGCCGTGGTTTTGACCAGGAGGTCGAGATAATGCTGACCCAGTTGGCTCACCGTGCCCGTGAAGTTGCTGCCTGCCCCCGTGAGGGTGAGCGTCTCATCCTCCGCCGTCCTCCCGTCCTTTCCGCCGCTCAGCGTGCCCGTGCCGGTAATCTTCCCGGCCGTCGTCGTGCCTTTCAGCTGCAGGATGCCTCCGTCGCCCACCACCAGCTCATCCGCCGTGTTCTTGTCCCCGCTCAGCCGAAGCGTGCCTTTCTTCACCTCCACCTTCGACCCCGTGAACGCCTGCTCGAAGTCCTGTATCTTGGCATTCGTGATGCTACTACCCACCTCCATGGTGATGGAATCCACACCCGTCAGTCCGGCGCCGTAGACCGCTTCCTCTCCTTCCTCTGTGCCCGCCGCGCCCGTGAGCTTCAGCGCCAGCTTGTCAGTCGCCGCCAGATCATTCCTGACGCCGCTACTCCCCTCTTTTTGGAAGGTCCAGACCCCGTTCAGCGCGCCCGCGCTCAGACTCGCCGTCTGCGTCCCATCGTCACCCGTCGAGAACGCAAGCTGCAGCCTGCCCTTCCCCTTAATCTCGCCGACCACGCTGTTGCTCGTATTCGCAAACACCAGCGTCCCATAATCAGCCAACGCCTCTCCAAGGTCCACCCCTCCCGTCGCCGCCACCGCATTCGTCGCCGACCCCAGTTCCAGCGTCCCCGTGCCGGAAAACACGATATTCGCGCCCTTGAACGCCCCCGTGATCTTCTGCGTGCCCGCCCCCGCCATCTCGATATCGAGCCTGGCGGCGTTGCTGTTTTTCTCTGAGATGTGTGCCGAACTCTCGGCGGTCTTGCCCGCTCCAAGCATAATCTTCAGCCTGGCATTCCCGTATCTATCATTCTCAGGACCGTACACGTACCGCTCCCCGGTTCCGGCAACGGAGCTGTCTTCCAGCGCGGTAATCTCGTACGACGAAGCCATCTGACTCATTGCGATCAGATCCGTCCCCCCGGCGAGCTTGACAGTCACCCCGGTCAGGTCGTTCTCGTTCGTCTGCCCTGTTGCATTGTGCTCACCGAAGTTGAACCTCAGCGTGCCTTCCTGCACATCGATTGTTCCGCCGTGATGACCCTCTCCCGACGTTGTCGCTGAGAAAGTATCATTCTGATCCCGTACGAAGGTCAACGCGCCCGCGCCCTTCTTCGTGAGGGTGAGCCCATCCGCTGCAAAGGACAAGCTCCCCTTCAACCTCATGTTGCCACCCGACGTCTGGTAGATGGTCGCGCCGCCCGATTCGATGGCGACATTGCCCGCAATATCAGTGTTCCCGGAACTGACCGCCCCGACGAGTGCGCCTCGGTTGCAATCCAACTCGGGTTCAGCAGTCGGTGCGATGCCGGAACCCGCCAGATGCAGGGTGAAGTCGCCGCCGGTCGAAGCCAGCATATCTTTGTTCTCGAGCACGAGCGCACCGCCGTCCGCCACGTAGAAATCCTTCACGTGCGCCAAATTTCCGGCATTTGTGTTCGTTGTTAATTTCACCACCGTGCCGCCGGCAAGCTCGACGCGCGCAAGGGTGTTCGTTGCTCCTGTGCTCAGCATGCCCTGCAGCAGCCAGCCGTCGCCGACACTGGCGGTCACATCGCCCACATCCAGAACCAGAGTCCCCTCGCCGCGGATACCCGCTGTTCCGGTAGCCGTCTCACCCCAGCCCGTCACGGTCGTCACCTTGAGCGTGCTTCCCGCATTCACCGTAATGCCATCGGTGAATGTCTTGCTCCCCGTGGTGTTGATCACCACCGTGGCGGTCGTCGAGGGGTCTGCGCCCGAGCTGCCGACAGTGAGACTCTGGGCGGCGATTTCTGTGTTCGAACGACTCGTCTCGACCACGCCCAAGTTCACCGTGCCGTTCCGGATGTCCAGGATGGCGTCAGCCTGTTGTGTTGGGCTATCAGTCCAATGCCCGATGGCGCCGGTGAGGGTGAGAGTCCCGCTTCCTGTCTTGCTGAGTTTCACGGAACAAATGGTCGACTTCAGAGTTTTCTCCACGGCAGGCTCCGCCGTGTCATTCAGGACAATGACGGAAAGATTCTCTGCTCCGGTGCCGTGTCCCTGGATAGCCCCTCCCGTGCCGGAAAGAGAACCGTTGACGGTGACTGTCACGCCCTGGGCAAGCCTCAAGTTGCCGCCGCTCAGGGTGACGTTTCCGGTGATGGACTCGGGAGATTGCGAGAAAACGATTTTCCCGCCCGTCATGTTGACGTTGCCATTCAGCTGCTGGCTGGTGCCGGAGAAGGTCAGGGTGCCGTACCCGACGGAGACATCCCCGTGAATCACAGCGTCGTTGGCGGCGACATAGAGGCTGGGATCGCCTGCACTTGTCCCCACCTGCGCCGTCTCAGCGACGACGGAAATATCCGTCTGTTCCCCATCTCTGCTGCCGCCTATCTTGGTACCCTTGAGATAAACGATCCCGTAACGATCCAGCTTCACGCTTCCTCCGATAATATCGCCAAAGAGCTCAAGATAGCCGGTGTATGTTCCAGTTACATTCCCCTTGCGAGAAACCACGATGTCCACATTCGAGACGTTGGCATGAAGCGTCTGCGCAGTAGTCCACGCACTGCCCGCGCCAAGGTCACCAATCGTCAGTTTGGTGCAAGTGGCAGCACTGCCCGCTTTCTCCAGCTTCTTACCGGTGATGGTGATGGAGTTGCCTACCGCTCCCGCGCTGATGGCGTTCTCCACCCTCAAATCCCCCTGGAGGTCCAGAGTCGAGCCGCCGGCCAGATTCAGCGTGCCGATCACCGTCTCGGCGCTACCGGCAATCTGGAGGGTGCCCGCCGTGACCGTCACCGCGATGGTCTTCTCGTTCCCCCCGCTCGTACCCCCCGCGAGGATGAGCTTGCCGGACTTCACATTCAGCGCGGAGCCGGAGAATGCCCCGCTCAGCGTGAAGCCTGCGTCCCGCGCCTGCCCCGCGTAGTCAAACTGCACGCCGATGCTGCCGTCGAAAGCGGCTGCCCTCGTCGCCGAGCGGCTCAGGACGAGCCTGGAAGCGGCATTCCCGCCGATGATGCTGCCCGCCACAGCGGGTTCCTCGCCCTTCGCTCCCGTCAGGGCGTTCAGCGTGAGGGTGACCGCGCTCTCCCCTCCCAGCGTCAGCGTGCCGCCCGTCATCTCCAGAGAGTCGAGTGCGTTGGTGCCCTCATCCTCGCTGCCGTTCAGCGTCAGCGTGCCGCCGGTGATCTTCATCTTGCCGTCCCCCGCGCTCAGCGCGCCGCCCACCGTGGTGGTGAGGTTCGCGCCGAACTCCGCCGTGTTGCCCTTCGTAATCGTCAGGCCTCCCGTAATCGTCAGCGTATCGCTATCCGCGTCATCCCCGGCGAATCGGTACACCGCATTGCCGCTCTCCGCCGAGGGCTGCTCCTTATACTGCTCCGCCGTGGTGATGGTCACGCTCGTCGCGCTCACCGTCCCGTCCACCGTCACCGTGTAGGTGGCGGCAGTCTCCGTCCCCGTGGCGGCGGCAAAGACCGCCATCTTCTCCCCGCTGTAGTCGGTGTAGATGCCGTCCGCGCTGTGCCACTCGTGCCCCGCCTCGCCGTTCTTCCACGTCAGCACGTCGTCCGCCGTGTTTCCCTCCACGGTGTTGTCCCAGATGAGCAGGGAGCCGTTGTACGCCCACGTCAGGTAGCCATTGTCATCCAGCGAAAGCGCCCAGTCGTTCATATCCTCCTGATGCGTGGGAGCTTCTCCCCAGCGAAGCCCGATGTCAAAGTGACTCGCCAATCCGCCCTCGCCGAAGCTGCTGTTGTTGTTGACATTGATGACGCGCGCATCCTGCCCCTTCTTGTAGCGCGTCGCGCCCTCGCTGCCCGTGAGGTACTTGTACAGCGTCTCCCCATCCAGCTCCAGGGTAATCTTGCCGTTCGTCGTGGTGTCGAGCGTCGCGTTATCCGCCAGCTTCAGCGTGGTGAGCAGGCTGCCGTCGTCCGCCTTCATCCCCAGCTTGATGGTGGGCGCGTCTGGCGGCTCCGCAGTGCCGGCGGCCGAGGAAATCTTACCCAGCGTGAGCACGCTCGCCGGCGTCATCTTCGTGAGGTCCAGCACGCTTCCCTTCGCCAGGCTCAGCTCCGCCAGCGAAACGGCGTTGCCGTCGAAACCGCTGATGGTCAGGTTCCCGCTCTCGCCGAGTTTGAGGGTCCCTTGCGGCTCATCCGTGCCTCCTTTCAGGGTGGTCGCCGTCGCGGTGCTGCTCACGGTCGTCGTGCCGCCCGTCAGCTCCATGGTCGCCAGCGTCAGCTCGCCGCTGAAGTCAGCCGTGCCGCCGGTGACGACGAGGTTCACGCTATCCCCCGCTCCCCCGCCGATGCTCCCGCTGTATGTACTCGTCCCGCCGGTGAGCTTGAGGGTGCCCGTGCCGCCGATGGCTGCCGCGCCCGTCAGCCCGCCGCTTACAGCGAGGGTTCCGCTGCTCGCAATGCTCACCGCGCCCGCGTTCGCCGCCAGGGAGGCAAGCGCGGCCGTGCCCCCCACGGTGAGCTTGTTCCCCGTCGCACTGCTCATGGTGACAGCCCCGGACGTCGTCGTCGTGCCGTACAGGCTGACCTCGCCGGGGGCGTTGCCGTTATCGCCGATGTTGACGGCTGCAAGGGAAATCGTGCCCGCTGCCGTATCCGCGCTGCCGATGCTCAGGGTTCCCTTCGTGACGGTTGTCGCGCCCGTCACGGTGACGTCCTTCCCGCTCGCGCCGAGGGTGGCTGTCGCGTTCCTGCTCGTGCCGCCCGTCACCTCCAGCGTGCCGCCGATGCTGATCGCCGCATCCGCCATGGTGAGCGAGCTGCCGTCTCCGCTCACGCTCACATTCCCGCTCAGCGTCTTCGTGTCGCTCGCCCCGCCGCTCAGCACGAGCTCGCCGCCCGTCACCTTCAGCGTACTGCCCGCGTACGTGCCCGAAATCGTCTGCTTCCCGCTCCCCGCCTTCACGAGGCCCAGCGTGCCCGTCACATTCGCGGCCACGCTCTTCCCGCCCGTCATCGCGCTGTTCGCGATGTCCGTGCCGTCGCTGTCGAACTTGATGGTCAGCTTAGGACTCTCCGACCCGCTGATCACGCTGCTTTCCGTCGTCCCTTCCAGGTACTTCACCGTGTAGCTGCTCTGCTCTCCCGCGGCGCCCGCAGCCACCTCCAGCGTGCCGCCGCTCAGCTTCACGGCATAACCCGCCAGCGCATCGCCGTCTGTGTACGCCAGCTTCAACTTTCCCTCCTTCACATCGAAAGCCCCCGCGCTACTCTCCACCGTACTGAAAGTTCCGCTGAGCGTCAGCGTGCCGTTCTGAGTCTTGGTGATGGTGTGAGCTGCGTTATCGCTGCCCGTCCCGCTCAGTTTCCCGGTGAGGCTCATCTCGGCATTCCCGTTATTATTGCCCGCTCTCTGCACCGCAATGGTGGTGTCTCCCTCCGCCACAATGTCCCAATCGGTGGTGAAGGTCGTATAGGTTGCCTGCGCGCCCACGTAGAAGTACAACGCCGCATTCGCCTGGGTCGGTCCCGTGACGTTGCTGTTCATGCTTGCATTCGACCCATTCCCCGCAAGGTGCAGGGTATTCTGCGAGCTGGTCGCCTTTGTGAGCAAGCCCTGGAGGTTATCGCTTCCGGTCTGGCGCAGCACGAACGAGTTGCCGTCCTCAATCCACAGGTTCGCAATGTTCGCGAGGAGATGCACATTACCGGGCGATAGCGACGCACTGACGGTCACGGTGGTCGCCGTATCCCCATCCTTGGTCAGTTTCACATTCCCGACGGTATGCTCAGCGCTCACACTCGTCTTATCCAGGAAGAACCAGAACAATGCCCCGCTACTCTCCGCATGCTCGTCAATCACGCCCATGCCGCTGAACTCCAGCGTTCCATCGCCGTGGGTGGGCGCCAGGTTGTTGGGGGTTGACTTCGTGAGGTTCCCCAGCGAACCCGAGCCGTGGAAGGTCACCGTGCTGCCCTCGTGAATCGTAATGGGGGTGTTTCCACTGGTGGGCTTGTTCCAATTGGCAGAGTACACATCCACCTGCGCCTTGGGCGCATCCTGCCCTTCCGTCCCCACCACCAGTGCGCCCAGCGTGAGACCCTGATCCTGGCTTGCCGGGTCCGCCGTGCCGAATTGCAGCGTGCCGTCCTTCACCGTCGTGCTCTTCACGCTCACCGTGCTGGTCAGAATCTGGGTATAGTTCCCCTCCTTCACGAGGGCGAGGTTGCCGCTCCCCAGCGTCCCGCTGAACGTCTTGCTCTCCTCGATACTGCTGCCCGTCAGCGTCAGGGCGCCGTACCCACCGATGCTTCCGCTGCCGTCAAGCGCAGCGAGGCTCAGATTCACCCCGGGCTCCGCCTCACCCTCACCCACGGTGAGCGTACCCGCCAGCGTGAGCGCGGAGAAGCTGTTCTCCCCGGCCCCATTCAGCACGAGGGTGTCCCCGCTCTTCACATCCACGGCGGCCTCGGTAACGACTCCGCCCATGACCAGCTTCGCCTCAGAGCCTCCCTCCGTCCCATCCCCTACGGTGAGGCTGCCGGAGTACGCCTGCGTGAATTCCTGGTACCCCGCGCTCAGCGTGATGGGCCCGACGCCGCTCAGCTCACCTTCGAAAGAGTTAGCGTCGCCTTTCTCGGTCTCGCTGTTGCTGATGGTCAAACTCACCTTCGCACCATCACTCCCCGCGCCGATCGTCCCGCTGCCGGCGAGCTTCTCGACGCTCAGCGTATGACTTTCCGCGCCGCCCACGGTGAGTGTCGTCCCATCCCCCAGCTTGAGCGCCTTCAGGCTGTCGCCGCCCGCGAGGGTAAGCGTCCCGCCCGCCAGCGTGATGTTCCCCGTGTAGGCGCTCTCTTCCCCGGTCTTCAGAGCGGTCGCGACGGTAACATTCCCCGCCAGGCTCAGGTCGCCCGCGCCCGTGATGCTCTGGATGCTGAGGGCGGCATACGTCCCCGGGTCATCCCCCGTCTTCACCATGGCAAGCGTCGCGGCATCCGTCCCGTCCGCCTTGTTCGCCACGCTGAGCGTGTCCACATAGCTCGCGTTCGTAATCGTCAAACTCGCCCCCTCCGTCAGCTCCAGATCCTCCGCAGTCTCTGCCGTCCCCAGCGACCCAATCTCATGCGTCCCCCCATCCACCACCATAGCCACCTGCACCGCAGCCGTGCTCTTGGAGCCGGCCCCCGCGAGTTTCAAAACCACGTTCTCCCCGCCCGCGGACACCACAGCAGCCGCTTCCCCTGTGCCGCCCTCCGAATCCGTCAGTTGACCGATCGTGTACACCGTCTGCGCTTCCCCATCGGTGGCTGCCACCGCCGTCAGCTCAAGGGTCGTCCCCTTCGCCAGCTTGATGGTCGCCTTTTCCAGCGGATTGGAGCTCTCATTCTTGAAATCCAGTTTCAGCGTCCCTTCCTGAATATCCAGCGTGCCTCCCCCCACATCAGCCGTCCACGTGTCGCCGTAGTTACTGCCAGTATCATAGCTGGCTCTCCCCAGCGTCAGAGTCCCTTGCCCAATCTTCGTCAGCGTCTTGGCTCCGCTATCCTGATCGCTAAAGTCGAGACTGTTCACATTTTGGACCTCTTGGCTACCGGTGTTATCGGTGGTATCCGTGGTGAGAATCAGAGAGGCTCCTTCCCCAATGCTGATGGTGGTATTCCCATCCAGCACCATCGTACGCGTCATGACAAAGCCGCTTTCTCCCGTACTATTCTTCTTCACCCAGAGAGATGCGCCGTTGTACGGACTACTATCTCCTGCACTACTGCCTGTCCCAACGAGATGGAGGGTTTCCCCAACCTGATTGGAATTAGTGCCCTGCCCGAAAAGATTGATATCACCCCCGGAGAACCCGCCAATGGAAATGGATGTCCCGTTCCCAACATACAGGTTCTTGATGTTTTTCATCCTGTGCACCGGCGATGCCGTGAAATTCAGCACGGTGTCCTCCGTCAGCGTGACTGTTGCGATTGTTTTATGTGCGTCTGTTTGCTCCACGTTCGCTCCATTCGAGAACAGGGAAGCAAAGAAATTGCTTGCAATGTTCGCCGTTGCCTCTGCCACGCCAAGCGCCCTCAACTCCACTGTTCCAGTGCCGGTAACGTCGTTCTTTGCCTCATCATTAGCTCCAGTGACTCCCCACCCTTCCGTCGTGGTGATGACCAGCGTGCTCCCCACATTCACCTTGATGCCTCCTTCGAACTCCTTCCATTTCTTTGACTTAATCTCCACCACGGCAGTTGTCGACGATCTCTCCTCGCTCGTGTACCCGATGGTGAAGCTGCTCGTGACAATTTTTACATCATTACTCGGATTCTCCTCGTCGTTCAAATAGACCCGTCCACCACGGATGTCGAGCGCTGTCGCCGCGGCGCTGCCGTTTTTGCCGATGGCTCCCGTCAGAGTAAGGTCCCGGTCGCCCTCCTTGACCAGCTTGACCGAAGTGAGGCTCCCCTTGTACACGTCCGTTTCAGTCTGCCCGCCGACTCCCTTCGTCCCTTTCAGAACGAGGGAACCGAACTTATCCGCTGTGACCGTCGCTTGACTGCTCGAACTTGTAAAGCTACTGCCTCCATCCAAGTTAGTGGACTTGAGGACGCCGCTGATGACGAATTCGGCTCCCTCGCCCAGGTAAATTTTGGGTGAAGATCCCTCCTGGCCGGTCGATAAGCCGACAGTCATGCCACCCGTGACGCTCAGCTTGGCGTTGGCGGCGAAAAAGATTCCTCCTCTTTCGAGGGCAATGTCGCCCGTGACGGAAGCTGCGTTGGTATTGATGTTCCACTTGCCGTTGCCGTTCGTCACCTTTACACCTCCGTAAACGTCGATTTGCTCGCTCCCGCCCTGGGTGCCAAAGTTCATATTCGCTCCTCCGAGAGAAATATCACCGTAGATAGTCTGACCTTCCCCTCCCGTTTTTCCGAGGTAGAGAGTCCCCCCATTCACGGTAATACCCACGCTGGTCGGCCCCACACCGCCCCCCGCCGCCCCGATGTTGCCGTACAGCGCAAGCGCGCCGGTGGTGAGGGTGATGCTGCCGCTCTTGAAGTCACCGTGGATTTTCATGGCATTCGCGGCCGTACTACCACTAACCTGCCTATTCAGTACAAAGGCGATGTTCTCAAAGGTGGCATAGACGTCCGCCTGAACCGAACCTTGGGTACCATTCATCAAGGTAAGAGTGACCGGACCGTCATTCTTGCTCCCCTTGACGGTGGCATACTGCGCCGCACCGTCCGCGCCGCCGTTTGCTCTCCCGGCGGCAAACTTGGAGGGATCGCTGATCGTCAAATTCGCACCCAGCGTGAGGGTGCTGGTGCCGGTCAGCGTGAGCTGATTCAGTGTGCCGCCTGCTGTCAGCGTCAGGCTGCCGGAACCCACCGTGAGCGCGCCGGTGTAGGAGGTCGCACCTTCAGCAGGAGTGGTGGAGAGCGCGCCCGTGATGGTCACAGTCCCATTCAGGGTCAAAGCTCCCGTGCCGGTGAGGGTGCCGATGGTCAGCGTCTTGCTTTCACCGGCAGTCAGGGTGGCGTTGGGCGCGGTGCCCTCGCTTCCGACATCCACGCTTGTCAGGCTGCCGCCGTTGGTCAGAGTCAGACTCGCGCCACTGGAAAGATGAATGCCGCCGGTGTAAGCGTTCCCCGCACCATCATCTCCCCCGCTCGTGGCCAACGCATTGGTAATCGTCACACTTCCCCCCTCAATCGCCAAATCCCCCGTGCCCTCCAGGCTCCCAAGGCTCACCGTGCCGGCCTTGAAGGTGGTCTTTCCGCTGTTGTGCGACAGCGTCAGCGCGCCCGTCACCGTGAGGGTGTTGTGATTCGCCGTGTCCGACTCCTCGAAGGAGAAGCCCGTGCCTGCCACCTCCATCGCCACCGCAGTGAGCGTGGTGAACTTGACGGCTTTTCGAGTGTTATCCAGTGTGGTGGTCGTCGTTCCATCCTCCGCCGTGTAGCTGTCGACAAACTTGACGCTATCCGTGGCACTCGCGAAAGTCGCATCTGCCTGCGCCTGCCCATCGCCCACATGCCAGTCGTCCGTGTCGGTCGTGTTCCAGGTGGTGTCCTTGCCCGCACTATCCCAGACGAGGGTCTTCCCCTCCAGACTCGTGTAGTGCAGCGTGCCCGCCGTATCCAGATACAGCGCATAGCGCGCCGCAAGATCCTCATCATGCGTGACCTCGATGGACTTGTACCAATCCGTGCTGTCGTACGCATTCGTCGACGCGAGGGCAATGCCCGCCGCCGCTGCGGCTGCTTTGCCTTCGAAAAGCTGCCAACTGTTGCCCTTCAGGTTTGCCAGAGACGTGGCATCCAGATGCAGGGTGAGCTTCCCTGCCCCGCCGAGATTCCATCCCGTCAGCGTGATCTGCGTGCTGTCCGTGGCGTTTCTGCTGCTTCCGATCGCAACCTCAATGGTGCCGCCCTCCGTAGCGGTGAGGGTACCGAGCTTGAATGCACCCGTGCCGAGCTTCAGCGTGCTGCCGCCAGGGTTCAGGGAGGAAAGCTCCCCGGTCATCGCCGTCAGCGTGGTGGAGTTGCTATTCCCCGTCACGGCGGACAAATCCAGCGTCCCTGCCGCGCTGCTCGCACCGGCCGCGAGGGAAGCGATGGTGTTGGCGCCATTCGCCAGTTTCAGCGTGCCTGCGGCGCTCATCGTCGCCGTGAGGCTGGTGACAGCGTCGGAAAGGGTGAGGGCGCCGGTATTGCTGATCGTCAGGACGCTGCCGGTGTACTTCAGCGTGGCGTTGGCGGCGCTCGCGTAGTCCAGTTTGACGCCGCTGATGGTGGCAGCCACGCCGGTGATCGCCTCGGTATTCTCCAGCCTGAGCGTGCCGCTCCCGCTGATCGTGCCCGCCGTGCCGGAAAGGTTCGTAACCGTGATGACGGCATCTGTACCGCTGATATTCAGATTGCCGCCATCTTTCAGAGCCAGTGTCGTGACCGTGCCGCTCTTCGTCAGCTCCAGCTCGCCGGAGAGGGTGGCAGAGGTGATGCTGCCGTTCTCGCCGGAGAATTTCTGCTTCGCGCTGGTGGCCACAGTGAGGGTAAGCCCCGACACCGTGCCGGTGAAGTCCGCAGTGCTGTCATTGCCGGTGACCTCCACGCTGCCGGAAAGAGTGCCCGCCCCTTTGAAGCCCCTGGCCTTGAAGCCACTCCCACTCGCCGACGTGCCGTCCAACGTCGCGCCGTTTTCGATCGTCACGTCGCCCTTCGCCTCGCCTTTCAGGGCGAACGTCCCCTTCCCGCTGAGGTTGAGGCCGCCGGTGCTGTCATCCTGAGCGTTGGTAATCTCCGCCCCAAATTTCGTCGTGTCGGCGGCGTCTCCCGCGAATGCCAGACTAGCCCCACTCGTGCCCACTTCCACTTTCCCCGCGAATGCATTGCTGTCCGCCGCCGCAAGAGTCAGCGTGCCGCCATCCACCTTGATGGTGTTGCTTGCCCCCGAATCCAGCGCACCGGTGAAGGTGACGGTTTTGCCGCCCACATCCACCGTGCCGCTCCCCGCCAGCGTGCCCACGCTGGCATCCATCCCGAAGGTCACACTGCTTTCCGCGCTTTTCACCTTCAGCGTGCCAATCGTCAGGGAATCGGCGGGTTCCTCTCCCGTCCCCTTCGCCTGGAAGGTAACGCTCGCCGTGTCGTCAGCCGTGCCAATCTCCACGCCCGCAGCGGAAACCGTCTCCTCCACCGTCACTGTCCCCGTGCCGGTGAACTTCACGGAGTCGCCATTGTCAAACTCCGTGCCGGTTCCCCCGAGCTGTTGATGATCTTTCCACGTGAGCTCGCCGCTGCTGCCCCCTCCGCTGAGATCTCCCTCAAGCTCCTGAGCGGCATATTTGACCGTCAGTTGCCCATCCGTGCCCAGCTCGTAGTCCAGATGCCCCGCATACGTCCCCTCATCCGCAAACGCAAAGCCGAGCTTGCCAATGAGATCCTCGCTCAGGCCGGGATTCGCTTCGAACAGCGCGTATGTCCAGCCATCACCTTTGAGTTGCTCCGCGACGTTCTCCACCGTCACCCCGGTGAGGGTGATGGTCAGTTTCCCGCTCTCCGCCGGGGTAATCGTCGTAAGCCCCTTCAAATGCGCGCCGCCCTCCGTCGCGACGGAAAGAGCCAGGCCGCCGCCCTCGCCCACGCTGATGGTTGCCACATCCAGCGTGCCGCCCTTCACCGAGAGCACGCCGTTCAGCGTCAGCGTCGTCAGCGAACTTGAACTGCCGCTCACCGTGGTGACAGTAGTATCCCCGGACACTGTGAGGCTGCCCTGCGTCACAGTCAGGGTCCCGATGCTCCCGCTCATCGCGAGAGTGCCGCTCGCCGAATCCAGCGCCAGCGTGCCGAGATTCTGCTGCCCCAGATTATGCTCCCCCGTGCCCTTGAACGTCACGTTCACACTCGCCCCATCAGCCGCCGACAGCGTACCCGAGTACCCCGTCGTCCCCGCCGCGCCGGAAATGACAAGCCCCTCGCTCCCCAGCTTCAGACCGCCCTGCCCGGAAAGCGCACTGACGTACGCCCCCCCGCTCACCGTAAGACTCGCGCCATTGCCCACATTCAGGCTCTTCGCCGCCGCCTCGCTCCCCAGCGATCCAATCGTATGCGTCCCCGCACTCACCGCAAGATCCACATTCACCGCCGTCCCGCTCGTGGAGCCGCTCCCCGCCAGAGTGAGCTTCGCTGTCCCATCCTCGCCGGCGGTCACGCTGCCGACCACATCCCCACTGCCTCCGGCCGTCGAATCCTCCAGCCCGGCAATCGTATAACTCCCATGCAGAACCATGCTCGTCCCCTTCGCCAGCTTGACAACGACATCCTTCAGCTGCTCACTCCCCGCCTCGTTCTCCTTATAATTCAGCGCCAGCTTCCCCGCCTGCACATCAATCCCCGCCCCCGCACTCGCCGAAACCGCCCACACATCATCACTCTCGCTCCCGAGCTGCAGAATTCCCACGCCTGTCTTGGTCAACGTATACCCCCCCAGCGTCAGACTGGTGGTCGTCCCTGCTTCCCCCGTGGTCTTCTGCGAGAGAATCATGGTCGGGAAGGTGGTGCCACTCGTGGGACCAACCTGAATCGTCGAATTTGCCCCCAAGATGATCTGGCGGTTGATGTACACCTGATTCGACGAAGCCACCATGCCAAAGATCGTCCCTCCGTTGACGTGTATGGTGAAGTTGTTCTGCTCGCCATCCGCGGTCCCGAGCGCATCCCTGGCATTGCTCGTGTTGATGGTCAGCTTGCTTTGAGCGTCGAGAGTGAAATCAACAATGTTCTTGACCTTCCCTTTGATACCTGTATTGCCAAGGGTGAGATTGGTGTTCCCGGAGAGCTTGACGCTGCCGATCGAATGACCGTCTCCCGTCTCCCCGCTGACGAGCTGCGAAAGCCAGTTGGCACCGCTGGTGTAAGTAGTGGCGTTATTCCATAAGAGTTCTTCGAGTCCGCTCAATTCCAGCGTTCCTTTGCCGGTGACAGCTCCCGTGGTGGTGGCCCACCCAGTCCGCGTCTTGAGCACAAGCGTACTTCCCTCATTCACCGTCACCCCACCCGCAAAATTCTTGCTGCCGGTGGTGTTGACCACCACGGTGGCATTGGTGGAACCTTCTTCCTTCGTGCCGCCAATCGTGAGTCCTGCGAGGGTAATGGCGTTGCTACCTCCTGCCTCACCCAGGTTCACCGTGCCCTTCTCAATGTTCAGCACAGTGTCAGAGTTGTTGCCGTTCTTACCGATGGTTCCCGTGAGGGTGAGCGTTCCGCTTCCTGTTTTCTGGAAGGTGACGCTGTTGAGTTGCCCCGCAAATGTTGCCTCGCCTCCCGCCGCCTCATCAGCCAGGACCACGGTGGAATTGGAAGTTCCGCTCTGTACTCCGTTGATTTTTTGCTCCGCACCCGCACCACTCAGTTTGCTCAACGTAATTGTTGCGCCATTCCCAAGTGACAGGGTCGGACTATCTCCATCCACGAAATTCAGGGCGCCGTTGACGATCAGCGCAGCATTCGCCCCCAAATTGATGGTGCCTCCGGAAAGGCTGATCTCGCCGTTGATGGTCTGATTCGAGCCATCGAAATTGATGGTGCCCTTTGTGAGCGTCACGTTGCCGTGCAACTCCTTCCCTCTAAAGTTCAAAATCCCTTTACTATGATTGACTGTAATGTTGCCATAGACAATCGCCTCTGAATCGCTCAGGATAGCGTTATGACTGCCGTCGAATCCTGAAATTGTCGCAATGTTGATCTTAGGAGATCCGATAGGGGTGTCAGGGTCGGTGGAAGGATCGGTGATCTTGATGTCCGTCGAACTATCCGCCGTACCGATCACTTTCCCTTCAAGATTCAGGACGCCCTTTCCACGTACCTCAACAACCCCTCCCGTGATATTCCCGAACAAGTACAAGGATGATTTATCATTTGAGACGTGGGAAAGCACGACATGCACGTTAGTGATGTCAGCATAAATATTCTGCGCTCCAGAGAATGCCCCCCCATCACCATTATTCCCGATGGTGAGCTTGGTGCAGGACTCACCCGTCCCCGCACCGGTGATAGTCGCGTTGTTGCCGCTCTCGCCCGCAGAGAAAGACGCGCAAGTCTTGATGCTGTCCGCTTTTGCGGCGTTAGAAGGATAATCCAGAATCTCCAAATCATCATTCAGCACAAGGGTGGCGCCACCGCTTAAGGCAAGTCCGTTCACCGACGAGCCCGTGGTCTCTCCCTCTCCCTTTTGAATGGTGAAGGTACCGCCGGTGATGGAGAGTTTGCCGTTGGCAGCGGTCAGGGTGTCCACGGTGGTGTTCACGCCGAACGCCGCGGTGATGGCGTCATCTGCGCTGCCCTGGATGCTCAGCGTGGTGGCTTTGATGCTGTCGGGAGTCTCACCCCCGTCGTGCCCGGAGAATGTGTAACCGTCTGCGGTGATGGTGATGGTGCCTGCCGTGATTGCGCCCTCCACCTCCACGGTCTTGTCGAGTGTTTGTTCTGCGCCCTCTGGTTCATCCGGGCCGAACGTCGCATTGTCATTATCAGCCCAGACGGGCGTACTCTCAGTTTCGAAAGGTTGCCCCGTCTGCCAGACGCCAGTGGAGTTGCCATCCCACCGCCCCCAGGTCAAGTTCGCCGCCTCGAGAGCGGCGATGGGGGAAGCCGGAGACTCCTCGACAGAGGCGAGCAGCAGGAGGGAATCTTCATCGCTGGACACAGCCGTGTTGGCGCCGGACTGAGTATCCTCATCGGTGAGAGAAGGGGCAGGGAGAGATGAGACCGCACTCTCCGACGCCGAATCATCGGGCGGGGGCGTATCCGCAGTAGCCGACGATTGCCACGCAAACCAGACGCTGCCCAGCAGAAGACTGGCAGTAGAGAGAGTGCGGGGAACCACGCGCGACCTGAGTACGGCAAGGCAAGCCAACAGAGCCTTGCGTAAACGAGAAGGGAGATGCAGTTTCATGATGTTTGAATGAGAGAAAAAAGAGACGAATGACAAAGGAGCAACGACACAGTACTCCTCAGCATGCTTATCCTTATTTTGCCACCTCCCCCGCGCGTAAGCAAGAAAAAAAGTTGACAAAAAAGCAAAGAATCTTACCCCCCCCCCCGATTATTTTGATACTTAACGACTTACAACATTTCTCCCCCTCTCCCCTCCCCGATTATCCCGGATAAAAAACCAACGTAAGATGTACCGATGTACCATGTACCGTGTACCATGTATGAAGTTTGCGCGCTTGCGCGCGAAGCTGCGAAGCTTTAGCTGAGGTGGAGGGTAAAACATAAGCATTGTTTCGTTCGAAAGGTCCTTGGCTACGCAGAGCCGTATCCACCGCTCTGCTACATGGTACACGGTACATGGTCCATGGTACATGAAAGGGTCCATGGTACATCCTCCCAATGCTTTTGCCCTGTGGCTCCCCATGAAAAAAACCGCCCGCGGGTATCACTCCCACGGGCAGTTTAAATTATGATAGCAGGGGCGCTGATTCCCCACGGTCCTGACTATACAACAGTTGCCTGGTTGTGTCAACTTTTTTTTGAGCCCGCCCCCTCCATCCCCCCGGCAACTTCGGGGGGATGGAGGGTTTCGGCTTTTAGCGGAGGAGTAAAACTATGAGGAGTTCTACTAGTTGCCCTCTTGACACAGGGTCAAGAGCCATCAGCCATATCAGCGTTTTTGCTTTCATAATTTATGATTGCACCCGCTGTTTAGGGCTCGCACCCTAACGGGCGCAGGCGAATTATACCACAATCTAACGAAAGGGGCAACCACGAAAGAGACGCCAAACTCCGCACATGGCTCCATGAATCTCCGCTTCGCATCTGCTTCGCAACCCCGCGCGCTAGCGCGCTAACTTAACACATGGTCCATGATCCATGATTTGAAATGTTCTCGGCTATGCAGAGTCGTGGCCTCCGCTTATCCACAGACCTTTCTAACTAATCATCACGCATGTTTTACCCACCACCTCAGCTAAAGCTTCGCAGCTCCGCGCGCCAGCGCGCTAACTTAATACATGGTACACGGTACAAAACTGCCGACGGCCGTAAGGCAGTTTGGACAAAAGCGCAGCTTTTGCCCGCAGGGCGAACAGCCGTGAGGCGGCTGTGAGTCATCGTACATCGGTACATCTTGGTACGTGTACCATGTAGCAGAGCGGTGGTTACGGCTCCGCTTATCCACAAACCTTTCTAACTAATCATCACGCATGTTTTACCCACCACCTCAGCTAAAGCTTCGCAGCTCCGCGCGCCAGCGCGCTAACTTCCTACATGGTCCATGGTACATCGGTACATGGTACATGGTACATCCCACATAGGGGGGGGGGATTAAGCGGTGATGAGCTCGGGTTTCTGGCGGAGGATGCGCAGGAGTTTGTAGGCGGCGGCATCCGGGCGGCGTGCGCCGGTTTCCCATTTGGAGAGGGTGGATTTCGAGATGCCGAGGGCGGCGGCAAAGTCTCCCTGATTGAGACCGAGGCTGCGGCGTATATCCGAAACAAAGGCGGCGGTGTCGCTGTTTGGCGTGGTATGGCGGCTGATGACGAGGGCGCTGCCTGGGGGATCGAATGGGAGGTTGTGCCGGAGGCAGGCCCTGAAGGTTTGCTCTGCAATATCGTCCAGCTGAGCGGCCACATTCTGTGGGTCGGAAGGATGATGGCAGCAATCGCCGCAGAGTTCAGGGAGGGAGCCGACGTAGGCGTTATCTTCCCGGCTCCAGCGGATGATGCGGGTGAAGTCTTTTGGATTGATTTTTGTTTTATTTTTCATGGTCGATGAAGTTTGCCAGTTGAATGGCGCGGTTGACTTGTCGGATGAGGTAGGGGAGAGCGTCATCGTTGTCATGATGCGGAATGACAACGGGTTTGATGCCGGGATGAATGTAGGAGACATGACTTCCTTTACCGCGTTTGGAATCGAGGGCGAAGTGAGCAGCGAGAAGCATTTTTTTGAGGTCTCTTATTTTCGGCGGCATAAGGGGAGTGTAACAGGATGGGGCGAAAGAATCAAGGAAAACTTGCACAAAAGAAAAAATAAGTAAAATGTGTTTGATGGGAAAGACCATGTGGGATGTACCATGGACCATGTACCGTGTACCATGTAGGAAATTTGGCGAGCTCCTGCTCGCGGAGTTTCTACAAAAAAACCGCCCGCAGAGTTAAGGGCTGCAACCCCTCTGCGGGCGGTAAAATGACAATAAGGATAGGTTACTTCCTCGGTGACATTAGAACACCGGATGACGCGAATGTCAAATAAAAGTGAACCCTTTCATGTACCATGCAAGATGTACCATGGACCATGTACCGTGTACCATGTATTAAGTTTGCGCGCTTGCGCGCGGAGTTTCTGCAAAAAACTGCCCACCGGTTAATGGGCGGCAACCCCCGGCGGGCAGTGAATATGATAATAAGGATACGTTACTTCCTTGGCGATATTAGAACACCGGATGATGGGAATGTCAAATAAAAGTGAACCCTTTCATGTACCATGGACCATGGACCCTTTCATGTACCATGTACCGATGGACCAAGTCAACTATAATTATGAGGCGGGAAGGAATTAATATTT
>CANQGG010000018.1 GCA_947601655.1 uncultured Akkermansia sp.
GTGTAGAGCATCTCTGCGAGCAGGTCGCGCTTCTCCTCCCACGTCTGCGTCAGCGTCACCTTATTGGGCATGGCGAGCGATTGCAGCAGATTGCTGCCAGCCAGATACCCGTACGTGAATTTCCTCTCCGCCCCGCCGTGCCGGAAGCTCGCCGAGTCAATGCGCCCATCAGCATAGGTGTTCTTCACCTCCATGCCGGAGGCGTCGTTGTACTCCCAGCTCGTGACATCTCCCCCGCTCATCCCGCTTGGATCCGTGGAGATGACCTGCTCATCGTCGCGCCATGTGGTCAGGGCTTCTTGGTGTTTCAGTTGCATTTATCCCTGCAATTCGCAAATCCTCTCCGAAAAAATGTCGTCACGAGACCATCTTCAATTAATTATCCCGGAAACTCTCCAGCTCTTTATCCCCACGATGAAGGCGCATGTCGTATTTGAAACCTCTTTTTAGTTTGACTACCACAGATACGTTTGCATCAAGCATTAAATGGTCCGGCAAATCATACCCTTGCTGATGTGCCAAAACTCCGGGCATCATGCTGTCCCAACTTCTGCTACTATATTCCACAACTATGCCATCGAGTTTGCTAAAATCAGGAACTCTTCCTCCAGCCATGCTATAATCAGGCGTTGCATTCCACCCTCCTACCGGCAGGGACACTGAATACCCATGGTGAATATCTCCGGTTCTAAATTTTTTACTGACACTCTCGTTGGGCTTTAATAGCACGATTCGCTCCGATAAGGGCTTCCCGAATCCTTTAACTTTTCCTATGCCATAGTCTACCCCTACAAAAATTATCGTGAAATATAGCTCCATTTCCTTATCGACCGCTACAACTTTATCGGTCAAATTGGTCAGCGTTACTGTCATCTCCTGCCCCTCAACCACAACATCCAACTGTGCCCGGTTGGAATTGTCACTCCTAACGTGATGGCACCCAAAAAAATCACTTGGTCCGATGCATGAGGGCATGGCAAGAAGCATCAAGGACATGATGCAAATGTAGATTATTTTCATGATGGGCATTTAGTTGTTGCTATGATATACCTCTCTAGACCTATTGAGAGCATCGTCCGACGGCGTATAAGGAGCGCATTTCATTGGACTGAATCCCGCATTTTGAACGTCTTTTTCATGGTCTCTCCTTTCTCTGTCTTCTGCTGACATATCGTATTGTCAATAAAAAGTCAAGAAACTTTTGTTATGTTGTGAAAAATTTTGGCGTACGAGAATATGCATGACGCCTGTCTGAAGGCACGGGGATTCCAGACCGCAGGCGCCACGAAATATCTCAGGGCAAACGCATTTCAAATGCGTTTGCCCTGCAATTTCTCCTCGATCGTAAATTGCACGTTGTAAACAGTAATCGTGTTTTTACCGCGATGGTATGGGCTCCACTGTAACAGAATAAACCTTGCCGTGGAAATTACGTCCGAGAGTTTGCAGCGGGAGCATGAAGCTGCAGCGCAGACCCTTCGTGCGAAGATGGAAGCCCTCTTCCGCGCTCTTATAGTTATTCAACTGCATCTTTTCCACTGGGGTGCCGTCGAGAATGAGTCTGGTCTCACCGGGGATGCCGATGAGTTCCAGCTTCACGCGCTTACCGATGGGGAGCTTGGCATCGTACGTGAACTCCATGGTATCAGCGCGACGCAGACCGATACGACCGTCTTTTGTAACGGCAATAAGTTCGCCCTCCGGGGCAGAAAGGAGAATCTGCTCTTCACCTTGAGGAGCATCTGTCAGCTCCAATTCGACGGTGAACTTGTAGGAAGGACCAAGTGCGGGCAGACCGATTCGCTGAGGGAGGTTGCCGGGACGCAGTTCCACCTTGCGTGGCTGTGACCATGTGTGCATGGGGTTGGTGAGCGGAGCGGCACCGAGGGTTCTGGAAAGTTCACTGTGCTGTTTGAAGGAATCGGGAGCATCTGATACGCCCCATATTTTTTGGGAGAGGATGCTGATGGAGTCATTGATAGAGGTCCAGATATCGTAGATGCCGTAGCCGCTGTGACGCAAATCGGTAGCATCATTCCATACAGCGAAGGATGCGCCGAGCAGTTGAGGATGTGCTGCAGGTATTTGCTCACGGTACATCATGTTTGGCTGCCAATGGTTGTAGAGCCAGGGAAGATTTTCGTTCATGTTGTAATAGTTTGTGAACGGAACGTAGTAAAGGTACGCATCATTACAGTTAATGACATCGTATCCAAGTTTGAGGGCTTCCCATGCACCCATCCATTTGGTGTTCCAGAGGTTGACCTGCACGCCATCGGCAACGACCGGTGTTTTTCCCTTCTTCTGGGTGAGGCTTCCCCAAAGTCGAGGGGTGTAGCCGCGGCTCAACACGTAGCGCAGCAGCCCGTCCGTGTATTTGCGGTAGTCTTCGGCATCACCAAAAAATTCATCTGCCCCCACGTGTACCACGCAGCCATCGAACACCGGTCGTCCCAGTTTCTTGTCCTTCAGAAGGTACTCGTCCAGGCATTGCTCCACAAAGGTGAGCGTCTCCGGGTTGGCGGCATCCAGCATCTCACAGCGACGCTTCTCGTGGGTCTTCATGGGCCCTTTGTAGATAAGATCCGGGCGCATGCGTGTGAGAGCGAGCGCGTGCCCGGGTGTGTCCAGCTCTGGCACGATGTTCACGCCACGCTGGCGGGCATAATCAATGAGCGCGCGGAATTCCTCCTTGCTGTACGACATGTCTTTGGAGGTGAGAGGTGTGCCATCCTGACCATGGATGTAGGACTCCAGACGGAAAGAGGAGTAGCTTTCCTTGAAGGGGTCGTGTCCGGCGTCCACGTAAGTCTCGTGGAAGATGAAGTTGTTATTGATGACGAGGTGCAGGTCGTTCATTTTGAACCACGCCATCGTGTCGATCACGTCCCGTAGCTCAGACAGGGTATAGTGCGTGCGGGCGATGTCCAGTATCATGCCGCGTACGCTGTAGCGGGGGAAATCCACCGCAGTGCCGCAGGGAATACTCCCATTCCCGCTACGCAGGGCCTGCAGGATGGTGCGCGAAGCCCAGAAGAGGTTGCCATCCGCTGAAATGCGCTCCGGGGTGATGGAAATCTGATACCCCTCCGGCCCCCAATGGGAATCGGAAGTCGCTTTTTCCCGCTCCATCCCCAGCACAATGTCCGCATTCTCAGCTGATTCAAAATCCACCAACCGCACAGGTACCCCGGCGATGCTTTCCAGCTCCGCACGAAAGATTTCAGCGCATGCTCTATTCCCCCATTTCACCCTGATCTCCTTGCCGGGTTTCCAAAATCCTTGCCCTCCCTGCCATTGCAGAAGATCAGGAATGACTTTGGGTTTGGCATTGCCGCTGTTCGGCTTGCCCGGCACGATGACTTCCAAGTCTTTGCTATAAGCGGTCTTCCCGTCCTTGCTGACTTTTAGCAGCGTTTTCACCGGTACGTCCGAAATAACGCTCCGCACTTCGCCTTCCTTGCTGATAATTTGCTCATAGTCCGTCCCCTCCAGTTCTACCGTGGCTCCTTCTTCCACTGGAGGCAACACAAGTCGCGTGTGCTCCGCATTGAGAGTAGGGGAGGGGAGGGAGTCGGCAATTTCTTGTGCTGTCTTGCCCGAAAGGAAGGAAGTAGTGAGGACAAGCATGGTGACAAGGGAAGGGATTTTCATGAAAGAGGGGATTGGGGTGAGAGTGGGAAGAATCGCGACCTCGTATTCCAAAGAGTGGTACGTGTGCGGGCGGAACGATCTATCAAATAATCTTATTGTTTTTGGCTTATGTTTATCTTATTTGCTGATTGTGAGAATAAAAGTGGATGAATCATTTAGAGGGGCGCGCGGTACAGCCGGGGCAGTTGCGCACAAGGTGACCGGGGGAGCACTCAATAAGCTCCGGCATGTGGTCCGTGAGGCATAGTTCCGGAACTCCCAGCGTGTTACGTGCTCGGAACGTGCAGCTGGACGGCGGGGAGAGGAGAGAAGGCGGAAGCCCCGGAATGCCGGGCAAGGGGAATCCTTTCGTTTTTGGGGAGGGGCGTGCGGCGAGGAGGGCGCGCGTGTAAGCGTGCACCGGATTGGAGAAAAGCTCCTCTTTACCGGCTTGCTCAATGATGCTGCCGGCGTACATCACTGCTACGCGGTGCGCGTATTCGCGAACCACACCGAGATCGTGTGAAACGAGAATGATGGCAGTGCCGAGCTGTTGCTGGCGTTCGCGCAGCAGGGAGAGCACTTGTTGTTGAACCACGACATCTAAGGCGGTGGTGGGTTCGTCTGCTAACAACACGGCGGGTCGGGTAATGAGAGCCATCGCGATCATGACGCGTTGCCGCATGCCTCCGGAGAATTCATGAGGGAAGCGGAGGGCGCATCGTGGGGCATCAGGTATGCCGGTGAGCTCCAGCTCTTGGATAGCGAGCTTACGCGCCTCGGTATGGGAGAGACCGCGGTGCAGGATGAGCGGCTCTGCGACTTGATCGACAATGCGCATGCAGGGGTTGAGCGAGCTCATGGGGTCCTGGAAGATCATGGAGATGACGTTACCGCGCATATATCTCAGCTCTTTCTCCGACAGGTGAAGCAGATCCTTGCCGTGCAGGAACGCATGTGATTCTGGGGCTATAATCGCAGGAGGTTGGGGCAATAAACCCATCAGGGCCATACTTGTCACTGATTTACCGCTGCCAGATTCCCCGACGAGTCCCAGAGTTTCCCCTGCGCGTAAAGTGATATCTACCTCATTTACCGCATAGACTGTTCCGCGCCGTGTGTGGAATTGCACGCTCAGGTTATTTACCCGCAACACAGGATTGGAGGTGGGGCTTTCCATAAGCAATCAATCGGATTGGCGGGATTTGACTGCGAAGCGCAAGGTATTCAATGTGTGATCTTCCAGCTGGAGAGATCCTACAATGCTGCGCAGCGTTTCTAGCGCCGCAGCGGCATCGTAAAGAGCATCGTGCCAGGTTTTTCCCGGCACTAGTTTATTCACGCGCTCTACTGTTCCCAGCGCTTCGCAAACAGCGTTGAGACTCCACTCTTTTTGTCTCGGCATACAGTGGCGCGCCAAAGCCAGGGTATCCAACCATGGAGAGAATCCGTGTCCCGGGAAAATGCGCAGGAAGCGCCATTCGGTGGCGAGGTTGTGTCCCACGATTACGCAACCGCCCAATAGACGTTTAATGGTTGGCCAAAGGCTCAGGAGGGTAGGGGCATTCTGCAGATGGCGAGAGGTAATGCCGTGCAGCTGCGTAGCGCTTCGGCGTATGCCGCGTTCGCAGGAGAGGTAGGACGTGAAACATTCTTCCTCTCCAAAAAGGGAATCCACGCGCACGATGCCGATCTGTACCGGCAGATCAGTCTCACCCGGCGCTGCTCCGGCGGATTCGAAATCAATGGCGGCGTAAGCAAGCCGTCCCATAGGTTCTTGAGGTATCATCGGCGTGCCCAGGCAATCGCCTGTTGAATTTCTTCCAGCAGGGCAGGATAATCGCAGGTGGTGAACGTGCCGTTGCGGTACAGCTCTTTACCGTCTACAACGGTGAGGCAAACCTCCGCCCCTGTAGAGGCGAAGACTATTTGCGAGACGATGTTGTGTACAGGTTGCATGTTGGGCGCATCCAGTGAGAGGGCGATGAAGTCTGCTTTCATGCCGGGTTCCAGCGAGCCGATGCGTGGGTCATGCAAAGCTTCAGCTCCTCCGCGAGTGGCCATAGTAAGTACTTGCGCCGCCGGGGATTTGGTGGGATCCAGATGGTGCACTTTGTGCAACAGGGCAGCCACATACATCTCTCGCAGCATGTTTTGGGCGTTATTGCTGGCCGGACCATCTGTTCCGAGTCCCACAGGCACGTTCGCGCGCAGAAGAATGTCAACTGGGGCCACGCCGCTGGCGAGCTTCATGTTGGAGGCAGGATTGTGCACGCCGGCACAACGACCTTCTGTCAACAGAAGAGCATCCTCCTCCTGGATGTCTACGAGGTGGAAGAAGGTGGCGTCCGGTTGCAGGAGACCGAGTCTCTCACAGTAGGCCACAGGACGTAGCCCGTGTTCTTTCAAACACTGCTCAGTTTCGTGGCGAGTTTCCGCGAGGTGCATGCCGAAAAGGGAGCCCGTTTCATCCGCAAGTTCGCGGCAGAGGCGTAGCAATTCCGGTGTGGTGGTATACGGTGCATGAGGCACAACAGCTTGGCGGATGCGCGGGTGATTCTTCCACTCCTCGGCGTATCGTCGCACACGGTCGCAGTATGCATTTACATTCGCTGCAGCGAGGGAAGGAAAGTAGTTTGTGACGCTCTCACCCAGCACCGCGCGCAGCCCCATTTCGTCCGTGGCTCGAAATACGCTGTCCTCGAGCATGTACATGTCGTAGAAGGAAGTGGTGCCTGTGCGGATCATTTCCGCCAGGCTGAAGCGGGCGCCGAGTTCCACGAGTTCCGGGGTGAGCCTTGCCTCCTGCGGGAAGATGTCCTGCTGCAGCCAATCCTGCAATGCTTTGTCGTCCGAATACCCGCGCAGCAGGCTCATCGGTACGTGCGTGTGTGCGTTGACGAGTCCCGGCATTAGCGCTGCGCGCCCCAGGTCCACCCGCCTGGCGTCGGGATAGAGGATGCCGAGCATATCTGCATGACCCACGCATACGATGCTGTCACCCTTCACAGCGAGGGCTGCGCAGCGCAGCACATCCCCTGCGTCATTTTGCGTGATCAGGTAATCCGCCGTGTAGATCGTATCGCAGTCCATGGGCGTCTAGTAAAAAATAAAAGCGCATACCAGGAGAAGCAGGGCGTAAAGAGTACCTGCCGCTGCCAGAATCCGCACCGTGTTCAGATGTCTCCCCATCCACTCCGCCGCATCTCGCAACAGATACGGTTTCACTACCAGCACCATCGCTGCCGTCAACACAGGGTACCACCACAGCGGAATCAGCTCCCGCAGGGTTTCTTCCCGCATGTAGGAAGCAGAAAGTGGTAGTGCTGCCGTCAGGAGCAGGAAAGTCCCGGCCACGCGGCCAAACATATTTGGCGTGGGATATTTGTACAGCATCGCACACACGAGCAAACAGCTTACCAATAGTATCGTACGGATACTTTCAAAATCATATAAACTGATTCTTAGTGGATTGTTTGGGGAATTCCAGAGCAGCGCCACCGCCCATGCACAATCCACTACCAGCAACACCTTTGCAAAACGAATGTCCCTGCACGCTTTTGCAAGTAAGCCTACTACTTTCTCTGGGCATGCCACAGCCGACAGATGGATGATCAGGAGCACGAATCCCATTATCATCCCCGCCTCAGCTAGGGGAATGCGTTCGTATACGTGGATGGGCAAATCAGGCATCTCCGGCATCCTAGCGCGTAAGTGCGCAAATTGCAAGCAATTTGCGCACTCATGTAAGCTTTCAGCTCCTATCAGAACGCATGACGAACACCAAGACCAACGCTCCAGGAGGAAGCATTGGAACGTATGTCGCCGCGACCATTAAGGTAGATGAGCGTGGAAGTAGCGATTGGGACGCTGATGCCGGCTTCAAGTTGAAGCGAGGTGCTGCCTGCTTCCGCACTGCGGATGCTTGCGACTTCTCCGGGCTGCATCTGCAGGGCGACGTCTGCTTCAGAACGTGAATCTCCGACATCCTGCGCTACGCCTACGCCGAGCATTGTATGAATGGGTCTGGCAATCGCACTAGGATTGAGGTCTGCAATCCACCGAACGCCGAGGCTGAAGCGAGCGAGGAAGATGTCGTGGTCATCCACATTCAAACAGACGCCACCATCCGGGGAGGATTCTGCCCATCCGTCCAGCGCTGAGTAGGTAATTGCAGCGTTGAAATACGGGCGTATTTTCTGGGATTTTTCCTCGTTCAGGTTGGCGTCGTAGGTTAGCTCGTAGAGCAGACCGAGACCGTAGCCGTCCGTGGATCCGGTGGTGGAGTACGATCCGTTATCGTAGTTTACCGTGCGATCGAGATCTGCTGAGGCAACTCCACCGGAAATCACAACGGTATGACCCCATGCCTTCCTGGTGCTGGTATGCAAGTAAAGGCTCAGCCAATAGGAATCCAGTGATCCGGTGGCGACATCCGCGGAGTTAGCATCAAGATCACCGTACAGAGCGGTGAGGGCAAGACCGATCGTAGTGGACTCCGTGATGCGTTTATCAGCCCCCACTGAGCCTCCCCATGTATTAAGCTCATAGCCGGTTTCATCGCCATCACTGTCCATTTCTCGGAAATCTCCCTCTGCTGCCACCCAGGCCGAAAACTTACCGACAGGCGTGCCGGAAGCTTCGGATTGCAGAGCATGGTCGCGCACGCGCAGCAGGTTGTCGCGCACTTCATCGCGAAGAGCTAAGCCGGGAGCGACGAGCGAGGTGCCGGCCATAGCCGCCATTTGTGTCGCTGCTCGGGTCACGTTGCCTTCCTCGTCGAAAATGTTCCGCAAGATGGAGTCTCTGAGTGCTGGGAATTGTTCGCTCATGCCTACTGATTCATTGGAGTCGGCATCCGTGGCGATTTCGTCTTTGCAGTTCTGCAGAGCGTTGGCAAGGAGCTTCGCACCGCTGGCAGAATTATGGGAGTTAGCTGCGTTCATCAGCTGCCCACTTTTGTCAGTTGCGTCACCTTGTACCCTCACGGAGTTTGCTTCTTGTTGGCTCCCTTCTCCGTTTTCCTCCAACTCGAGGGCCATGACTTCAGCCTGTTTGTTGGGATCGTAGGCAGCGTCGTACACAGCGATGAGCTCCAGGTTGTTGTAGTAGTACGTCAGGAGGGGGGTGAAGAGAGCATTCAGAATGCGTTCGCCATCCATATAGCGTCCGCCATCAGTTCCTTCTTTGACAATTCCATTGGAGTTTGCCAGCAGAGTCATATCCAATTTGTTGGAATTGAAGGAGACGTTTTCAGCGCCTATTTCAACCGCCAGCACCGTGGAGGAGCCAAGAGTCAAACCTTTCTCATTGTTATCTACCATCAGCGCTTTATCATCCTGCCCGTTCTTGAGTTGCAAGGAAAAGGTCGTAACGTTATTGGTCAGTTCTGCACTGTGGGTGATTACATGTCCATCAATGACAAGGTGACCGGATGTCTGAAGGGACTTCAGTTCGACCTCTCCGCGAAGGGTAAGTACAGTGTGCTCGTCCTTTGATTCAATCGTGAGTTGGTTGTTTTTAAGATCGACGAAGGTTTGATCCACATCGCCCGTCAGGTTGATGGTGGTGTCACCGCTTGTCTGAATCTCGCCCGTGAACACGCCTTCACCTCTTGAGAGATGCAGCGTATTGGTGTTCAGCGAGAGATCTCCCTCACCGCTCAGCGCACCGATCGTTGCCGTGCCCTTACGGTTGATTACCAACTTGGCCCCTTCCTTCACTTCCATGGAGGGACCATCGCTCAGTTCGACGTTTTCGCCAATGATGAGTTCTTTCTGCACCTGAAGCAGTCCCTTGCCGGAGAGGGCACCCCCGTCGAGGACACTGGCGTCCTGAATCGAGAGAGACCCCTCCACTGCAAGTTCTGGAGCAGTTTCCTTCAGAGCTTGCATAGCGAGAGAGCCAACGGAGTTGTTGGCTCCGCAAAGGACAAGAGTACCATCTTGAACTTCCAATTTTCCTGCGATACCGACATTGCCGATTACAGTAAGTTTTGCGTTGCCATCCTTGGTGATGGAGGCGCCATTTGGTGCAGAGATCCCGCCCATGAAGGTGGTGTCGCCGTCGTAGTAATCATAGGTTTTGTTGACGAGAGAGACATTGCCATTCCCCTGAAGAGTAAGGGACCCGCTTCCTTCCAGTTGGTGTATGGATGTGTTTTTGGATCCGTCAGTTTGTACGGTAAGCTCACTGTTTACTATGACCTTGGTGCAGTCGTTGAGTTTTTGGGCGTCTACCGTGCCTCCATGGTCGTCCACGTAAGTGTGCTCCTTCACCAGCCCCAGCACAACCTCGCCGGCATTACTTTCAGGGCTGAGAAATTCCTTGGCGAGGAAACTGATGCCGCTCCCTGTGGAGAGTAGGAAGTGCTTTTTTACCCAATCCAGCAGGGAGTCCTCGCCTGTGTCAAACGTGCCATCCACGATGTGCAGTCGCAGTTCGCCACTCTCTAGTTCGCTGAACAAATCCGACGCAAGTTGCAGCTTGAGTTTGCCCCCATCTTCGAAGGACAGAGAGCCATTCCCATTCTTGAAGGAGAAGAGAGAATTGCCCTCATCCCCCACGCAATCGGAGCCGATGGTCACGATATTGGCATCACCCTTGAGGGTGAGAGTCGAGCCGTCCGCAAGATCCGTGAAGCGCACGCCGGATTGCCCGCGCGTAACGACGCCGGTGATCTGCCCAGCGTTCACACCACCGAGCGAAACCGGACTCTTCACATTTTCATTCAGATCAATGGTCAAATCACCCTCGAAGCTTGCGGCATCTGCGAGCTGCCCATCTTTCAGAGTGACGCCGCCTTCCACCTTTCCCTTGAGGGAGGTCTTTGTGCCCGCCGCATCCAGCACCACGCTTTCCTTCACATCCCCAAGCATCACCTGGGCATTCGTGGGAGACGTATACTTCACTTTGCTCCTCTCCTCACCTTCCGTAGCATTCTCATCCGGGACACTCTCCACCTTGGCATGCAGGGAGACCCCGCCATCAATCGACGCGCCCGAGAAATCATAGGTGACATCCTCGCTCAGCTCCACATCCACCGATCCCGTAATCGAGGTGGGATGGGTCAGCTGGAGCGAACCACCGGTGACTGTCACATCGCCCAGCACTATGCCATCACCGGTAGAGTGCCAGGTCCCGCCGGTCAGCGAAATATTGCCTTCCACCGTACCGCTTCCCGTGGTGAGAGTGCCGCCGGTGACAGTGAGGTTCCCGGTCACTGCGCCGGATCCGGTGGAGACCGAACCATCGCTCAACGTCACGTCCCCGGTGAGGGAGGCTCCTTCGAGCAGCGTCAGCGCGCCGCCGGATACGTTCACCGCAGCGGCAATGGAGCCGCCCTCGCCCGTCAGAGATAGAGATCCGCCCTTCAAATCCAGGGTAGAAACCGCCAGCGTGCCTTCGGTAGTCATATCGCCTCCTGTAAGAGTCACGGATCCCGTGCCGGTCACGCTGCCCTTCACATCGCTCGTACCGCCCGAAATGGTCAATCCCGCGCCCACGTTCACGGTCGAATCGGCCGCTACATTCAGACCATTCATCGAAGACTCGCCGCGGAGGACGAGGTTACCCCCATCCACGGAAACCTGCCCCTGCGAGCTCAGTTCGCCGAAAAGGGTCAGACTCGCATCCCCTGTCTTCCTGAGCGTGGTGCCATCGGTCACCACGATATTGCCGTACACCTCGGTGCTGCCGTTCTGTTCTCCCTCGGTGTTTGTGTTCTCCAGAGAGAGAGCTCCACCGCCGGAAACGGTCAGTGTGTGGATGGTGTCAGAGGAGACCCCGGCCGTCAGCTGCTTCAGCGTGGCTTCCCCTCCCTTCGTATTGAAAGACAGATTCCCATCCAGGAAAACCTTCTTCTGATCGTTCAGCTCCTCCGAGTCTGCATTCAGTCCCTGGGATTGGAAAGAGGAGGCAAAGATCAGACCTTTGAGACTGATGGACACGGTAATCGTGCCGTTATTCTGAACACTCCAAGTGGACTGTTCGTCGTCCTCGAGTCCGGCGCCCAGACTCAGGTGTCCGGCAAAATGGCTGGGCGAGGTGATTGTCCCGTTGGTCAGGGTAAAGGACACCTCTGTCTTGTTTGTCGGGTTGGTCTTGAGCAGGGAAGCATCCACATCCACATCCACCACCAGCTGACCGCCCTCGGCAAAGGTAACCTCCCCTTTTCCGGGATCATTGAAATTCAAGACCGGGGTAGAACCATTGCCCACACGAATGGAACTCGTGCCCTCCAGTGTGATGGTGCCATTTCCGATATTGGTCAGGGAAGCCCCGGCAGCCGTCAGGTTGACGCTCTTCAGGGCTGAGGCGTTTACCTGACCAAGGTTCAGACTGCTTAGGGAGGATTTTACCGCCAGAGATCCATTCAGGTTATTCGCCCCGCTCAAATTGCCATCCACCAGAGTCACATCGGCAGTGGAGTTCTTGCCGTGCAGATTCAGGCTGGCCCCACCTCGCAAAATCACCTGCGCACCAAAGCCATCTGCCTGCACATCGATACGGGAGGAAGCATCTGCGACCAGCTTGGTGTCATCGGCAGACAGGCTGCCACCCTTGAACACGAACGAAGAAGACGCTCCACTAAGGGAAACCGTACCTTTGATGCTGCCACCGCTATGCACGAGTTTGGCCTCCTGCTTACCCGCCTGGGCAACAGAGACATCGCCGGAAATACTGCCTCCACTCTGTTCGAAGGTACCACCCGACATCGTGAGGGAGCCCACCTCGCCAGCTTTCTGCAAGAAAGACCCGCTGAGCAACTCCAGGCACTCAACCGTGCCGCCCTTTTGGGTGAACACGCTTTCCGTGTCATATTGGTTGCCATGTTGATTGCCCACCACCGCCTTTTTCACGAGACCCGTGCCGGATTGGGTGAAGGAGCCCTTTTGTGTCATGGAAAGCAAATCCACCGTGCCGCCCTCCTGGGTGAAAGTGGCAGCCATGCGCACGTCCGCCGTGCCGTGTATCGTGCCGCCCTTCTGGATAAAGCTCCCCGTCGACGCCATATAAACCCCGTTGTTCAGCACGCCGTCCCCGCTCTGGGTGAAGGTGGAGCCGCCCCGAACATTCACGATATTCAAAATCGTACCACCCGTCTGGGCGCCGGTCGCCTCGTAGTCAAAATCGATAAAGCCTTCAACGATACCACCGGACTGGGTGAAGGAAGACCCCTTGTTGAATACATTCAACCCGCTGGCAATGTGACCGTCCTCCATCTTGAAGGAGCCGCCGGTCTTCACTTCCACACGCCCCAGAATCTCCGGGGCCGTCGCATCTTCGCCGGCCTTCTTCTGCGTAAAGGTGGATTCTGAGCCCGCCACCGATACGCCGCCAGTAATCACGCCGCCCGCCTGGGTGAAAGAACCCTTGACCACCGAGACTCCGTTATCGATGGTGCCTTTTGAAGTGCCTGTACCGCCTCCGGAAACGAGCACACCGCCGTCCACATCGCCTGCCTCCTGGTTGTAGGTGCCGCCATCTACGGTCACTTTGCCGCCAAGATCATTGCGCTGGGTGAAAGTGGCGTTTCGGGCTATGGACACGTTCCCGCTGAGGATACTGCCGTTCTGGTTGTACTGTCCGCCGCCGATCGAGAGAGCCCCTGTGAAAGTTCCATTCTGGTTGAACGTACCGCCGGTCATATTGAGGGTGGTGCCGCTCATGCTGCCCATCTGGGTAAAGACGCCGCCCTCCAGATTAATCTGCGTGTTCTTGGTGGCCACGCGATCGCCGGATTGCGTGAAGGAGCCTTCCTTCACCGTGATGGTGCCGTCCGAGAAGCTCGCATTCTCCTGGGTGTAAACTCCCCCCGTCACGGTCACGTCCACCCTGCTATCTCCTCCCGATTGCTTGTAGCTGCCGCCGGAAAGTTCCACTGTTTCGCGCAACCAGCTGGACGCGAATTCCGCCTCCTGCGTGAAGCTGCCGCTTCTCACCTTGAACGTGCCTCCGGTGACGTCAACGCTCTCTCCAAGAGTCGCTGTGCCGCCATCCACATCCAGAGTGACGATCTCCAACCGCCCTTCTTCCATGTCGAACGTAGCCCCATCCCTGACCGTCACAGTGGATCTGTTGAGATCACTCGACTCCTTCGTCATGGTCATCTTCCCTCCATTCTTCAGGGTAATGTCCCCTCCGATAATCCAGCCGCCTTCCACAGAAAGCACGCCGCCATCCTGCACCTCTGCTTTCAGCGTGGTCCAGCCGCCCTCGGTTACCCGGCTCTTCACCTCCAGCACGCCCCCTCTCCCTACTGTTACTTGGGTCTTCTCGCCGAAGGCTCCGTTAACCCCCAATTCATACACGGCCGCTGCTTCCTCCTCCGCCGCGCTGGCCGCGCGCGCCGGTGACGCCTCGCCCACGGTGATGGTTACATTTCCCGCGTCATCGCCGAGGCGGTCCCAGTTCTGTATCATCTTACCATTCCCCCTCACCTCAATTGTGCGGTTAGTCGCATCATCAATCGTTCCGTTACTCAGGGTGTAGGTTGCATCTACCAGGTGAAGATCGATCCCCATGGATCCCGAGGTATGCTGAAAATTGCTCCCCGCGCTGAAATGAAGCTGCCCGGTGAAGGAGCCGCCCTGCTGCTCAAAAGTACCCTTGTTCAGCTCGAGTGTGCCGTCAAACGTGCCGCCCGAGTGCACGAATTGCCCCTTCTCGTTCACATACACCGTGATTCCGTCCCAGATGGTGCCGCCATTCTGCACCATTTTGCCGTCTTCGCCGATGGTGATGGTTCCTTTGGCCATTTCCTTGCCACCCTCGCTATGCTGACCGATGTCGCCACCTGAAAGCGTGAATACTGATTCCCCTCCGGCCGTCGTCGCTTCATCCCCCAGTTGCTCGGGAATCGCCTCGTCGCCCACCTTGCCGATCTTCATGTTCAGGGTAGCCTGACCGAATGCCGAAGCTTGCTCCGACAGCTCGCGCCCCTCCAGATCAACAGACGTGTCGCGATTCGAAGAGTAGCACAGCTTTCCTCCCTCCATCGTCATGCTGCCACCGTCCTTGATGATGATGGTTGCTTGCCCCATGCCCCCGCCGGATCCAAAGCCAATCCAGGAGCGATCCAGCATGGTGAAGGAACTGCCCGCACCCTGAACCGTCAGGTTCACAACCCCCGTGTATCCTTTCCCGCGTCCATAGCCGTACCAGCTCCGATCCTCCCACGTGGCCCCATCCTTCACCGTGATGTTCGCCGTGCCCTTTTTCAGGTTTTCTTTTCCCTCCTGCCCGTCCAATTGGTCGTCCTCAAACCCGAAACCCATTTGTGCCGTCTGCGTGGCCGCCTTGGTTCCGACTCCTGACAGTGTGATCGTAATCACGCCGCCATTGTGACCGCCAAAGCCTATGTTGGAGACAAACTTCGAACCCCCTTTCACCTCGATATTTGTTTTTCCTTCACCTCCGCAGCTGAGGAAACCGTTGCGCATCAGCAATTTTGCGCCCTTATCCACCGTATAGTCAGCTGTCCCGGAATACGCCTCCCTGGCATAGCCTGTGATCTCGTAATAGCCACCCGCCATGTCCACGCTCAGGTTGTTGCCGCTCTCGCACGCCACCCTGCCGGCCGTGTGGTACACCGAACCTCCACGCACCGTGATCGTGCTGTCGCCGAGGATATCCGTCTCAATTTTCAGCGTTTCCCCACTATTGACCGTAACACGGATGCCATCCTCATACTTTGCGGCTCCATCGCCCTTCGTGAGGGTTATAGTCTTTTTCCCATCGTTAAAAGTAATGTCCTCCTGAGCAGGCAAACCTTGTAGGGTGGCCATGATTGTAAGGAGAGCAGCGAGCAACTGGACAGGTAAATGCAGTTTCATCGGTATTCAGAAAAGTTAAGGTGAAAGATAACTTGTTCGATGATAAAGATAGCTAATTCTAGGAGATATTTCTCAATTTGTAAAGACAGAAAACAGGATTTAATGAAGCCGGGACTAAGAAAAGAACCCGTTAAGTGCATTCTGTCTACACCCTCCCGTTAACGCAAAGTTACAGAAATAGAAAAAATTCGTTTCTTCAGAAAAAACGGGAGGATGGTCTGGCGATGGCACTGCCGCCTTGTATCTGCCTCCGGACGCCTTTTCAGAAACCTCACCCCGCTGAAAGCTTCCCCTACGCTGTTGCGCTGATTTCGCTCTTTGCCGGGATTCAATATCCTCCGCCAAGAGCAGCCGAGAGACGGGCGAGCGTAATGCGAACTTGTTGCCGCGCGGCGATGAGGTTCAGCTCGGCATTCAACCAGGAGCGTTCGGCGGTGGCAACGTTTAGGAAGTTGGAGTTGCCCACACTGTAGAGACGTAGAGAGAGCTCTGCAGCCAGTTTGCCGGCACGGGCCGTTTCGGCGTATTCCGGAAGCTGGCTTGTAAGGCGTGCATAATCAATGAGGCATGATTCAACCTCCGCAAAGGCGCTCAGCACAGTCTTTCGGTATGCCTGAGCGCTCTCCATGCGTGCAATGCGAGCGAGGCGCACATTGCCTCTCAGAGCGGTGCGATTGAAGAGAGCTTGCGAGGCGTTGGCAGAAAGGCTCCACCCTGCACCGCGAAAAAAGTCTGCAAAATCAGAGGAGGAAGAAGAGCTGACGTTGCCGGTAAGGCTGATGCGGGGGAAGAGATTTGCCACTTGTACCCCAATATTGGCTGTGGCTCTGTGCAAGTTATACTCTGCCTGCACAATGTCGGGGCGGCGGCGCAGTAGTTCGGCAGGAAGCCCCGTTGGTACGCGGGGAATGCGGTTATACACGGTCTGTGGGGGCATGGAGAGTCGAACCTGGTCTACCGTGGTGCCGAGCAGGGTTGCAAGCGTGTTCTCGCAAGACTTGATATTTGCGGCGTAGACGGGGATTTGAGCGCGGGTATTGGCGATGGAGACATCGGCCTCTGCGAGATCGAGATTATTCTGAAAACCTGTTTCCACGCGTCGCTTCACAATATCGTAAGTGCGTTGTTGGTATTCCAGCTGGGCTTTGGCAAAGCGCAGACTCTCCTTTGCGGAAATCCATTCAAAATAGGTTGTGGCAACGCTGGAGGCGAGGGCGACTCGTGTGGCGGCGGCCGCTGCCCGCGCAGAACCGAGGGATGCCGCCGCTGCTTCCACCTGGCGGCGTGTACCCCCCCAGATATCCGGCGTCCATGAGGCGGAAAGTCCACCATTCCAGTGCCCGTGGGAGGTTGAAGTATTGAATTCGCCGCCATTATTGCCGCTGATAGAACCGCTCACAGAGGGAAAGAGATCAGCGCGTGTGGTGCGCAGCTCCGTTTCGGCGCGGGCGATGGCGAGGGCTGCCGTCGCCATGTCTGGGTTGGCGGTAAAGGCCCGGGCGATGAGGGTAGAAAGTTGAGGGTCCGCAAAGCAGCTCCACCATGCGGTAAGGTCTTCCGGCTGCCCGGACGGGGGCATGTTGTTCACCCAGGTAACAGGGAGTCCTTGTTCTGGGGCTCCGCGAAAGTTCGGCCCAAACCGACACGAGGTTGGCACGCAGCAGAGCAAAAGCAGCAGCGGGAGGAGGGTGTGTTTCATGGAAGAGGTCAGGGGAAAGAGAATGAATCGCAGTGGTAGAAGTCAGCAAAGAAAAAGATTACTCGTGGTGCAGGGCATCAATGGGATCGAGCCGGGAAGCTTTGAAGGCGGGGTACCAGCCGAAGATAATGCCGATGGTCGCAGCCACGCTGACAGCCAGCACCATCGCGATGGGGGATGTGATGACCGGCCAGCCGAATTTAGTGCTCACAATTTCTGAAGCAATGCGCCCGACAATGATGCCGATAACGCCCCCCATCATGCAGAGGAGCACTGCTTCCAGCAGAAACTGCTGCATGATGTCGCGCGGGCGCGCCCCTACCGCCATTCGCAGTCCGATTTCGCGCGTGCGCTCTGTGACGGAGACCATCATGATGTTCATGATGCCCACTCCGCCGACCACAAGAGAAATCATAGCAACGGCGATGAGCAGGCGACTCATGGTTTCGCTTGTGCCGGTGACCATTTTGATGAACTGTGAGCGGTCGCGCAGCACGAAATCATCCAGCACGCCCGGCTCCAGTTGGTGCTGCCGCCGCAGCACCGGGGTGATGGCATCCATCGCCGGGTTGGCGTCATCGCTGCTGCGTATTTTGACCAGGATGGCATCCACCGTGCGTGTTCGTAAAGGATGCGGCGCATTGCTGTAGGGTTGCAGGTCACATCCTGGGTAGAAGTTGACTGCGGAGGTGGAGAAGGTGCTCGTGGCGGAAGCCTTCACTGTGCTGTTCGCAGCGCCTCCTTTGGTAATCGTCGCGCTGCCGGAAGCGCCCATCAGGCGCATGCGAATGCTGGTCCAGGGGAGGATGAGGCAGTCATCCTGGTCGTTGCCCATGCCATCGGCTCCCTTGGCAGCGAGAACTCCGATGACGGTAAAAGCGACATCCTTGATACGGATATCCTGCCCGATGGGATCCTGGTCCGCATAGAGGTTCTCGGCGATAGTTTTTCCGATGAGGCAGACGCGATCAGCTTCGTCAACTTGCCTTTTAGTGAACGCCGTCCCGCTCTCTACCTCCCAGCCTTCAATGTCGAGATAATACTCATTACCCCCTTTGATGGATCCTGGACTCCAGTTGGTATTGCCCACGATCACCTGCCCGGACGCGCGCACAAATGGGGAGGCGCAAACAACGCTGTCCTTGCATTCTTCCATGATAGCTCGTGCATCGTCTGCGAATAGGGAGGCTTTCCCGCCCATGCCGGAGTTCACGCCGGATGTGCTGATGGAAGCCCCGAAGATGTTGACAACGTCGGCTCCGAGATTGGAGAATTTATCGGCGATCTGTTGCTTGGAACCTTCGCCGATTTCCATGATTGCCACCACTGCTGCGATGCCGATGACGATGCCGAGCACAGTGAGCGCCGCGCGCATCGGGTTGCGGATAAGTCCGCGGAAACATGTCATAAGCAGAATACGGAATTTCATTTCTTCAGGGTGGCTGAGAGTTCTTCCGATACCCCTTCTGTGATCAGTCCGTCGCTCATGTTGATAGCGCGGTCGGTGAATGCTGCCGTCTTTGGGTCGTGGGTGACGATGATGACTGTGATGCCCTGTTGCCTGTTCAGTTCGCGGAACATGTTCATCACCTCCACAGATGTGGTAGAATCCAGGTTCCCCGTCGGCTCGTCCGCCAGAAGAATACCGGGTGTGTTGATGAGAGAACGTGCAATGGCGACGCGCTGCTGCTGACCGCCGGAAAGCTGCGCAGGGGTGTGGTGCATGCGGTCCTCCAGCCCTACGAGGCGAATGAGTTTCAGAGCACGCTCGCGGATGACGCCATTGCTTTGGGCCGGGTGGCGGTAATACGCCGGCATCATCACGTTCTCCAGAGCCGATGTCCTCGGCAGAAGGTTGAAATTCTGAAAGACGAAGCCGATGCGTGCGTTACGCAATCTCGCACGCTCGTCCGGGTTTAATCCGGCGATGTTTTTCCCATCCAGAAGGTACTCCCCGCCGCTCGGGTGATCCAGGCATCCCAGGATGTTCATGAGAGTTGATTTACCACTGCCGGACGCACCCGTGAGTGACACAAATTCGCCGTCCTCAATCTTCAGGGAAATGCCCTTGAGGACAGGCAGATCAATCTCCCCGAGATGGTAAACCTTCGTGATGTCGCGTAACTCAATCACAGCAAAAGCGTTCGTTTCTGGTGCGTCTCTTATCTCGGCGGCGGCCCCGGATGCTGATTTTTGTTCTCAACTTGTCCCGGTTTGGGCGCAGCTCCGCCGGTACCGCGTTCGCGGCGTTGTGGGCGATTCATACCAAAGAGGTTTTTCTCCTCGCCGCTGTTGTTTGATGGTTTGCCGGAAGTATTAGGGAGAGTGCTCTGCACATCGGTTACTATGAGATCGCCGGCGCTGAGGCTTCCCTCTTCAAGAGCGACGACTGCGCTGCGAGTGCCGTCTCCGAGTCCGCGTTTCACACGCACCGGGACCACATTCTTGCCTACTTTCTTCCAGATCACAGCGGGAGCGTCTCTCGGGGTCGGTTGAGGTTCCGCCGGAGCTTCGGCTTGTTCACCTTCGGTTTCTTCATTCTCCTCCCCTTGTTCTTCTCCGGTGGTGGCAGGAGAGCCGGCGTGCTCCGGTGCAATGAGAGAGTGGGGAGGGTGGAATTCGAAGGCGGTATCCGGTACAATGAGGCAGTCTTTCTGCTCCTCCACGATGAAGTTGGCATTCGCGCTCATGTAGGGCAACAGTTTCCGGTCGGGGTTGGCGATGTCTACCTCCACGATGTAGGTGACCACGTTGGATGCCATGGTGGCGTTCGGACGGATTTTATTAACCTTTCCGGTGAATGTTTCATTTGGCAATGCGTCTACCGTATAGCGAACTTCCTGCCCCGGGTGCACTTTCGCAATATCTGCCTCGTTGACGCTTGCCCAGATCTGCATGTTCGACAGATCCCGAGCAACGAGAAACAGCGTAGTGGCGCTCATATTGCTCACCACCGTCTGTCCCACGTTTACCTGGCGTACGACAATGGTTCCGTCTACCGGTGTGGTGATGCGGGTGTAGTCGCGGTTGCGCGTTTCAATAGCGAGCTGCGCCTGCGCGCTCTGGAGGGAGGCGTCGGCATTTGCCTGTTGGGCGCGCGCAGTGTGCAGTTGGGCTTCTGCGCTTTGCAGAGCTGCCGCCGCACTTTCCGCTGTGTTTACGTACTGGTCGAACTCCATTTGCGACAGAGCATCGCCAACACCCAGTTTTTGGGCGCGCAATAAGTCGCGGTCTGCCTTGTTTTTATTGGCAGAAGCCTGGGCAATGGAAGCTTCCGCCTGTTTCACGGCGGCTTTCGCCGAGATGATCTGGGCTTTAGCCTGTGCCACGGATGCTTCTGCCCGCTTGATATCCAGCTCCACGAGAGCATCATCGATGCGTGCCAGAAGTTGTCCGGCTTTCACCTCGCTGCCGTAGTCCACGCGCTTCCCTTCCACATCTGTGCCGAATTCCTTGATCTCCCCTGTCACTTGCGCACCCACATCCACAAGCTCCTCAGGCTCCAGTGTGCCGGTGGCTTGCACCTTGTTCACACAATCTCCGCGCACGACGCGACTCGTAACCATGCGCAGCTCGTTCTTCTGAGTTCCCGGTAGCCCGGTCCACGCTCCGATGCCCAGTGCCACAAGCGCCAGTAGGATGATGATAATGAAAAATTTTTTCACGTTGCTGTTGTTCGATTGCCTGTTTAAATAGCGGCTAAGCTACCGCGCGAGGCGCGGTCAGCGCGTCTCTCCATTTATAGTACGGAGGAATTCTCTCTTTTTCAACAAGCTTTTTTTGACCACGCACGATAAACGCCGTTTCCGCCCATCACTTCAACAACTCGGGTTGAGGGAATACAGCTACAACCCGGCAAGCTTCTACTTTCAATTTTCAAAGTTCTGTCGTGTATGTCAGCCTTGCAGGATATCACGGGTTGCCCTGATATGCTCTTTGCAGATTTGCCTCAGTCGTTTATACTGTCTGCGCGCCTTCCCGAAAGTGATGTTGGATAGGAATTTATACCAACAATATTTTATCTGGTTGGAACGATAGGCGGAAATATCCTGCGCTATTCTCTTTGTCGCGAGCGTCAGGAGATTCTCGTAGAAGCCCGTTTTTCGTGCGTACTTCCACCAAAGGTCTGCCAATTCTAGTTCCGTGTTCTTCCATGGCTTTATTGCTCCGGAGTAATGAACGATGCAGGGATTCCTTCGCGCCCCAAAATACTCTGCATATTCCTCGGCGCTCAGCCGTTTCTCCGGGAACTTCACATAATACGGCACCTGCCAGGATACATTCCATTTCATCTCCAGAGAATAGTACTCGCCATTCAGAACAGAGTTCATCACGCACTGGTCGACGTATAGCGGTTTTCCTATCTCCTGAAGGCGCTTCAGGCATTTATTTGTGAAATCCATTCCGCGCAGTTTTTTGATGTCCAGCAGCAACACGCCGGCCTGGAAATAGCTGTAAGGATTTTTCAAGCCAAGTTTCTCTGTCAGATAACTGTGGATCTCCCCGGCGGATGGCTCCCTGAGTGCTGCGTGTATGGAGATGTCCGGGACAGCTGCCAGCGCGTAGTTTCGCATGTTTGTCCCGTATAATTCAGCGAGGTTGTGGTGGACAATCAAGTCACAATCCAGATAGAGCAGTCGATCAAAATGCCGGAAAATTTCGGGGATAAAGAAGCGGTAGTACGTCGCTTCGGAGAAATGCGCACGCAACTGAAAAACGGTCGTGTCAATATCATCCAGATAGGCGTTTATGTCGATGAATCGTATACAAAACGCTTCATCAGCCAGAGATAGAATGTGTTTCCTGCGGATGTCGGATAGACCCCCATCCAGCACGTAGAGCTCATACAAATCACCCGGGTGCCGATTGTCCTTGATGGACGCGATCGTTACCAATAAATACGGCGCATAATCGTTATCGGCAGACAAACAGACCACCACTCCTCTGCTTCCGGACTTGGGAATCACGTCCGGCTTGGCGCTTTTCTCAATACGCCGGTGGGTGCACTTTTTCACCCTCCCGCGCCCCTCCTTTTCCGAGATGAAGATCCCGGTCAGCCGCTCGGCAATGAATGCAGGCATCCGCCGGTTGTAGTACGTTGCGCGCGCATAATCCATTTTCTCATGGATTCGGAAAAGAACACCAAACAACTTTTGGCAGTATTCATCGAAGATTTCTCTCTTCATGATGAACATGTTGTAATAGTAACCTTCCGTGCATTGCAGGTACGCCTCAGCGGGCTCACGACAGGAGGGATCCTGTTCTGTCAGCATGGACACCGCTTCTTCCAAATTCGGAGTCCCGTGGTGTTCGAGAAATATCTCCCGGACAGATCGCGCCCGCCAATTCTTTTCGGAAGGCGCCATGATGTCGTAATTGGCAAAGCTTTCGATATCCTCCTGCGTGAACAAACGGCGATAATGACAGAGCCCGATATAGTCCGGATTGCCGAGTTCGTTGTAATTTTTCCACGCCCAGTATATGGCGGAGGTTTCCGCAAAATGCAATCCCAGGGTAGATATGTTCTCCCCTGTGTCATCTCCTCTCATGTGCTCTAGCATCCACTGCTTCTCCTCCTCCGGCAGGGTGCAGCATGCCCGCCCGCAGTGGATCGGTTCATGAATGTCGTCTTTGTAGAGCTTCGCCGGTTTGTGGTAGCAAACGAGTATTTTGAGCGTCGCGGGCATTGTTCACAGAGAAATAAAAAGAGCATTTTGCCGGCATAAGCGACGTCTCCACCGCCCTCCTGTCCAAGCTTATACACCTGCTCACCGCTTCTGTCAATCCGTAAACTTGTTGATCATCGCCTTTTTCGCGTTGCGAGACGAGCAGTCTTTAGTTTTACGACGCCGGAATTTGTTGCCTTTGTCCTCGTAATATCATAACGACAAACGCTCATCATGAGGAGGACTCTCAAGAAGCCCTTGCATACGTTGATGATTCGGAAAACTGCGCAACGCGCACATTATCAATACATGGTAAATGGTACATGGTCCATGGTACATGAGCAAACGCATTCCCAATGCGTTTGCCCTGTCGCTTCTTTGATTTTGCTTGCAAAAGCGGGAGCCGCTGTGCTAGATTGTAGGGGCTTGTTCTAGTGAAGACCATGAAGGCACGTGCAGTTTTTCTTAATGCTCTCATGCTGGGAATCGGATTCGCAGCGGTGGGGTTGGCTCAGCAGACCGTGGAGCCGGAGCCTGTCGTGGCGGCGGAAGCTGCGGCTCCCGCTGCGTCCGGCAGCGAGGAACGATTGAAAGCGCAGCTCGTCGCAGAGGCGGCGGTGCCGGACTCGATGCGCCCGAAACTCTTGGATGCCGCCCGCGCGATGAGTTCCGAGGGTCTCAGGCGCTACCTCCGCAATCCCCACCACGCCTACGATGGACACAGCGTGCTGGACCACGTGCGCATGAAGCAGACCTTTGCGCCGCCGGTGGAGGGGCACGCCTGCCCGGACTGCGGAGAGATCACCGCCAACTACAATCCGGAAGGCCCTTTCCCCGCGTGGACGCACCACTACACCCACGGCGCGATGCAGTACAGCCGCTTCCCTGTGCCTCTGTCGATCTACACTCCGAATGAGAAGGAGATGACGCTCGGGCAGAAGTTGAAACATCGTGTCGATGTGGATCCCTTCAACCTGGCTGCCACGGTGATTTTCCTGCTCGCCATCATCCACACCTTCATGTCGCCGATTTTCCAGAAACTGGCGCACAGGCTGGAGAAGCGCTACAAGCAGAAGCTGCTTGAGGAGAAATTCCGCATTCTTCACCCGGAACAACGCGTGCCGGTTTCCTTCCTGTCCACGCTTTGCCATTTCCTCGGTGAGGTGGAGGTAGTCTTCGGTCTGTGGATCATCCCCTTCTTCCTGGTCTGCCAGCATTACTACTCCATGGGCGATTTCCTGCGCTACATCGACCGTGATACAAGCTTCACCGAACCTCTCTTCGTGGCAGTGATCATGGTGATTGCCTCATCGCGCCCGATTTACCGCCTGGCGGAGAATACACTGCAGCTCGGCGCGCGCCTCGGAAAAGGTTCGCCGGCTGCCTGGTGGCTTTCGGTGCTCTGCATCGCTCCGTTGCTCGGCTCCTTCATCACAGAGCCTGCGGCGATGACGCTGGGGGCGATTCTGCTGGGGAAGAAGCTCTACCAGCTGCGACCGAGTTCGGCTCTCTGCTATGCCACGGTGGCTCTTCTCTTTGTGAATGTCTCCGTCGGCGGCACGCTGACGCACTTCGCCGCGCCGCCGATCGTGATGGTGGCAGGCAAGTGGAATTGGGACATGGCTCACATGTTCACTCACTTCGGATGGAAGGCCGTGACCGGAATCGTCATTGCCAATCTCATCTACTTCGCCTTCTTCACCAAAGAGTTTCGCCGGCTCGCCGATGTCCAGCGGCAGATCACCACGGGGGAAGGCTCCGTGCCCACCTCCTGGGAGGATCGGCAGGACGTCATCCCGATCTGGGTCTATATCGTTTCCATCCTCTTTCTGGCCTGGACGGTCTACTTTGCCCACCACCCCGCCATCTTCATCGGCGGCTTTATGTTCTTCCTTGGCTTCACCCTCGCGACGCCCCAGTACCAGAACGCTTTTTCCATCAAGGTGCCTCTCCTGGTGGCTTTCTTCCTGGCGGGTCTGTTGATCCTCGGCGGCGTGCAGGGCTGGTGGATGCAGCCGGTGCTGCAGGCTCTTGCCGAGTTGGGAGGTGAGGCCACGATGAGCGTGGCAAGCGTACTCACGGCGTTCAATGATAATGCCTCGGTCACATTCCTTTCCAGCACAGTGCCCAATCTGCCGGAGGAAATCCGCTACGCCATCGTCGCGGGGGCGGTGACAGGCGGCGGTCTCACCGTGATCGCCAATGCCCCCAACCCCGCCGGCCAGGCGATCCTCGGCAAGTATTTCAAGTCCGGCATCAGCGCGCCGAAACTCTTCATCTGGGCGCTGCTCCCCACCATCATTATGTTCCTGATGTTCAATTACGCCTGATCGCTTTATGTTTACGGGTATCGTCGAATGCACGGGGAAGCTCTTGGAATGCCGCGCCATTGACGGTGGGGCTCGCTTCCGTATTGCTCTCCCCTTTGCCGCAGAGCTGCAGCTGGGTGATTCTGTGGCAGTGAACGGCTGTTGCCTGACAGTGGATGAACTTGGCGACGGCTGCGCCTGCTTCGATCTGCTGCAGCAGACCCTGCGCGTCACCTCCCTTGGTGATCTCACTGTGGGCAGCCTGTGCAATCTGGAACGCGCCATGCTCCCTACTACGCGTCTCGGCGGGCACTTCGTTTCCGGGCATATCGATGTCGCCGGGACGCTTCTCGACATCTCGGCCGTGGGGCAGGATCACGTGCTGCGCGTGCAGGTGCCGGATCTGCGTTATGTCATCGATAAGGGGAGCATCGCGATTGATGGCGTGTCGTTGACAATTGCTGCCATCCATCGTGACGCCAGAGAGCTGGAATTCTGGATCACTCCGCACACGTGGCAGACCACCGTTATGCCGCATTACCGTCCCCGCATGCGCGTCAACGTGGAGTGGGACGTCCTCGCCAAATATGCGGAATCCTTCCTCCTTCCGAAAGATTGACCCGGGTCGGAATGTCGTGTTGCATAGAGCAAACGCATTTGGCTGGAGTGAAGCAACAGAGAAAAATGCTCTTGTTAACTGATATCATCGTTGATACACATCAAAAATCATAACAGTAAGCGGTCAATCATGATGAGGACTCCTAGGAAGTCCCTGCATGCGTTCATCTTTCGAAAAAAACTTCGCAAAGCCTGCAAGACGGCTCAGCTTATCCAAAACCTTTCCGGACCCAAAAGCGTGTCGATTCAGAAACTTGGCTCGCTCCTGCTCCGCAACTTCGCGCGCCAGTGCGCAAATCTGATACATGGTACATCTCACATGGTCCATCGTCCGTGAGCAAACGCATTCCCAATGCGTTTGCCCCTGCATGTTGCATTCGGGCTTGATTGCGGGGCAGGTGCTGTGTTATACTGAGCCGCATGAACGGGTTTCGAGTGACAATTCTCACCCTGCTGTGTCTGGCCGTGGGGCTGATGTTTTATGCGGTGCTGTTTGTGGTGCCGAGCTGGCAGGAGCAGTACAATGCCTACCAGTCCACGCTGAAGATTTCTGAATACGAAAAGAAGAGCGATATCCACCGCCAGCAGATGATGGCCTACGATACCTCCAACGAAAGTCCGGAGGTGGAGCAGGCCAGGCTCGATCAGGAGGCCGCCGCGAAACGCGAGGAGGAAGCTCTTACTGAAGCCGAGGAAACCAATGTTGTCGCCGCTGCAAAACGCCGCGAGGAGGCGGCGCGCGCCCAGGCCGAAGCAGAGGCGGCCAGAAAAGCCGCCCAGCCGACGATCGGTACGGTCGCCTCTTTCAATAAGGATTTGGATTTCATCATGATCAAGCCGACGGTGCCGGAAGCCTTCCTGCCGGGAGCCGTCCTGGCTGTGCGCCGCGATAAGCTCGTTGTGTGCGAGGCGGTGGTGGACAGCAGGGACGAGCAGTCCGGTCAGGTGAGCGCCACGGTGAAGCGCGCGGATTTCGGCAAGTCCTCCATGCCGGAAAATGAGCAGCAGCAGGACCCGATGGTGGGGGATGAGGTGATTGTGTCGCCCTTCCTTTCGGCGGATGAATTGCAGGGCAAGTCCGATGACCTTTCGCAGCAGCCCGCGCCTGTTTCTCAGCCGTTTCCTTCCGCGCAGGATGCGCAGCAGGAGTCCGCTTCCGGCACGCCCCCGCCTGTCACTGAGATGCCGGCGGATGTGAAGGAGGCGCTGGATGCCCTGAAGGGTTCTGCGGATGCTCCCGCCCGGGAAACAACGCCCGCAGACGCGGCGGATTCTCAGGATGCTCCCCAGACGCCTCTGCCGGAAAAAGCAGAGCTTCCCAACTTGCCTCTGTGAACGAAGGACCTTCCAGATCGGTGCTCTTTGACCGCGCCCCGAGCTTTTCTTTCGAGTTCTTCCCGCCAAAAACGCCGGAAGGTGCGCAGGCTCTCCTGGCGACCATCGTGACCCTCCAGGAATTCCACCCGAGTTTTGTGAGCGTGACCTATGGCGCCGGCGGCGGCTCGCGCGAGTTGACGCGCGCCCTCGTGCGCGACATCCAGCAGCGCGGCATCCCCACGGTGCCGCATCTCACCTGCGTCGGCCACACGGAGGAAGAGCTGGAGACAATTCTCGCCGGCTTTGTGAACGCCGGTGCACGCGCTATCCTGGCCCTGAGGGGCGATCCACCAAGGCGTGGAGCCTACGATCCTTCTCGCGATGCTTTCCGCCACGCGGCGGAGTTGGTGCGCTTCATCCGTAGCTGGGAGGAGCGGCAGCGTCTCTCGTTCCGCCTCACCGTCGGGGTGGCGGGGTTTGCAGAGGGCCATCCCGATACCCGGAACCGCCTGCGTGAAATGGATTTCCTGAAGGCGAAGATCGATGAAGGCGCCGACTATATCTGCACCCAGCTTTTTTTCGATAACCACGCTTTCTTTGATTATCGCTCGCGGTGCCGTCTGCTGGGTATCGACGTGCCGATTATCGCAGGCATTATGCCGGTGACGAGCGTGTCCAGCCTCAACCGCATGGCTGAGCTTTCCGCCGGCACCAATTTCCCGGCCCGCTTGCTCAAGGCGATGCTGAGAGCGGGGGGAGATAGGCAGAGCATCGAGCGCATCGGCGTCAACTACGCCAGCCAGCAGTGCAGCGAGTTGCTGGATGAGGAGGTGGACGGCATCCATTTCTACACCCTCAATCGTTCCCGCGCCACCCTCGAGATCTACCGCAACCTCGGCATCAACGCCTCCGCCGATGTCGACCGCATCAAGGCCCTCAACTTCCTCTACAAATCCTGATCCATTTTTCCTTCCCTCATTCCACTATGAGCACAGCGCACAGAAGAGCAGAACATGATGCCCCGGCCCTCACACCGGAGGAAATGAAGGCTATCGGCGAGATTGAACTCGGCCCCTCCCGCCATGAGCGATTCCTCAATCATCACTACAAGAAGCTGATCGTTCTCACTCTCGCGATCATGCTCGCTTCTGCCGCGGCCATCGTGTACGGCACTTACCTGGCCAGGCAGGAAAAGGACGCTGCCGGCGCGTTGCTTGCCGCCGTCCGTGTGATTCCTTCTTCCGCTGCGGAGAATGAGGGTTTTGACCTCGCCACTCTTGAGAAGATCACGAAGGATTACCCCGATACGCGGGCTGCCGATTCGGCTCGCCTGCTGCGCGGCATGCAGCTCCTTGCCGGTGGCCAGGAAAAGGCGGGAAAGGAGGCGCTTCGCAACGTGGCGGATGCCGCGTCGGATCCCTCGATCCGCCTGCGCGCGCAGGTGTCCCTGGCAAGCTATGCCATGCGCGCCGGTCAGAATCAGGAAGCGACTGAGCAGTGGCAGGCTGTTTCTCGCGCGGGTCAGTCTCCCTACCTGGCGCTCAGCCTGCTTTCTCTCGGTGATCTGGAAGACGAGGCAGAGAAGCGCGACGTCGCTCGCTCGTACTACGAGAGGCTGATACAGGATTGCCCCGCCAGTCCGCTCGTGCTCACGGCTCGTCAGCGGCTCCTTCTCCTCGGCGTAGATGCCCCGCAGCCGGTGGAGCCAGAGAAAAAGGAGAATCCGTCGCCCGCCTCGGCCGATCTGCCGGGTTGGGACTCTGTGCGCCTCCCGGAGGACGCCTCTGCCCCCGCTTCAAATTGAGCGCCTTCTCCCGCTGATCATGGGGCTGGAACGCGACAGATCGAGTGCGCTTCCCGGGGTGGAACAGCTGCTTGCCCGTCTCGAATCCCCGCGTGAGCGTCGCAACCTCGCTCCGGATGCCTGGTGCCCTGCCATCATCGCCTTGTGCCTGAGGGAATCTGCTGCCCATGAGGGGCAGCTTCTTCTCACCCCCCCGGAGGCCTTTGAAGATTTCGTGCAGCTCGTCCCCCCCCCCCGGCGTCTCGATGCTCTCGCTCGTCTCGGTTCGTTCATTGCCTCCAGACGCGGGCAGGATTGGCGCGCCCTGCTGGTCTTCTCCCTCGGTGAGAAGATGGTGCCGATGCTGTGCGCTTACGCCGCCCGGCTGGCTGTCCTCAGCGCCCCGGATTTTCCGGACTTCGGGATGGGCGCGTCAGAGATCGCTCGCATGCTCTGCTCCGGCTCCTCTCTCCCCCCATCCGCTTTGGATGGTCTCCTGGATCTTGCGGACCTGCGCCTCCTCCCTTGCCTTTCCCCGCTCGACGATCTGCCGGATGAACGCATGCTCCCGCTCTTGCATGCTCTGTCCTGCCCTCTGAACGCCCTGAGCTCAGCCTGGCTCGTCTCCCGGGCGCAGAAGCCCTCCCTTCGCCGGGCGGTGGCGGATGCCTTTGTCCGCCTAGCGCGCCGCACGCAGAAGGTGCAGGACAAAGTGCAGGCCCTCCCCGTCTGGCGCGTGGCCGGCTCTTCTTCTGCCGTGCTGCATGAGTACGACCTGCCGGAGTTCGCGGAACGTCTTCGCCCCTCTCTCGCTCCCCTCCTCGGGGAAGAACTCTTCTCCCGCATTGTTCGCGCCTTCTGTGGCTGATTTTTCTTGCTTTTCTTTCGCTTTCGATGTACTAAGAGTCATCCGCGCTGTCCCATCCCTTCTTCCGGCCTCGTAGTTCAATGGATAGAACGGCCCTCTCCTAAAGGGCAAATACAGGTTCGATTCCTGTCGGGGCTAGCGGTGTCCTCTTCCCCCCGGCGGGCCAAAATCTCTTTTTGTCCGGAATTCTGCTTGACAACAGCGCCCGGGAGAAGTAGGATGCTCCCCCAGTTGCGTGAATAGCTCAGTCGGTAGAGCAGTAGACTTTTAATCTATTGGTCCCGGGTTCGAGTCCCGGTTCACGTAGGCGTGCGTTGGTCTCCACCATCCGCACGCTTTTCTTTATTTGAATCAATCCAAATTGGGATTGCCCCAAAACCTTTCCTGACCCAAAAACCGCGTCGCTTCAAAAATTCGCCTTGCTCCCGCTTCGCAACTTCGCGAGCAGAGCTCGCCAAATTTCCAACATGGTACACGGTCCATGGTCCATGGTACATCTCACACGGTCCATGGTCCACCCCAAAACCTTTCCTGACCAAAAAAACGCATCGCTTCAAAAATTCGCCTTGCTTCCGCTTCGCAACTTCGCGAGCAGAGCTCGCCAAATTTCCTACATGGTACATGGTCCATGGTCCATGGTACATCCCACATGGTCCATCCTCCCAATGCGTTTGCCCTGGGATTGCCCCCCAAAAAAGCAACCACCCTCTCCTTGCTGGAAAAGGGTGGTTGCTTACTCGATGGGGGACTCGAACCCCCACGGATTTCTCCATTAGATCCTTAGTCTAACGCGTCTACCAATTCCGCCAACCGAGCAAACGAGCGGCGTCTCCGCCGTGCGGATGAGAATATACACGAACACACCGCGCTGCGCAAGCCTTTTTTTCGCGGCTTGAATCAGGAATTTCAGCAGAAAGGGGTGAAAGGCAAAATGAATCTTGCGCGCAGAATGGCGATGCGATAGAATGCTCCCCATGGACGATTCGCTTTCGATGATCAGGGAAAAGATGCAGAGGCGCGGACTCTCAGACGCGGCCATACGCGCCTTCCTGCATGGTGTGGAGGAACTGCGGCGCCAATGCAGGATAATGGTGAGTGAGGAGGAGATATCGCCCGTGCCGACCCTGCAGGAGTGGGATGGAATTGTGGCGAGCACATCCCCGGCGGGCGCGGAGTTGCTCGGCAGGACAGTGGTGATTAAGCTCAACGGAGGCCTCGGCACGAGTATGGGGCTGCAGCAGGCGAAAAGCCTCCTGGAAATCAAGCCCGGCGTAACGTTCCTGGACCTCATCGTGCGCCAGGTGGAGGCGCTGCGGCAGCAGGCGGCTTGCGATGTGCAGCTTCTGCTCATGAATTCCTTCTCTACCTCGGCGGATACGATGCAATACCTGCAGCGTTATGCGGATAGGGGATACGCTGATGCGGAGCGCGTGCAGCTTATGCAGAACATGGTGCCCAAACTTCTCCGCGAGACCCTGGAGCCGGTGAGCATGCCGGGCCATCCGGAGTTGGAGTGGTGCCCGCCCGGCCACGGGGATTTGTACGCCGCCCTCTCAGGATCCGGCTGGTTGGATCGCCTGCTGGAGCGCGGGGTGATCTACGCCTTTGTGTCGAATTGCGACAACCTCGGCGCCCAGGTGGATACCCGTTTCCTGAACTGGTTTGCGCAGAGCGGAGCGCCCTTCGTCATGGAGGCGACGACCCGCACCGCGGCGGATAAAAAAGGCGGGCATCTGGCCCTGCGAAAGGAGGACGGTCAGCTCATGCTGCGCGAGGTGGCGCAGTGCCCGGAGGAGGATGCGGATGCCTTCCAGGACATCACGCGCCACCGCTATTTCAACACCAATAATCTGTGGATCCGGCTGGATGTGCTGCGCGATTTCATGGCGGCGCACGGCGGCATGGTGCCTCTCCCGGTCATTCGCAACGCGAAGACGGCGGACCCCCGGGATCCTGATTCGCCCGCGGTCTTCCAGCTGGAAACGGCCATGGGCGCGGCTCTCCAGTGCTTCCCCGGCGCGCAGGCGGTCAATGTGCCGCGTTCGCGTTTCTTCCCGGTGAAGACGACGGGGGATCTGCTCCTGCTGCGGTCGGATGCGGTGCAAATTGATGCCGTCGGCAATATGCAGCTTGCGCCGGAATGCGGTGGCGAGCCCCCTATCGTCCAGCTTTCTCCCGATTACAAGCTCGTAGATTCTCTGGCGTCTCTCGGCGTTCCTTCCCTCAGGAATGTGCGTCGCCTCACGGTGCGCGGTCCGTGGTCTTTCGCCCCCGGCGAACCCCTGGTGGGAGACGTGACAGTCGGTTGACGACCCGACTCTGCTCAGGAACGTTTTTCGAGGCCGCAACCGCAGGCTGCGTCGTTGCGTTGTTTCCGCGCTGTGATCGGGACAAAAATAGTGTGCCGACATATTCTGAGATATTTTACGGCGCGCACCGCCGCCGGGAGATCAGGATAACACACCCGCCACCGTGCTTGGGTCTCCTTGTCGCTCTCGTGATAAAAGCCATTTTCTCCTTACGAATGCGCAACCTTCTGTACGGATTGCCCTCCGATGGTATTCGTCGTCCTGTCCCTGCTGATCCCTTTTTCTCCTCTCCGCTCGTCTGCGTATTTGGAATACGTATGTCAAGTCCTTATTTGAAAATTTTTATCCTTCATATTCAACGTTTTAATGAGAGTGAGCACTTGCTTTAACGGCAAAAAATACGGTTGTTTATGTTTTTGCAAGATATACATCATCAAAGATTTACACATTCGCGGATACGTATTCCAAATACGTAGACTAACTCCTGACTAAAAATTATCTGACAACACTATGAAACTACACCTACCCGTTGGATTGCGTGCCGCTCTGCTTGCCATTCTGCTGTGTTCTCCCATGGCTATGGGAAACGTATCAGCTTACCGTGTCGCAAGTGATGGGACACACAAGGATGTCCCGTTGGAAGATGCGGGGGAAGGAAAGGCTACGTACGAGGACGAGGATTGGTGGTACCCAAAAGAGTACGTTATCCTAGTGGATGGGAAAACGGACGGTAATTCTTTCACAGAGCTTGAATGCAAGGCTCTTTCGGCAGACGGTAAGACAACGGTCACTGTAGGTCAGGGCAGCACCCTGCAGTTCACAGGCGGATCCTCTCTTGGCGATATCTTCTATGGTCTGTCCAGCGAGACGGTGGTGAATATCGACGGTGGTACGTTGGATGCGGGGTTCTCTTCATTGTCCTTGGGAGCAATCACGAACATTGCACCCAGAGATGCGAAAACAACAGTTGCAATCACCCTCGAAAACGGTGGAAATCTTTCCATTGTCACTCCAAGCATTGGAGATATTCGTCGAAATACCGGTCCTGCTCCAATGGGAGGTACGACTACGGTCTCAATTGAGGCGAAGAGTGGCAGTACACTTAAACTTGGTACCAATCAAACTGGTAGTATTGCTGAAATTGAGAACGACGGTTCAAAAAGCATAACGACGATTTCAATTGATGGCGAGGGTACGACTGCGCAATTGTACGCGATGTCCATCGGTTGTATTGGTCAGCGTGCGCAAAATGCCTCGTCCACGACAACGCTGTCAGTTACTGATCACGCTAAGTTCAGCATGATCCACGGAGGAAACATCGGCTGCTTGGAGGAGTACGATTCCACCGCTCACACCGATATCGTTGTTTCCGGTGGTGCCAGTTTTGCTATGGGCGAAGAGGAGAATACCCATTTAGGTCGTTATAGTTACACGACTAAGAGTCATAGTACAACCTTGCAGTCCTATGCCGGCGAGGTTGACATGAACATTTCCGTCACCAAGGGAGAGGGGCAGGAAGAGGGTGGACATTTCACCATGAAGAGCGGTTCTATTGGATGGTGTGCAGGGATTGATTCAAAGACTCTCGGGGCGGCTGCCGCACCGAAAACTTCCCTGACCATTACGGTGGACGGCGGAACATTTTCCGTTGAAGAAGACCCTGGCAATGCTTACCCTCTCATCATAGGCGGAGTGAACTTGGCTTATGGGACGATGTCGTCTGTCAGTGGAATGGGAACCAATGAGACGACGATCTCTGTGAGCAACGGTGGTGTATTTACGATCGACTGCGTAAAAAACACCAAGCAATACAATGCTGGTGCGTTTTTCTTGGGTCAAGCGCACAATACAGGCGCGATCATAGAATCTTATACGCTGGATGTTTCCGAGAATGGGAAGTTCATCATGACGGCTGCAAACGTGACGGATGATAAAACCCCCGGCATCGCATATCTGGGGTATGCATACAAGGGCGGCATTGTCAAAGAGCTTGCAATCAACATTAGCACAGGCGGCAGTCTTTCCATCATTCCTTCTGCGAGCAAAGCTGTCACTCAGAGGATCGGCTTTGCTGAGACCGCAGGCAGCGGTGAAGTGTCATCGATCACCACGAAGATCAACCTGCAAGACGGAGGAAACATGGACATCGCCGCTGCCAAGAATGATACGGCTCCGTCCGGCATTGGCGATGTGGTTGCCAAAAAAGGAGGTACAGCGACAGCGAATACCTCCATCAGCGTAGGAAAGGACAGCTCCTTTACTTTCACCAGTGGCGACATCGGCATGGTTTATGTCGCCTCAACCAGCACTGGCACCGCCAATACATCAATTACTGTGGAAGAAGGCGGAACCTTCACGATGACTGGTGGGCGACTTGGGTATAGCAACGTTGGTACAGCGAACAGCGGTACAGTCAATCAGAATCTCTCCCTCATTCTGAATGGCGGGAAAATGGAGATTAAGGGAGGAAGTGTTTTTGAAAAAAACGCGAATAACGCCTCTTCATCGACACGGAAAGGGTCGATCGAGCTCTCCGGCGATTCGGGTCTCACCATCGACGAAGGAGTGACGATTGGCGACGTAGCGTTTACCCTCATCATGCACGGCGGTACACTTGCCGGGGATGGCATCAGTAAGTTGACCGTTTCCGCCGTCACCATCGATACGGGGGAAGGTTTCAAGGGCACGGTCAACCTGGGTGGTTTGAGCGGGGAGAAGATTAGCAAGGTGAAGATTAACGAGGCGGGAGCGCGTATCACGGGCTTGCAGGCGGGCAGCACGCTCGCACTGACAGGGAGCGAGGAGGAAGCCGACAAAAACGTCATCACGGTAGGCAGCGGTAGTGTCTGGACGGGTGAGGACCCTACCGTACAGGATGGGAAGAGCGCACTCATCGAATTCCAGGAGGAGAATGGTACGGTGAAGTTCACGGAGGGCAGCAATCTTCTCCTCAACCTCAGTTTAGTGGACAACGACCCGTTGAAGGAATTGCTCAGGGAGCCGGGTGAGGTGAGTTTCCAGGTGTACTTCACGAATGGAGAATTGTCCTTCAACTCTGAGGATCTTAGCGATCACTTTACCCTCGGTGCCGGCTGGGGTTTGCGAGTCGAAGGATACACGATGACGGAAAAGGGCGGAGTTCTCACGATTAAGGGCAAGACGAATATCGGTCTCCTGTCCGGCGGTGAAGATGATCCCTCCCTGGAAGAGCTCAGCGAGAATGAGGCGGTGATCGTTACAGGCGATGCAACATTGGAATCCACGACCGGCGGTACTCTGAGACACCTGACCGGAGAGGGGGACCTGACTATCACAGGAGAAGGCGAGGTGAATCTTGAGAACAACTTGGATGAGTTCGGCTTTGGTGACTCAGAATTGACCGGCAACCTCACCACGACCGGTGATGTTGACCTGCACAAGACGGGCAGTGAGGATCTGACGTTGTCCGGTGATTTGAAGGCTCAGAAAAACCTGACGGTGGATGAGGGAGGACTGGCGATAGAGCAGAGGCAGGATGAAAACGGGAACACAGTGGGTGGCAACCTCACCGTGGGCGGCACTCTTACCGTAGGCGATGCCGCGGCGGGTACGGAAGGCACGCTGGATGTACAGGGTAATCTGGATGCTGAGAATGTGGATGTGCAGAACGGCGAGCTGACACTCACCGGTGATGACAATGTTATCGGCGGTCAACTGACTCTCGGTGAGAAGGGTACACTGGCGGTGGATGGACAGCTCACTCTCTCTGGGAACGTGAACGAGGGGAGCACGGGAACCCTCACCGGCAATGGCACCGTTATTCTGGATGGAGACATCCAATTTGGTGACGTGACGCTGGACGGGGGTTTGACTATCCAAATGGGTGAAAATTGCGAAAAGGCTGACTTCGGCGACAATGAAGTCAAACTGGACGATCTGACCGGGACCGGAAGCATTGCAGGGGAGAAATTGACCGTCAGCAATGGCGAAGAAGAGGTGTTCTCCGGCACGCTGAACGGCAACGCAACCGTGGAGGAAGGTTACTCCTTCCATGTGCAGGGTCTGCAAGGGTCTTGCAACTTTACCATGAAAGATGGCAGCGCCCTTGACCTGACTCAGGGCGGGAACAGCCTGGGAGGTGTACAATCCACCCCCTCCAAAGAAGGAGTTGAAGACTCCGGCGCCACGTACAAGCTGCAGACCGGCACCGATCCCAACACAGTGAGGCACGACTTCGTCATCCGGACGGAGGACACCACCATCATCAACTTGGATTTGAGCCAGGACGCCATGTGGGGGACGGGAGAGTGCGACTCGACTATGTTGACGACAACCGGCTTCGGACGGATCATCATTGAAGAAGGGACGACGTTCGAGATTCACAACCTCAAGGACATTGTGGCCGAGCACTCGGGAAGCGGACTGAAGGACATCGTCATCATGACCGGGAATATAGACACTTCGAGGAATTACACCGGTTCCGATGCGTCTCTGCATAAGGCAGAAGGCAGTCTGAACGCAAAAGTCAAACTGGAGGGGATCCTGAAAACCCTCTTCAAGAGTGCCCACATTGAGTTTAAGGATGCCGATGCCACCGCCGTTGCAGCAGACGTGCCGGCAATGGTAAGCTATAGTATCGATATGCTCAGTACGAGGGCAGTCGATCCCGTGAACAAGAAGGGCATCCTGGTGTTTGATCCGTACACGAATTCCGACATCCGGGAGAGCTCCCGCAGTTCGGTGGCGTACGCGGGCGGACTTTTGCTCAATCATTACGTCTCCCGGAACCTCTTCAACTCTGATCCGGCAGTGCTGGAGATCATGGAGGCAATCGGTTCGGTGATTGACAGCAACCCTGCGGAGGCAAATCGCATCCGCGCCGCCGTGGCAGGCAGCACATTGACCTCAGTCTCCGCAGCGCAGAGCGCTGCCCTGCGCAACCAAATGGGCCGCGTGCGTGACCACGCCCTGCAGGCCGCCCGCCTGCGCTGCGCCGGCAATGCCGACGAGGCAACCGCTCAGCAGCGCCCCTGCAAGAACTCCCACGTCTGGGTAGAGGGCACAAGCTTCTTCTCCGAACAGCACAGCGTCGGGGATGAGAGCGGCTATCGCCTCAATTCCTGGGGCGGCGCCGTGGGTATCGATGCGCAGGTGGATGCCCACTGGAGCGTCGGCGTGAGCCTCTCGGCGAGCTA
>CANQGG010000019.1 GCA_947601655.1 uncultured Akkermansia sp.
TATCTCTTTCCTAATGCGATGTACTGTATAGATTTTAATTACTACTTATCAATCAATAAATTATATGAACAAATCCTTCACAATTCCAACAACCGCGCCTTTTCCTTTTATCTTTTTCAAAATTCCCGAATTCCGCGTCGTTATGCGATTTTTTTGTTTTTTGGCTGTACATCGCATTAGGAAAGAGATATACACCCTGAAATCAATGTCGTATTCTTATTATCAATATTCAATGAAAATTCATGCCTGCGGAGTGAAAATTCAGATGCGGGAATGACAAGGGTGAATGATTCCCTCCGTTTTTTCAACAGACGATGTTGGAGAAATTATCTATACTCGCGTCTCCGACGGGGGAGAGAGAAAAAGGAGAGGAGAGAGGGCTGCCCAGGTAGGGAAAGTGGGAAGATGTCACAGAAGAGACTTGACTTCTCGGTGAGAAAGATGCTGTCTAGATAGAGCAAGAGACAGCCCCTCCCCGGAAAGAATATGAGCAAGCAGTTGATCATCGCAGAGAAGCCAAGCGTCGCGGCGGACTTAGCACGCGTGCTGGGGAAGAAGTATGGTAAACTTCGGAAAGATGAGGCGAGCGGGGGCTTCTCCAATGATAAACTGATCATTACTTCAGCCGTGGGGCATTTGCTCGAGCAGAAGAAGCCGCAGACAAAAGAAGGGAAGAGCCTGCCATGGAAGATGGAGTACCTGCCGGTGATGCCGGAGGAGATGGAGCTGGAGCCTATCGCTAAATCAGCGGATCGTTTGAGGCGCGTTCTGAAACTGGCACGCAGCAAGGAGGTGGGGACGCTGGTGAATGCATGCGATGCGGGGCGAGAGGGGGAGCTGATCTTCCGCAATATCATTCGCTATGGACGGATACGCAAGCCACTGCTGCGGCTCTGGATGCAGAGTATGACGGATGAATCCATCCTTGAGGCGTGGGGGCAGTTGAAGTCAGATGAAGAGATGCAGTCCCTGGCGGACGCGGCACTTTGTCGCGCAGAATCTGATTGGCTGGTAGGGTTAAATAGCACTCGGGCACTCACGGTGTTACAATCTGCTGCGGGAGGTTTTCACGTGACCCCGACGGGGCGGGTACAGACGCCGACATTGGCGATTTTAGCGGAGAGACAGAAAGAAGTGCTGGCGTTCCAACCGGAGACATACTACGAGGTACACGCGGAATTTAAGGCAAAAGACGGGAAATACAGCGGCAAGTGGATTGATCCGGGATGGAAGAAGGATGAAAAGGATTCGCAGCGTACACGGGAACGCATCTGGGATGCCGAGAAGGCGGCGGCTATCGCGGAACGGTGCAGAGGGAAGAGCGCAACGGTGCAGGAGAAGAAGAAGCCGGCTTCCATCCCTCCGCCGCTACTTTTTGATTTGACCTCGCTGCAGAAGGAGGCAAGCAATCGCTTTGGATTTTCGGCGAGTCGAACTCTGCAGCTGGCGCAGGAACTCTATGAACGCCACAAGGCATTCACCTATCCGCGCACGGATTCTAAATTCCTGCCGAATGATTACCTGAGCGTGGTGAAGGGGACGCTGCGTACCCTCGCGGAGGGGCTGCCGGAGTATGCCGGATTCGCCCGGGATATTCTGGACAAAGGCTGGGTGCGCCCCAACAAACGCATTTTCGACAGCAGCAAAGTAAGCGACCACTTTGCCATCATTCCGACCGGGCGTCTCGTCAGTCTGACCGGGGATGCGGCGCGGATCTTCAATCTTGTCGTGCAGCGGTTTCTGGGCGTTTTCATGCCGAATGCCGAATTTGAGGATACAGAACGCCTGAGTACGATCCGAACGGCTGCAGGGGAGGATACGTTCATTACCCATGGGCGCGTGCAGCTGAAGGCGGGATGGCGGGCTCTGCTCTACAGCGCAGAGAAAAAGAAGAAGAATGAGCTGTGCCGCGTGGAGCCCGGAGAAAGTGTAGGGGTTGAAGGAGTCGAGGTACACGAGGATCAGACCAGGCCTCCGGCAGCTTATACCGAGGCAACGCTGCTCACAGCGATGGAGAACGCCGGCAAGCTTGTGGAGGATGATGAGCTGGCCTCTGCCATGAAGGAGCGCGGACTCGGCACGCCTGCCACGCGTGCTTCCATCATTGAGGGACTGCTTGGGCAGGAGTACATTGCCCGGGATGGGAAAAACCTGGTCGCTACGCGACGCGGGATGGATCTCATTGATTTGCTGGACAGCATCGGTATTGGGGCACTTTCCAGCCCGGAGCTGACGGGAGATTGGGAGTACCGACTCAAGCAGATGGAGATTGGCAAGCTGCCACGAGAACAGTTTATGCGCGATATTCGCAGCTACACATCGGATATCGTGAAAGCCGTGCGTGACTACATGAGCGGTGGAGAGAGGCCCGATCTGCCGGTTGTCTGCCCATCCTGCGGAGCAAAGACTCTCGCCAGCAGTGTGGAAGGCGTGGCTTGCAGGGCGTGCAGTTTCCACTTGCGGCGCGCCTATGCCGGATTGAGTTTGGATGATGGACAAATGGCCCGGCTTATCGAAAAGAAGGAGCTGCCCCCGATGGATGGTTTCCGCTCCAAATTCGGCAAGGGATTCCGGGCCGGGATACACCTGCTGCCGCCGCCGGAAGGGGCGAAGGCATGGCGCACCGAATTTTTCTTTGAGGAAGAAAAGCCGACTCCGCAGGGTGAAAATGCGAAGCAGATAAGCCTTGGCAAGGTGCCGGTAAAGGGGCGTGAGACGCTCGAGCTTTTCGAAAGTGAGAAGCAATGGAGCATTCCCGAGTTTACGCGCAAAGGGGGAAGGAGAAAAGGATTCAGCGCAGCAAGGAACATACTGAGCAAAGAGCTGAGTCTGGAAGCGCTGCTTGGTATCCTCAAGGAGGGTAAGAGCGAGCTTATTTCCGGGTTCGTTTCACAACGCACACACAAGCCTTTTGACGCTTACCTTGTGCTGGATGAAACCCGCGGCGGACTGGGATTCGAATTCCCCCCGCGCGAGAAGAAGGCATCCGAATCACGTTCCGGAAAGAGAGATGCCGGGACAACTGACGCAGACAGGCCCTCAGATCAGGTTGATCTTTCCCATGCTACCAGCCATGGCACTGTGCAGGTGAAGGGTAAGGGCGAGTACGAACTTCTGGAGGCGGAAGATGGGTGGCATGTGCAGGGTCTCACGCTGGGAAAGAATCGGCGCCCTCTCGTCATCGCTGCGACGATGTGCGGGGTGAAGCTGGATGCCGCCACAGTCATTCATCTGCTGACCAAAGGGAAGAGCCCACTGATCAAGGATTTTGTGAGCCGGAAGAGCGGGAAGAAGTTTGAGGCGTGTCTCGTGCTCAATACCGGCAGCGGTCGCATTACGTACGAATTTCCGCCGCGCAAGTAATTTTTGACTCGACGGTATGCCTTTTCGCCCCCAAGCTCTGCTACCGGATGTTTTCACCGGCGGCATCATTGTGAGCATTCTGTCAGGTTTGATTTTGCCTTGCCGTGGCGTCGTGGCCGTTGGCTTTGAATGGCTTACGCAAGGCGCTATTGTGCTGCTCTTTTTCCTCTACGGTGTGAAGCTTTCGCGCCGATCAGTGATAGAAGGTCTGCTGCATTGGCGGCTGCAAAGCATGGTGGCGTTTTTCACGTTTGTGTTTTTCCCGATTATCGTGAGTCTGCTCTCCCCGGCGCTGGAGTCGATGGTCGGAGCCGGACTTTTCACCGGTCTCCTGTACGTCGCCTGCCTGCCCTCTACAGTGCAGAGCAGCATCGCTTTCACTGCCGTGGCGGGAGGAAATGTGCCCGCCGCAGTCTGCTCAGCGTCCGTTTCCAGCCTGCTGGGAGTGTTTCTGACACCGCTTCTCGTAGGCATACTTTTCTCCGTAGACAACGCCCGCGGGGTGCACGTGGGGATGGCTGCGGTGCTGACCATCAGCTACCAAATTCTGCTTCCCTTCGCTCTGGGACAACTGGTGCAGGGCAAGCTGCAAGCATGGACCTCTGCACACCGTACTCTTATCGCGCGCAACGACCAGCTCACCATCTGGCTTGTGGTGTACACTTCTTTCTCCGGCGCGACTGTGCAGGGCTACTGGCAGAGATTGGACATCTACCACCTGCTGGGGCTTATCGGCGCCTCTCTGCTTCTGCTCATCATCATCCAGACTGCCATCTGGTTTTGCTGCAAACTGGCGCACTTCGACAAGGCCGACAGCATCACTACCCTCTTCTGCGGTTCGAAAAAGAGCCTTGCAGTGGGGGCGCCCATGATGCTTGCGATTTTCGGCTCCCTGGATAACAACCTGCTGCTCCCCCTCATGGTTTTTCACCAGGTGCAGCTGATGCTGTGCTCTCAACTTGCCGCCCGCTGGCAAAGGGAAAGTCGGGGCGAATGTAGTTGAAAGCGTGCGATATGAGACATTTGCCGTCAGTAATTTGGCAGCTATTCCCGGCATGCCTCCATATTCGTCTGCCATGAGTATGCGCCGGGGGCAATCGTTCTGTGGCGGCAAAGTTTCACGCTTGTGCTTCTCTCATGCGGTAGACACCTTACCATTTGGACTTGCTTTTTCTCGCAAAGAGGTGTAGGCTAACGCCCGCTTCCCGTCGGGGAGCCTCAATTACAAGATATTGATCCATGGAAACGCTGAAAATTGAACGCGCCCTGTTGTCGGTTTCCGATAAGACAGGCCTGGAGGAATTCGCGAAAGGACTTGCGGCAAAGGGAGTGCAGCTTATTTCTACGGGAGGCACCTGCAAATTTCTCAAAGGTCTTGGTTTAGAGGTCACAGAAGTCTCTGAATACACAGGCGCTCCCGAGCTATTCGATGGGCGTGTGAAGACCCTGCACCCCATGGTGCACGGGGGGCTTCTGCAGCGGCGGGATCTTCCTGAGCACCGCAGGCAGGCGGAGGAAAATCATATACCGACCATCGATCTTGTCTGTGTGAATCTCTACCCCTTTGAGGAAACGATAGCTAAGAACGGGGTTACTCTTGCTGAAGCTATTGAGAAAATCGATATCGGCGGACCTTCTATGCTGCGCTCGGCGGCGAAGAACTACGCGGCGGTTACTGTGGTCTCGGATCCGGCGGATTACGCGACTGTGCTGGAGGAGATGGAGACTCACCAGGGAGGCACGACGCTCAAGACGAGGGAGAAGCTGGCGATCAAGGTCTTCATGCGTACATCCGAATATGATACCGCCATTTCCAACTACCTCGGACACCAGGCGGCAGGCAGTACCAAAGCCAATTTTTCGCTTACGCTTCCCTTTGCCCAGACACTCCGCTACGGGGACAATCCCCACCAGCCCAGCGTGCTCTACGGGAACTTTGATAAAATTTTCACTCAGCTGCAGGGAAAGGAACTTTCCTACACCAACGTGCTGGACCTCGATGCAGCTGCGTCGCTCATCTCCAACTTCCGCCGTCCTACAGTCGGCATTCTGAAGCATACGAATCCCTGCGGAGTTGGGCAGGATGACAATGACCTCGTGCAGGCATGGAAGCTTGCATACCGCACGGATACGCAGGCGCCCTTTGGCGGAGTAATCGTGATGAACCGCCCAATGACGGAAGCTCTTGCTCGTATTGTTGGGGCCATCTTCACGGACGTCATTATCGCCCCGGACTATGAGCCCGAGGCACGAGTCATTCTGCAGAAAAAGAAGAACTGCCGCATCATGCGCATCAATATGGATGCCTGGCGTGAGTATTGCAAGTACCCCATGGTTCGCACGGCGCCGGGCGGAGTGATGACGATGAAGCGCGATGACGAAGTGCTCGGTTTGGATGGCATGGAGACAAAAGTTGTCACCAAGCGTGTGCCGACGGCGGATGAGATGGAAGCTCTGCGTTTTGCCTGGCGGGTTTGCAAGCAGGTGCATTCCAACGCTATTGTCTTCACCGATAAGAACGGAACGCTCGGCATAGGAGCCGGGCAGATGAGCCGCGTGGATTCTGCCAGGATTGCCGTTTGGAAGGCCGGGCAGGCCGGATTGGATCTGCAGGGGAGCGTCATTGCCTCTGACGGTCTTTTCCCGTTTGCCGATGGCTTGCAGACTGCAATTGACGCCGGTGCTACCGCATGCATTCAGCCGGGCGGTTCTATTCGCGATGAAGAGGTGATTGCCGCCGCCGATGCCGCCGGTATCGCCATGGTTTTCACCGGCGTTCGCCACTTCCTTCACTGATTTTTTGATCGGGACTGCGATATGAAACTCGGGGTGAACATCGACCATGTGGCGACCCTGCGTCAGGCTCGTTATGCCGGCGTGCCCACGGCTGCTGTTCCTGAGCCCTCTGTGCCGGAGGCTGCTCGCGCTGCCATGACCGGTGGGGCAGACTCTATCACCCTGCATGTGCGGGAGGATCGCCGCCACATGCAGGATGCAGATGCTCATGCCGTGCGGCGTGAAATTCCCCTGCCGTTAAACCTCGAAATGGGCGCTACCCCGTCCATGCTCGATTTTGCGAGGGCATTGCATCCGGATTTCGTCTGCCTTGTTCCTGAACGGCGGCAGGAAGTGACCACCGAGGGAGGGCTGGATGTTGCTTCCCGTGCCGCTGAATTGGAGAAACTTGTTGCCTCTCTCACTTCTTCCGGGTGCCGCGTGAGTATGTTCATCGACCCGGATATTGTTCAAGTGGAATCTTCCGCCGCGATAGGCGCTCCGATGGTGGAGCTGCACACCGGACGCTTTGCCGACACTGCAGGAGCCGAGAGAACGGCCGAATTGCGACGTCTTGTCTGTGCTGCGCAACGAGCCCATGAACTTGGGCTGGAGGTACACGCCGGCCATGGCATTCGTGTTTCAGCGTTGCCACTTCTCGCGCAAGTACCGCATCTTTCAGAGTTGAACATCGGTCATACTCTCATTGCCCGCGCCATGTTTATTGGGCTTGCCGCTGCCGTGCGTGAGATGCGCGCAGCGGTGGACCGCGCCTTCCCCCCGGCTTAATCGCCATCCCGTTTGCGCCTGAGAGCCGGAAGCAGGCAGAGCAGAGCGACGAGCGCACAGACATACACCGCCCAGTCGCCCCAGCGCGCGTAGAGGGTCAGACCTGCATTCGGATCTACCGGTAGAACTCCGTAGCTATACCCTGCCACGTGAGGGGTGCCATCCGCCTTCAGTAGAGCATGAATCAGCGCTCCATTCGGAGCAATGGCGCAGCAAACGCCCATATTCGCCGCGCGCACCATGGGGCGGCGCAACTCGATACAGCGCATGGCAGCGCAGCGCGCCTGCTGAACGCCGCAGGCCGACTTGCGGAACCAGGCATCATTGGAGGCATTGACGATCACCTGGGCCCCCGGGCGCGCAAAACGCCTCAGGAGATCTCCCACGGTGTCCTCATAGCAGATGGCAGGGATGACCCCGATGTTTCTGTGCAGACCGGGCGCGGGAACGACCAATGGATCAGAGCCTTTCCCAGGGCGGATGCCTTCGCCCACCTGAGTGCCTGTGATTTTTGAATACGCTCGTCCGATCCATTCCACATCCTGTGCCAGGGGAATGTACTCACCGAAAGGCATGAGGTGCTGTTTGGAGACGGTCTTGAGACTTGTCCAATCTCCTGCGATGCAGGCGAGGGAATTGAGCATGCCAACAGGGCGATTTCCCACGGCGCTGCGACGGAAAAGAACTTCATCCACCCCTGTAAAGAGCACGAAGTCCTGCCCGCCAAGCTCCCGCACGCGTTGTCGGGCCAGGGGCAGACCCTCCTTACTCATGAGGTTATCATCAGTCATTGCGTCTGGCAGGATTGCTTCGGGTGCGTCTTCCCACCGTATGAGAGGAAAGGGCAACGCACTTTCCGGCCAGACCACCCAGACCGGCAGTTGAAGCGTGAGCCCCATATCTTGCATCTTCGTGGCGCGTTGCATGGTATCTCGCAGGATCTCATTGTACGCTTGCACAGTGGCATTGAGGTATTGCCGGTACTGGGCAGGAGAGCGTTCTTCGCGGATGTGCTCCAGCTGATCCTTGTTGATCTGTACCGCCAGCACGGGCAGAGAAATTGTTTCCTTTTCCCGTAGCAAGCGCGTTGGGGAATACGCCGTAGAGAGAGCAAGCCCTCCCGCAAAGAGGCCGAAGAGAATAATCACCCCGGCGTAAAAATCCCACGGACGACAGCCGCGTCCCATCCCCCGAAAACACAGCATCGTGCGCCTGGAGGCCCGCCAGAGGATGACTGCCATGCTGATCGGGATGAACGAGAGAGCTGCCGTACCCACAAATTCCGCCCACTGCACAAAAGACAGTCCATTGTAAAGCGCCATGCCGGGGCTATTCCAGGTGAACGCAAGGGCGCCTTTCCCCCGGAACCACTCCACCAGGACCCAGAGCGCTCCGCAGCCCAGCGCAGCACGAACGGAAGAAAGGAGATCTCCTCTCGCCCATTCATTCCACCGTCGTTGTCGTTCCTCCGTTGTTTCCCCATCGATGGTCTCCGGCGGCGGCAGAGGCATGAACGCGCATCCGGCGACAAGCGCCCACAGTCCCGGCAGGACGGCATACACGGTCATAAGAGGGACAAATGCACTCACCATGAAGAGCCACAGTGGTATGTCGAACACGTTTCCCACCTCGTGAATCCACCAAAAGCTCACACTGTACCAGCTTATCCCGAAGAGCCAGCCAAGCGCGAGGGCTCCCTTTCGACTGATCCTTCTGCCACCGCACCACAGAGCGCTGAGCAGAGGGAGCAGACCCAGCCACACCAAGTCCCCGTAGTCATACGGAGGGAACGCCAGAGCCATGACGAGTCCGCCGCTGATGCTGAGGAGGCAACGAATCCACCATGTCATGGTGATTTGGGGCTTTTGCGGGACAGAAGGCTTCAAGAATCCCTTTTCCATGGGAGGGCATGCATGCATGCGCTCCATTCTCCGCTCAAAAATCCCGCCTTGCAACAAAAAAAGATTGCTTTCGTAAAAAACATCAGGCATCATATCCGCGGGCCAGGAGCGCCCTGCACATTATGGCTGATATTGATGAAAAAAACGAGAAAAACGTCCCCGGAAAATTCTATGTCGACAGCAATTGCATCGACTGTGATCTTTGCCGGGAATCAGCTCCCGACTTCTTCGCGCGCGATGACGACGAGGGCGTTTCTTATGTGAAGAAGCAACCCGCAACCGATGAGGAGATTGCCTCCTGCACTGAGGCCATGGAGGGTTGCCCCGTCCAGGCGATCGGGGATGACGGCGAGTAATTTCGCGCTTCACGCGTTTTCGTTTTATTTTTCAGACCTCGGAGCGGGTTTCGCTCGCCCGGGGTCTTTTCTTCGCAAGATGGGTAGAAAGCCCAAAGGGACTGAATTAGACGCTGCTGCGAGAAAGACAGCGTACACTTTGATGCGGGGGCGTTCCTCAAGGCCACGCTACGCATTCAGGGAATATCCCGATGGGAGCAGGCGTCCGGAGCGCGCTTTCACAGAAAGCGAACACTACGGACGGCAAGTGATGGAAGATTTTTTCGGCGAGGAACCACTATTGCCCGTGGGGGCGAACGTGCGGGGGATGAAGTCTCTGCTGGCGGAGGTGATGAGCAAACTCAACCTGCGTGAAGGAGCCGTTGATTCCACCGTGCTGGCAGATGCGTGGCGCAAGGCGGCCGGAGATTATTTGTCGGAGCATGCGCGGCTTGTTTCCCTCTCCGATGGCCTCGCCGTCATTGCTGCGGCGCATCCCGCGGTGCGATTTGAATTGCAGCGCCAGAAGGAGAGCCTGATTACCGCCCTCAATAGCGTGCTGGGCATGGATTGTGTGAAACGGTTGCGCTTTATTCAGCATTGACTTCCTTGTGTCGGTGCGGTCCGCAACTTTTGGGTAAGGTACAGAGTGATGAGCAGCGCCAGCGAGCCCAGCACAACGCACTGCACCCGAGAATCCATCCCTGCCGCCCGCATTCCAAGCTGCACCGCCACCGCCAGAATACCCAGCGCGCAATCCACCAGATTGCCGGCGGCAATGACATCGCCGCGACGGTCATCATCAGCGTGGTCTTGCAACAGCGCATTGAGCGGCACCAGATATCCGGAGGCAAAGAAGCCGGCTCCGGCAAGGGCGGCGTAGAAGAGAGGATGCCCGTACGGCAGAAGCTGCAGAGCAAAGCATGAGAGGAAGATACCGATGCCACCGGGGATGATGAGTCGCATGTTGATGCTTTTCCGGCAGAGCAGGGAGGCAAGCGCTCCGCCTGATACAGAGCCACCGCTGATCCATGCAATGAGCATAGCAGAATCCTTTTGTTGCCCGAGTATTTGCATGAAGTGCTGCGTGTCGCCCACAGTGGCTGCTATGCCCTGTGCTTCTTCTGCCATTTGCAGCGCGATGAGCATCATTACCCCCGCGATGAACCAGAAGAAGCCGATGCCTATCTCGCTGTAGCGAAGGGTAGGATCGGTCCACAGCATCCTGAGTTGTGTCAGGTGTTCAAAGAGGACGCTGCGCTTCCAGGGCCGCGTGCTCTGCGCCGGGTAACAGGGCAAAAAAAGACTCAGTGCGTACACACCGAGCGCCGTGAACAGGCACGCGCCGCAGGGCCACGCCGCTGCCTCCCAGCCTGCGTTTTCTCCCCAGCGCCGTAGCAGTTCATACACCACCCACAAGGCGCCTACCTGCCCCACAAGCAAGGCGAGAAGTGAGCTGATTTCCAGCATCCCACTGGCGAACCCGATATTTTGCGTGCCTACCATATCCTTCACCAGTCCCTTTTTTGCCGGACTGAAAAACATCGCCTGCACGCAGAAGACGGAGAAGAATAGTACGGAGGTTGCTACGCTGTGCATGAAGAGTCCGGCGACGATGCCCACGAGCGCCACAACCTGCAGCAGTACCATGGAGCGCAAGAGTTTGGTCTTACAGTAACGATCCGAAATCCATCCCGCTACCGGTGAGAATAAAACAAACGGTACCACGATGAGGACGGAAAGAGGATACTGCAACATACGCCCCAGCCAGATGCCCAGGGCGATGAGGATGAACTGCACGCCTTTTTCGTTCAGTGAGTTGATGGATTGGATGCACAGCAGACTCCAAAAAGCGCGCCAGGCGGGTTTTCTCAGTGGTTGTTGCTGCGGCATAAGGCGAAGAAATAGAGTGTTAAACGATGGGAGGACGTGCTCCAGAGATGGCGTGCGGGGTATAGAGCTCTTCCAGTTGCTCGATTTCTTTTTCCGTGAGCTCCAGATTCACCGCGGCAACCGCATCGTCAAAGTGTGCAGCATTCGTTGCGCCGACGATGGGAGATGCCACTCCCTTTGCGAAGAGCCATGCCAGAGCTACAGTGCTCATGGATGTTCCTCTCTCCATCGCGATCTTGGCCACGCGATTCACGATGTGCACATCCGCCTCTCGTGAAGCGTCGTATTTGTTGCGCAGATTACGATCTGTCCGGCTGCGAGCGCTGTTCGTGTTCCATTCTTTGCGCGTGAGGTGTCCGCCCGCCAGCGGACTGTACGGGATGAGAGAAACGTTATATTGGCGGCAGACAGGGATTAACTCACGTTCGTCCTCGCGGTAAATGAGGTTGTAGTGATTTTGCATAGCAGAGAAGGGGGTCAACCCATTCTTTTCCGCCGTTAGTTGCATGTTGTGAAACTGGTAGCCATACATGGCAGAGGCGCCCAGCGCACGAACCTTCCCCGCTTTCACCAATTCGTCGAGCGTTTCCATTGTCTCCTCGATGGGGGTGGTATAATCGAAGCGGTGGATGTAGTAGAGATCCAGATAATCAGTCCCAAGACGCCGAAGGGATCCGTCAATTTCCCGCAAGATGGCATCCCGAGCCAACATGCCATCATTGAAATAGACCTTGGAAGCGATGACGACGTTTTCTCTCGATACTTTGAGTTCCCTGAGGGCGCGACCAATGAATAGCTCGCTGGTACCGTGTGAATAACAATTTGCCGTATCGATGAAATTCACCCCTACCTCCAGAGCGTGTGCAATCATCTCGGTCGTTGCGGTCTGATTCAACGTCCAGAGATGAAAATCCTCCGAAGGAGTGCCAAAGGACATGCCGCCCACGCAGATACGCGAGACGCGGATGCCGCTGCTGCCGATTTCAGTGTAGGTCATTGTTTGAGGGTGGTGGTGGGAGTATCAGACCTTTTGCCCAGGTTTGAGCGGCTGCTTTGATATCCTGCGATATGTGCGCATGTTGCGCTGCAAATCGTGGCACAAACCATGGAAAACCGCCTACGAGATCGTGAAAGACTTGCACTTCGCCGTCGCAAGTACCGTGCCCGGAGCCGATGCCGATTGTGATGATAGAAGAGGAGGCTGTGAGCCGTGCTGCTACTTCCGCCCGGGTGCATTCGATGACAACCGAAAACACTCCCGCAGCTTCCACGGCACGCAAATCGCATAGCAGCGTCTCTGCTTCTTCATCTGTTTTTCCACGCATGCGGTAGCCGCCGTCTTCTTTGATATGCTGGGGAAGCAGCCCGATGTGTCCCTGCACGGGTATTCCGGCGGAAATGATGGCTCGTAATTGCTCCTGCACGGCAGAGCCGCCTTCCAGTTTGACTGCTTCTGCGCCGACGCTGATGAGCGCTTCCGCATTCCGGACTGCTTGCTGTGGGGTGTCGTACGTGTGCAGGGGCATGTCCGCCACCAGCAAAGCCTGCGGATGTGCACGCGCCACGGCTTCGGTATGGTGCAGCATGTGCTGCAGGGTTACACTCGTGGTGTCCGGATAGCCGAGTACCATCATACCCAGCGAATCGCCCACCAGCAGCATATCGACGGCTCCTGTTTCATCCAGCAGCCGCGTAGTAGGGTAATCGTACGCCGTGAGCTGCGCTACAGGACGTATCCCCTTGCAAGCTGCTATCGCACGGATTTTTTCTTTTGTGGTCATGGATGCCTTACAAATCAAATGGTCTTACATATTCCCCGTTTTCGGGCAGTTGTGCCAGCAGATCTGCCACGGTACCATTCAGTCCCGGAAGTTTAAGTCCGGGATCGATATCGCAGAGAGGCTGCAGCACAAAGCGACGCTTTGCGATACGTGGGTGGGGCAGGATGAGGCGTTCGCTTCGTCGCTCCTCTTCTCCACAGTACAGTAAGTCGATATCGCAGGTGCGCGGTTCGCCGTATTCTCCGTTGCGCGTTCTGCCAAGCTTTTTTTCGATGCGTAAAACTTGTTCGAGTATTTCTTCCGGATCTTCTGCAGCGAGGACTTCAACGCATGCGTTCAAAAAATTCGGGCTGTTCGGGGGACACCCCACGGGTTGGGTCTCATACACACGCGAGAGTCGGAGATCACCAAAAAGCTCCGCGAGCTCATCACAAGCGCGCTCCAAGTACGCCAACCTGTCCCCGCAGTTGGAGCCGAGGGAAAAGCCCGTGCGTCGCAAGGCGGATGTTCCGCTGCCGGGCGATTCAGTCTGTGAGACCAAGGACATCCTGCATGGAGTAGAGACCGGCGGGACGAGCGCTCACCCAGAGCATGGCGCGCACGGCGCCGCTGGCAAAAGTCATGCGACTACTGGCCTTGTGTACAAGTTCCACGCGCTCGCCATCCGTGGCGAACATGACGGTGTGATCTCCCACTACATCTCCCCCCCTCAATGAGTGCATGCCGATTTGCCGCTGAGGGCGTGCGCCCACCAACCCTTCGCGTCCATGCACCACATCTTCTTTGTAATCCATTCCCCACGCGCCGCAGATCTCCTCGGCGAGTGAACGAGCTGTTCCGCTTGGAGCATCAAGTTTGTGGTGATGGTGCATCTCCACGATCTCGGCATCGTAGCCCTGCAGGATAGCCGCTGCTTTGCGGGTGAGCCAAAAGAGGGTGTTTACTCCCACGGAATAGTTGGAGGAGAAGACGATGGGAATCTGTCCTGCAGCTTCAGCAATGGCGGCGCGTTCCTCATCCGTGTGTCCGGTGGTGCCGATGACCAGAGGTTTTTTCTGAGCGACGGCAGCTGCCACGAGCTCCGTCGTGAAGCCGTGGAAGGAGAAATCAATGGCTCCTTCTGCCTTGCTCAGCGCGGCATTGACATCCTGCCCTACATCGTGGGTAGAGGCGAGGGTGGTTTCTGCGCAGAGTTCGACGGCTTGTTTCACCGCCTGTCCCATGCGTCCGGAGATACCTGTTACGAGTATGTTCATCATCGGATTTTGTCGTATCAAAGTCAGGCAAGCAAATCGAAGCGACGCAGCAGCTCCGCGAGTTGCTCTCGTTTTTCTTCCGCCAACTCTGCCAGCGGCAGGCGCAGCTCCCATGTGATATCTCCTCTCAATGCCAGTGCCGCTTTGATAGGCACGGGATTCACATCCAAACTCATCAGACCCTTCATCAGCGGGTAGTATTTTTTCTGCAATGCTTGCGCTTTCTTGCCGTCACCGCTCAGCGCTGCATCTACCAGTTCCTTCATCTGTACCGGCGCCACATTCGACGTCACCGACACAAGCCCCACCGCTCCGCATGAGATGAACGGCACCGTGAGACCATCATCCCCGGAAAGCACGGAGAAATCCTCCGGCAACGCTTGCACCAATTGGTTCACGCGCTCCACACTACCGCCGGCTTCTTTGATGCCGCATATCGTTGGACAATCCTTCGCCAGCCGTGCCGCAGTGGCTACCGCAATTTCGATTCCACTGCGACCCGGAATGCTGTAGAGCAGCACCGGCAGTGAAGTGCTCTCTGCTACGGCTTTGAAGTGCCGATAAAGGCCTTCCTGCGAGGGCTTGTTGTAGTATGGGCACACCTGCAGTGTTCCATCCGCGCCCATTTGCTCCGCCTCTTTGGTCATTGCAATGGCTTCCGCCGTGGAATTTGATCCCGTGCCAGCGATAACCTGGCAGCGTCCCGCCGCATGTTCTATGGCGATGCGGATGACATCCATGTGCTCTCGATGCGTCAACGTGGGAGATTCCCCGGTAGTGCCTACGGGTACGATTCCTGTGACCCCAGCGGCAATTTGCGTATCAATTAACCGACGAAAAGCCGGCTCGTCTACCTCCCCGCCGCGAAAAGGAGTGATAATAGCTGTGTATAATCCCTCGTATTTCATGACTCTTCCGCACTATACTACGCCGGGTACGTCTTGTCAAGTTGTCTGAATTGCTGAATATTGGTGACAAAATGCGTTTTTGTTACCCCTTTACGGAGGAAAAATGTTTAATAGGGGCGTTATCATAGTTTCCCCCGTGAAACAGCAGCGACAGATGCACCAGGCGGGAGGGGTGCTGAGGACATGGCAGGGGATAAAAGTGAATATTTTTTCTTTCGGAGTAGGAGCCCAACAAGCTGATGTTCTCAGAAAGGGATGTGCTTGCCTCCTGAGGTAGTGACAGTAAAATGTGCCCGGGCGTCGTGGTTCGTAATTGGTTGTTTTTGAGAGAAATTAATATGCCATGTAAAGAGTCAATCCGCACCCTTTTTGCGTCGGTAACCTGATGCGTCCAATTTTGAGATGCACATCCTGAGATTTTAACTTGACTTCATTTCTCTTGAATGATAGCATAACCCCGTTTGGTAGGTATGAAACAGGTACGTACAATATCTTGTTACCCCCCCCCTGTTTATTGCAATATATTGATATTGCCGGTTTTGTTGTTTTGTTTTCTTCTTTTTCTCGTGTAGGTCGATCGTCCTGCACCTTCTTGTGTTTGTCGTATTGAAGCTATTTTTATGAAAAAAACGATATCAATTGTGATGTTCTGCATGCTCGTACTGGCAAACTTTGCGAGTATGGCTCGAGCTAAGTATAAGCCCGTGGATACGTCCGATATCAGGGGAAAACAGCGCATGGAACTTATGGAAGCTGTGAAAGGTGTTAACAAAATGCCTGTCCCAGCGCGTGACTGCTTCGTCGCTGTGCGGCTCGGGATTTGCTTTGGTAAAGACGGTCAAGGAGTTGGAATGCAAAATAATGGGCGTCCAATCGTAAATGGAGATAAGGCTTTTTTTGTGAGGTCGAATGGACGTCTTGCCGCGTGGATGGATGTCGCGATGCCTGCTAGATCCCAATGGGACCGTAGCTATGACGAAGAGAAGAAGTTTAAGCAGGATGCGATGCTCAGTTTGATGACAGGGCGAGTGAATCTCGTCGTGCGCAATACGGCAAAATACTTGCTTGAGACTCTGCCCCCAGAGGCCCGCTGGGCCATGCTCGCTACGATAGGTAAATTGCTCTATCATAAAGATGGCAGCAGCGCCTACGACGGCTACGTGCACGAGGTCACAATGGATTGTGGTATCAAATACCAGTGGGTGGGCGATTGGAACGCCTTTTATGTGGGCCCGGATGGCAAAGAGAGGACGGCGCGGGATGCCTTACCGCGCAAATACATGGAATGGTATGGCGTCATCTTCCGCTGCGAGAATCTGATCGGAACCCGTGATATTCTCACTCTTTTCCCGGAGGAGGTGAAAGCGATGCGCCGACCCCATCAACAGAACATCGCGGAGATTGAAAAGCAGGAAGAAGAGACCATCGCTTCGTCCCAAGATAAGATACCGAAGTACGAGGAGGGAATCGCAGCCTTACGCCGTATGTCGACCGCACTGCGTCGTGCCTGGCTGGCGGAAAACATGGGCTTCTGCTACACGCAGAGCGATGCTCCCGCCTACATGGCGCACCACATCGCGAATGATAACGCCCTCTTTGTGGATGAGCAGGGAAAGGAGTGCAAACTCTCGGAGGTAGCAACCGACAAAATGGCCCCCGACTGGGCGGCAGCCACCAAGGCAGCTCTCGCTGTGGGGTACGAACAGATTGCTGCACCTTTCAAGGAGGAGTTAAAAAAACTTGCCGTGCAAACAGCCACCTACATTTTGAACAAAATGCCAAAGGAAGTGTGCTTTTCTTGGTTGTCGGAAACGAACAAATTGCTATTCCAGGCAGATGGAAAGTCCATTTATCCTTCAAGCCGACAATCCTCTACAATCGGGTATGTGACGGCGCAAAGGTTTAAGATAAGCTATGCTGGCAGGCTCTACTATTCACCTCAGGGAAGGATCGAGCAAGCACAATGGCCTGAGTGGAGTATTTGGGGAACTCGCTGGTGCACCCTTTTCCGATGCGAAAACTTGGTCGGCATAGAAGTTATTAATGACTCCTTCAAGGAGGACGTAAAAGCCATGCGAGCCGCCTATGAGAAGTCGCCTTTCTATAAAAGATAAGAGGGAAAAGTAGGAATTCTTTTCTATTTCTCATGAAACAATCTATACGAACGATGATATGGGGAGCTCTCGCTTTAGTGAGCTCGGTCTGCACTGCGTGGGCGAAGTATAAACCCGTGGATACGTCCGATATCAAGGGAAAGCAGCGCATGGAACTTCAGGAAGCTGTGCGAGATGTCAACAAAATGCCTATCTTGGCGCGTGACTGCTTCGTCGCTGAGCAGCTCGGGATTTGCTTTGGTAAGGATGGTCAAGGAGTTGGATATCAATTTCATGGGCGTCCAGCCACACATGGAGATAAGGCTTTTATCGTGGGATCGAATGGGCGCCTCGCCGCGTGGATGAGTGCCGCGATGCCTGCTGGATCCCAATGGGGCCAGAGCTATAGCGACGCGATGAATTTTAAACAGGAAGCGATGCTCAGTTTGATGACGGAGCGAGTGAATCTCGTCGTGCGCAACACAGCAAAATACCTGATGAAGGAAATGCCGGATGATTTGCGTTGGACATTGCTCGCTACGCTGGATAAGAAGCTCTACTATCAGGATGGTCGAAGCGCATCAGAGAAGAAGCACGTGTATTCATTGGAATGCGGTGCCAAATTTTCGTATTATGGAGACTGGGAAAATGGTTATTGTATGGGTGCGAATGGGGAAGAAATAAAGGTCTGGGAGGTTGTTTGTATGAAAGAAGGACGCTGGGATCGATACCGGAGGTGGTGTGATATTGTACGGCGCTGTGCTAATCTCGTGGGAGACAAAGACATTCTCGCCCTTTTTCCGGAGGAGGTGAAAGCGATACGCAAGCATTACAAACAGAGGTTGGCGCAGATGAAAGAGCAGATGGATGAGGCTAATAAGGCCTTGCCTCCGGAAGGTGCCGCTTTGCCCAAGGGTGCGCAGTGCGAGGAGGGAATTGCTGCTTTACGCCGTATGTCGACTGGCATGCGGCGCGCCTGGCTGGCGGAAAACATGGGCTTCTGCTACACGCAGAGCGATGCTCCCGCCTATACGGCGCCTCATATCGCGAATGATAACGCCCTCTTTGTGGATGAGCAGGGGAAGGAGCGCAAACTCTCGGAGGTAGCTACCGACAAAATGACTCCCGACTGGGTGGCGGCCACTAAGGCAGCTCTCGCCGTGGGTCACGAACAGGTTGCGGCTCCCTTCAAGGAGGAGTTAAAAGCTCTTGCCGTGCAAACTGCTACGCACATTCTGAAATCCATAGATGAAACTCCGCGTTATTCATGGCTTGCAGAGATGAATCATCTGATATTCAGTCCGAATGGTCAATCTGCCTATCCCCCGGGGGGACAGACCAATTCCGTAGAAAGTGGGTTCAAAGTACACGCGCCAAATGTAAATTATGGGGGCAAACTGTATTACAATCCGCAGGGTAAAATCTCTCAACCCTCAGCGAGTAATGCAGGATGGAAGCGTTGGAACATGCTTTTCCGCTGCGCCGATGTGGCAGGTATCGAAGCGATCAATGCCGAGTTCAAGGCCGACGTGGATGCCATGCGCGCCGTTTATGAAAAGTCACCTTTCTACAAAAAGTAGACCCATTGAGGATTTGACAGTCTTTCGGCTCTTGTAGCCAGCAGATTGCATAATGTAATCTATAATCATCTACAATCCTTGCTTTCTTGTATCAAGGGACCAGCGAGGCATATTTTCTCTCTTCACGCAGAAGGTAACTCTGTTCGTGCTCGTTTACTCATCTTGAGTGACATGTGTTTTATATTAACTCTCTATTCTTGAGGCATCAAGCTTTCAGGGAATTCTCTTTTCCCGGTTTTAGTAACTCTTCGGTAACTTTATTTTTGAGGCATTGCGGCATCTAATTTTGAGAAGCCCACCCTTAGATTTTAACTTGACTTCATTCTTCTTGAATGATAGCACAGCCCCACTTGGTAGGTATGAAGCAGGTGCGCGTGACAATATCTTGTTACCTCCCCCGAAGCCAGATAGGAACACGATACTATAAGCGAGTGCCACACCCATTACAGAAACTGTTGCTGCTAATCTCCGTTTTGGCTTATTGATTTCTGCAGTAAAGACGACCACGATCAAAAGCACAAAGAAGAAAAAATAATAGTATGCAACATACAGCATCATCCCAAAGTTGTCCCCAATGATGCAAGATACCCCATAAGCTGTGCCTGTAAAAAGCGCGAAACCCAAAACAGGGTATGCGAGGGCGAACTTATTCTTTTCTTTTTGCCTCTTCTTTATTTGTGACAACTCTCTTTCCGAAGTTTCTTCCTTTTGTGTTCTCCTGATATATTGTATTGTTAATAAAAAGTCAAGAAACTTTTGCAGGGTAAACGCGTCGGAATATAAGGTTGCTACCTGCAACCTATGCCATATACTAAACGATTTGTTGATTTTTTGAGTTTTGTGGATATTTCCTCCGAATTGCTAATTCACGTAGAAGGGAGATGAGTTTATGAGGAGCATGGATCAAACTGCACCAGAACCTTCCAGGTGTTCAAGACTGCTGGATACGACTGGCCCGTGTATTTTATCCTATGAGAGACAGAGAACTTCCAATGAGTTTGCCCTGCTTACACTCCGAAATGGCTTGCACGCAGGGAGGGGGAGGAGTATGCTGTGCGCATGCTGATAGCGCCTTCCATGTTGGCTTGTGACTTTCGGTACATCGGGGCTGAAGCGCGACGTGCTTTGGATGCCGGGGCAGACTGGCTTCACCTCGATGTAATGGATGGTTCGTTTGTGGATAATATCTCCTTTGGGCCTGACATCTGCCAGGCTATTCGCAACAGCGTGCCAGCGGGGACATTTTTGGATGCGCATCTCATGATTGATGCCCCGGATCATTATTTTCCGCGTTTTGTGGCGGCAGGAGTGAACCTGATCAGCATCCACGTGGAGCGCGAGGGTAAGGTTGATTTACACGCCACCCTGCGTGCAATCCGGGAGAATTCGGTGCAATGCGGGCTGGTGGTGAACCCCGCCACCCCGGTCGAAAAGACATTCCCCTACCTCGGTGAGGTGGATCTCATTCTGGTAATGAGTGTTGTGCCGGGATTCGGCGGACAGAGCTTTATGGCTGAGACCCTCGAAAAAGTGCGCGCACTGCGGCGAGAGAGAGAGCAGAGAGGACTGTGTTTCCTCATTCAGATGGATGGGGGAATCGGCCCGGCTCAGGCGGCAGTATGCCGCGAGGCCGGCGCGGATTGTCTCGTCGCAGGTAGTTCCACCTTTTGTGCTCCGGATATGGCGGCAGCCATTCGCTCCATGAAGGAAGCGGTATGAGCTGTGAACTGGGGGAGGAAACGTGTGCCGCCGAGATTCAGTTTTCAATACTCGGTTGCTGCTGGGTGATGCAGTGGATAGCGCCGCCTTCGATGAGGAGGTCGCGCGCATCAAAGCCAATCACGTGGTGCGAAGAAAAGCATTCACGCAGGATACCAAGAGCACGGTCATCCTCCTTTGCCTGAGCGAAGGTTGGTACGAGGACGCAATTGTTGCAGATGAGAAAATTGGCGTAGCTTGCGGGGAGCTGTTCCAGGCGCCACCCCGGGCAGGAGACCGGCGCCGGCATAGGCAGGGGAACCACCTCCACTCGCCTGCCGCCACAGGTACGCAAATCCTGCAGGCGTTCATTGTTCTCTGCCAGGGCATGGTAGTGCGGTGAGTGAGCATCTATTTCCGTTGCTGCCACCACGACGTCCTGTCGCACAAAACGCACCATGTCATCGATATGACCGCCGGTGTCATCCCCTGTGATGCCGCTTCCCAGCCAGAAAACGCTACGCGTGCCCAGTAAGCGGTGCAGCTCGGCTTCCATGGTCGATTGAGTAGCGCCGGGGTTGCGACTGGGATCCAGCAGGACGGCTTCGGTGGTGATGAGTAATCCATCTCCGTTACCTTCGATAGCACCGCCTTCCAGTACAAAATCACTGCTCAAGCGAGGGAGTGAGAGAGACTCTGCCATGCGTCTCGGGATGTCATTATCTTTGTCCCACGGCGGGAACTGTCCGCCCCAGGCGTTGAAGGTCCAATCCGCCACTTGCAGAGAAGGTTTTCCCTGGTCCTTCTGCTGTGCGAAAGTAAAAATACCACCGTGGTCACGGCACCACACATCGTCTGTGGGATGGTCGTAGAGGGCGTAGTTGGTTCCTTCGAGCATCTCTTCCAGGCGAGGATGCAGTCCCGCTGCGGCATTGATGCGCACTTGCGCAAAGGGAGAGAGGACGCGTACCAGTTCCGCAAAGCGTTTTTCCATACGAGCCAATCCCCCACGCCACAGTTCCCTGCGGTGTGGCCACGAAATCCACACGGCATCCTGATGTTCCCACTCCGCCGGCCAGCGTAGTTTGTCTCCGACTTGTGCAGCTACGGTCATGTTTTAAAGAGATGGTGCATGAAAGGGAAGATCCAGCATCAACTCTAACGCCGGCAAATTTTCGAAATTTTCTTCCTTGTGGCGTTTCCTCGGTCCCGGGGCGTTCTCTTCCCCGAGGTAACAAAGAGCTTTCCCGATATCTCCCGGATTCTTTACCCCCCAGAAGCTCAGGACTGCCATTGCAAGAGGACCAAATCGATTTTGCATCATCGAACAGAATGATAGATAGATATCGCTGCTGCTCAGATTGTTGTGAGTCGCTTCATTCTGATATGCAATGTTCCGAGCGGTTGAAATCACCTCGCAGAGAAATGCGTAGAAGTCCTGATGATATTCAGGGTGGCGTAGCGCTGCTTCCTCTGCCGGCTCGTACATGTCAACCTTCACATGAGGTATCCTAACACGAGAGCTCATTCTGTTCAACTCCAAATAAAGCATGAGCAACCCATAAAAATAGGATTTCTATCGATTCAAGGATATTGAAAGACAGAAAACAGCATCCCTGCCTTTTGTCACACTTATTGAGGGAAGTATATGATAAACTTGATTCACGGCGGAGGACTCCGCTGACAAAAGTTTCAGACGGCTCAAAAATGGAGCCCCACCGTTGAGGGAATCGATGCGTCGCCATCCGTATGCAAGGCTGAGATAGCTTGCCAGTAAAATTGCTTCGCTTTATTCTCGCGCCTTCAACTGATATAATTAAAACAGGACAAAATTCGTCATCATGAATAATTTGAGTTGCCAACACGTGATTCCTCGTATAAAATCTCTTGCCCTCTTCTTCCCGGCAGGAGGAAAGAAGGGTTCTTCGTTATCAATCTATTTTCCTCCCCATGAACATACTCGACAAAATCGGACAGGAGCAGCTCAAGGACAAGGTAACCCCTTTCAATGTGGGGGACACGGTCAAGGTGCATTGCCGCGTGATTGAAGGTGGTAAGGAGCGCGTTCAGGTGTTTCAGGGCATTGTCATTGCCAAACGTGGTTCTGGTGTGAATGAGGCATTCACTGTACGCAAAATTTCCTACGGCGAGGGTGTGGAACGTTCTTTCCCACTGCATTCTCCACGCATTGCGAAGGTGGATGTGGTGACTCGCGGTAAGGTGCGCCGCGCAAAGCTGCACTACCTGCGTTCCCGCGTGGGGAAAGAGGCGGTGAGTGTGAAGACTGCTCGATAAAAGGACGTTTGGGCGCTTCGCTTTCGCTTAGGCTTCACAAGTTTTGTGTGCAAGCGTTCCTGCCTTGGAATTCGAGATACGGTCTTGCATCAGTGTTTTTTCCTGTGAGGAACCGTGCTAGAGCTTTTGGTTGGATGGTTCTGGCCGTGCTTTTGGGGATTTTTTCTTCCCCTGCGAGGGGAGTTGAGGTGATCCTCACCGGGGGTGTGGCTCTTAAATCATGGGAGTATCTACGTGGTCCGGCGAAGCATGACAACTGGTGGGCGAATTTTGTGCGTGCTTCCACCATCCGCATCCAGCTTGCACGGCGGGAGAATCCCGCGCAGCGCATCGTGTGGATTGTGTTCCGTCCCGCCTACGTCACGCGCAGTCGCGAGGAAGGGAGAGACTATGTCAAAATGATCCGCGAGACAGCAGCCAAGTACCACGTGCAGTTGGTTTACGCCGATACAGCCGCTCAGGTATACCGCGCTATCAACGTTGCTCCGAGAGGGAGCGACCGTGTGACTTCCTTTTTTTATTTCGGGCACTCAAACGCTCACGCTTTCATGTTGGATTACAGCAACAGCATCATCGGAGCTTCCAAGCAGTGGCTTCATGAGGATGAGCTTGCGTTCCGCATCAATCGGAATATCTTTGCTCCCGGCGCGCGTTGTGAGAGCTATGGCTGTTATACTGGGTTGAGTATGAGTGCGAAATGGAAAGCAGCCTTTGGCGTTTACCTGCGCGGAAACACTGCCTCCACTCGCTATCAACCCGTAGGAGAAGGACGTCTTCCTGAGGGTACAGGCAAGTGGGTGCAATGAGATATTCCCCGATGAAGCGATTAGCGGCGCCCTCTTTTCACCTTTCTCTCTTTACAAAGGGTGTGTGGGAGGTCTCAGCTTTCGTTCTTTTTGCGACGAGAGGGAACGGCAGACCTTGTTGCACCGGTCTGTTTTTTTGCCGCTGACCCGGTCGATTTATTCCCGGATGTCTTCTTGACCTCCTTTTTTAGACGTGTGCGTTTTTCAGGTTTTGAGGCGGGAGTTTGCTGTGGCGCATCAGGGGCGAAGAGAATGGCTGAGGATTCAGCATCCTTGCGTGTGACCTCAGAGCTGTGACCGGCTGTGAGTTCGCCGCGTAGCATGGCTTCTGCAATGGGATCTTCCAGCAGAGTTTCGATTGCGCGGCGAATGGGGCGTGCTCCGTATTTCGGATCGCTGCCCTTATCGACAATCATACGGATGACGTCCGGTGAGAGTGTGAGGTTGATCTGCTTTTCTGTAAGACGTCGGATGAGCTTGTCGGTCTCGAGGCGCACAATACGCTCCATATCTCCGCGCTGAAGGCGACGGAAGACGATGAGGTCATCAAAACGGTTGATGAACTCTGGTCGGAATTGTTTACGGGCGGCCTCCGAAATACGTTCTTTCATGGATTCGTAATCACTCTCGCTGTCATCCGCGAAATTGAAGCCCATTTGCCCACGGCTGTCGGCGAGAGATGCCCCGACGTTTGAGGTGAGGATGATGATGGTGTTGCTGAAGTTTACTTTGTGCCCCATGGAGTCCGTGAGACTCCCATCCTCCAGGATTTGCAGTAGTAAGTTCATCACGTCCGGGTGCGCTTTCTCAATTTCGTCGAAAAGAACTACAGCGTATGGACGTCGGCGAATCTTTTCCGTGAGTTGTCCGCCTTCATCATGCCCCACGTATCCCGGAGGCGAACCAATGAGACGGCTCGTGGCAAACTTCTCCATGTACTCGCTCATGTCCACTTGGATGAGCGCTTCCTGTGTGCCGAACATGAGTTCTGCCAAATTTCGCGCCAGGTAAGTCTTGCCTACGCCGGTGGGGCCCATGAAGAGGAAGGAGCCGATGGGGCGTTTGGGGTCTTTGATATCCGCTCGACTGCGGCGCAGAGCCCGTGCAATGGCAGAGCAGGCCTGATCCTGTCCAATGACGCGGCGGCGTAGTTCCTCCTCCATGTGCAGTAGTTTTTCCGCTTCTTTTTCTTCCATACGAGCCAGCGGAATGCCTGTCCATTTTGAAATCACATTCATCACATCCTCCTCCGTGACCTCCACATACTCGGCATCCATACTCTTTTTCCATGCGGCAAGACCTTTCTTGAGTTCAGAATCGAGAACAGAGATGCGATCGCGGAGATTAGCCGCTCGTTCGAAATGTTGCTGTCGCACAGCCTCCTGCTTTTCGGCGCGCAGTTCAGAGAGCTGTACCTCGCGTTGCTTGAGTTCCTCGGGTCTCATCATGCGCCCTACGCGTTTATACGATCCCGCCTCATCAATTACATCAATTGCCTTGTCCGGCAGGAAGCGCCCCGTAAGATAGCGTTTGGAAAGCTGGGCGGCAGCTTCAATTGCTCTCGGGGTGTAGCGTACGTGGTGATGCTCTTCGTAACGCGTCTGTAAGCCTTTGAGTATAAGAATAGATTGATCTACAGTAGGCTCGCCGACGGGTACCTGCTGAAAGCGACGCTCAAAGGCGGCGTCCTTTTCCATATATTTGCGGAATTCCTCGAGAGTGGTAGCGCCGATGGCCTGCAGTTCGCCGCGAGAAAGGGCGGGTTTGATAATGTTGGAGGCATCCATAGATCCTTCAGCTGATCCGGCGCCGACCAGCGTATGCACCTCATCCACGAAGAGGATTACATTCTTTTCACGCAGGATTTCGTCCATCACTGCCTTGAGGCGTTCCTCGAATTGCCCCCGGTATTTTGTCCCTGCCACCATCATGGGCAGGTCCAGTGAGATGATGCGTTTGCCGATGAGGAACTCCGGAACGTCACCCTGCGCAATCAGCTGGGCAAGGCCCTCGACGATCGCTGTTTTCCCCACGCCTGCCTCGCCCAGCAAGATGGGGTTGTTTTTTGTGCGACGACAAAGGATTTGAATCACACGCGCGATTTCATTCTCGCGTCCGATTACAGGATCAAGCTCGCCCGAAGCGGCGCGTGCTGTGAGATCTCGCCCAAAGGTAAGCAGGGCCGAAGCTCGATCTTTCCCCTGAGCGTTGTTGCCGCTTCCGACAGTGCGTGAAGTCGCATTGAAGAGTGCGCTGAATTCATCTTCTTCCTCGTCCTCATCGCTCATCCGATGTTCGTTGTTTTCCGCTTCTTCCTGCTCAGCGTTGTTGCCTTCGGGCGCGCGCAAGGCAGCAACCTCAGCGCGAGCCTGTTCGTATGAAGCGCCGGCTTTCACAAGCACGTGATGCGCCATGCCGTCCTGGTCCCTGAGAATGGCGAGTAGAATGTGCTCAGTGCCCACGTAGTAGTGTCCCAGTGCCTGCGCTTCCTCTCCGGCGATTTCGATAATGCGTCGCACTCGCTGTGTGAATGGGAGAGAGGCTTCTCCTGTGTGCTGAGAATTTCCCGGAGTCAGGGACTGCTCAATAAGATCAATGGTGGCCGGGATGTCTACGCCTGCTCTCTGCAGGATGGGAATGGCATAACCCTGCCCCAGCTTAAGCAGCCCGAGAAGGATATGCTCTGCGCCGATGTAGTTGTGGTGAAATCGCAGAGCTTCACGACGGGCGAGACTAATGATTTGTTGGGCTCTTGGAGTAAAATTATTCATGATATTTCTTCGATAGAATGGGTATGGATGCGCAATTCATCGTTGATAAGCGATTTTATGATCGATGCCCTCAGGGCGCGGCGTTCTTTTCGCGTACGCCCATTACGGGCGAGCTGCAGGTAGGTCGGTAGTGCTTCCGTGTAAGCTCGTGCAATCAGTTGGTGCACTTTTTGTACGGGAGTGTCCGTTGTGAATTTCCCAATAGCGAGGCCAATGCGTAGCATGGAGAACGCATGTAGTAGATCTCTGTAGCTCAGCGACTTTTTTTTCGTCAGAGTGGCGAAAGCAGAATCCATCTCGTTATTCAGGAAATGCAACGAGAGAGTATTGCGCATGATATCGTGACGCGCTTCTTCCTCTCGGTCACACAGTTCATGGATGGTGCGGAAGAAGGCGTCGTAGGTGGCATCATCTCCCAGATCCTGAGTTGTCGGCGAGCAAAGCCAATACATGTCGCCTTTTTCATTTTTTGTGTGGCTGAGTGCCGGCAGACAGAGAATGCCCAATTCGCTCATAGAATCGGCTAAATCGTAGTTACGATAGGTTTGCATGATCCCCGGCAGGTACACGAGCGCGGCGACCCATACTCCCTCACCGCTCTTGTACGGATCCGAAAAGAGCATGCCGGCTTTCTTATTGAAGGCAACAGGAAGGTGTTTAAGAAAGCGCTGTTGATCAGCCAACGCTACCTCACGCGCTCTTTTGAGGTCTTCCAGCCCACCCGGATGGTACGTTTGGATCAGAAGATGCTCCTCGTCATTGATGAACACACAGGTGTCCTGGGCACGGTTGAGAAGCACATGCACGCCGTCCTCGCGTGCGGCCATAGTGGATGTAAGTTGCTCTCTCTCGAAAAGGAGCATACGTTCTTCTCTCGTGAGCTGCTGCACTTCGGCTTGCAGGACCCACTCATCGGAGGGAAGAATTCTATCGAGTGCCGGTAGGATAGCTTCCGCAACGGTCCTCCTGTCCCTAGCTTCACTCCACCCCGGGAAAGGATATCCGCTGAGATTGAATTCCATCAATGTGTTGTGACCAACAAGCACGCTACTGCCGCCACAACTACGGACAAATGCCGGTGGCTCGCTGCACAGATCGAGCGGATGGCATATTTTCATCATGAAGAAAGACTCTTGATTTGATCCCGTAGCCTGGCCGCCTCTTCGTAATTCTCACGCTGGACAGCGTACCTCAGCATCCGTTCCAAACGCTCTCTTTGCTCAGCAATGGACAACTCCTGATTCGCTTGATCAGGAGTGTCAACTGAGGTTGCATTCTCTTCAGAATCCCCCTCAAACTCTGCAGCAAACGCCTTGTAGCAGTCAGGACAGCCCAACAACCCTGTTTGTCGGAAATCCGCAAGTTTGTAGTGGCACGACGGGCACTCAGTGAGTTCATATGCCTCAGTACGATTCTCCCCTTCCTCATCGTTGTTTTGCCCGAAGGATTCTGTGATCATCTCCCGGATGAATTTTTCAATGTCTCCACTCAACTCCTCCGGGAAAAAGTGCTCTGCCATGCTGAGTTTGCGGGGGTCAAAAATTCCTTTTTTACGTGCACACTCCCCACAGAGTGCAAGATCTCGTGTCTTGCCCTCCACGATTTGAGTTAAAAATATGGAAGCTGGCTTCCCGCAAATGTGACACCTCTTCACTCCGGGCACTATACCACTGATGCTCCATGTCTGCCAAGTACAAGACGCGTCATTTTTTCGTTGCGCGTCAAAGATGACACGGAGAGGATGCGAGGGATCATGTTGTCTTAGAGAGGATACTTCCGGAAAATGCAAAAAATCAAAGTATCATGAGTTGTTTTAGTCGGGTGTCATCACCGTTTGCTTTCGGACAATACTTTCGTGGTGTCCATCTGTTTGCAGCGCCGGGCACATTGCAGATAGCGATCATATTTTTAATTACGATTGCCCTGTGGAGCTCATTAAAAACTTGCCCGACAGACTTTACGCGCGTACAATGAACGCATGCCAACCGTCAGTCTCTCCCTAGACAAGCATTCGTACGACGTACACGTCAAAAATGGCGCGCTTGATGCGGTGGGGTACTTAGCAGCTCGAGCACGCATGGAGGGGAGGGCAGCCCTCATTACGGATTCGAATGTATACCCTCTTTATGGTGAACGAGTCAAGCGAAGTTTAGAAGACGCGCACTACAGTGCGAGTGTGCATGTGGTGCCGGCAGGCGAGACAAGTAAGAATATGGAACAAGTTGGCAAACTTGTGGAGGAAATGGTGCAGGCGGGGCATGATCGAACAAGCTTCGTGGTGGCACTTGGTGGGGGAGTGATTGGTGACCTGGCGGGTTTCGTAGCGTCTGTGTACTACAGAGGCATTCCGTTTGTACAGGTGCCTACCAGTGTCATGGCGCAGGTAGATAGCTCGGTGGGGGGAAAGACTGCCGTGAACACCGCGAGTGGAAAAAATCTCATAGGAACTTTTCATCAGCCTGTTTTTGTGGCGGCAGACCCAATCACTCTGCTGAGCCTGCCGGAACGTGTTCTGCGCGAGGGAATGGCGGAGATTGTGAAGCACGCCGCCATACGACGGCCGAAAATGCTGGTGGAGCTGCGACACCTAGCAGATGAACTTCAGTTAGGATTTTCCCTCTCTAGTATTGAAAAACTTCCGAGCCTTATTGCAGAAAATCTGGAAATCAAAGCTCGTATCGTGGAGGCAGATGAGAGAGAAACAACTGGCACTCGCGCATTCCTTAATTTTGGTCACACCCTGGGTCATGGAATCGAAGCCAGCGTGCCGTACGGCTCCCTATTGCACGGGGAGGTGGTCAGCCTTGGCATTCGCGCGGCTCTTTTTCTCTCGCGTCGTCTGGAGGGATTATCCGCTCGGGATGAGTCGGAGATCCTCAATACTCTGGCAGCTCTGCAATTGCCGCTTCAACTTCCGGAGGATATTCGGCCGGAAGATGTGCTGCGTCACGCCTTAATCGATAAAAAATTTTTAGGGGGGCAAATTCGATACGTGTTGCTTAAAAAGTCCGGAGATCCTGTACTTTCCACCGCAGTGAGCAATCAGGACCTGCAAGAAGCCATTGCCCATTTGACAACTCCTGTACGATTACGTAAATCTCGCAGTTGAAATTTTTATAGATAACCCCAAAAAAATATGACCGACCCTCGTATTACCCAGCTTGCCAAAGCTCTTATCCGTCATTCCTGTCGTGTGCAGCCTGGCGAAAATGTCCTCCTCGAGCTCATCGACACACCGGAAGAAGTAGGCATCGAACTCATTCGTGCTGTGCGTGCCGCCGGCGGTGTGCCGCATATCAATTTGCGCCGCAGCCGCATCACTGCTGAGATGTTCTCTGGTGCCACGGAACCCCAGTATGGACTTATTGCAGAGCTCGAACTTTCTCAAATGCAGCAAATGCAGGCTTACATCGCTATACGTGGCAGCGATAACAGCTTTGAAAATTCTGCCGTTCCCGCTGACGCCATGCGTCTCACCCAGCGTTTCATGCGTCCCGTGCACGACCATCGCGTTTGTCACACCAAGTGGTGCGTTCTGCGCTGGCCCTCTCCCTCCATGGCGCAAGGTGCCGGCATGAGCACGCAAGCATTTGAGGATTTTTATTTCCGGTGCTGTCTCGCAGATTATGGCAGTTTGAAGGTTGCTATGGATAGGCTCGCTGAGCGCATGATGCGCACCGATCGTGTGCATATCGTGGGACCCGGCACAGACTTGTGCTTCTCTATCAAGGGGCTTCCCGCCATTCCCTGTGCCGGTGAAATGAACATACCAGACGGCGAGGTTTTTACTGCTCCCGTTCGTGACTCAGTTTTTGGTACGGTTTCCTACACTGCTCCCAGTCTTTACCAAGGAATCCCCTTTGACGGTGTGAAACTTCGTTTTGAGGGGGGTAAAATTGTGGAGGCTCACTGCAATAGCAATGAGGATGCCCTTAACAAAATCCTTGATTCCGACGAAGGAGCCCGCTACATCGGCGAGTTTGCTCTCGGCGTGAATCCGGAGGTGCTGCTTCCCATGCGCGATATTCTTTTCGATGAGAAGATTGCCGGGTCATTCCACTTTACGCCGGGCAACGCCTACGATAATTGCGATAATGGCAATCGATCCCAGGTCCATTGGGATCTCGTTTGTATCCAGCGTCCCGAGTATGGCGGTGGCGAAATCTACTTTGATGATGAGCTCATCCGCAAGGACGGCCGCTTCCTCGATCCTGATCTCGCAGTGCTCAATCCAAACACCTGATTTCACGATCCTTTGCCCTTCGTGCCATGACATTGTGAGGAGGTTTGTTTTCAGAAAGTGACCGGTGTGCTACCTTCTCGCCGGGTGGGCAGCGGTTAGCTGATAAAATAATAAAGATAACTTAAATTTCCTCTTGACAAATGCGTGTAAAATGATTAACTTTGCTTAAAGTTTTGCGCGAACAGGTATGCCGCTTGGAGAAAAAAGAGCTGAAGGTAATTACCGACAGATGGAGCTTAATCCGCAGACGGCGGATGGGGAAGCACACTCCCCGGAGCGCGTGAGGATGCGTGTGGAACAGGCACGGCAGCAAGCAGAATTCTATGAACAGCAACGTGTTTTGTTGGAAACACAGCGAAAGGAACTGGAGCTGAGCAACAATCAGAAGGCGCTTTTCAATGCGAATTTGGATGAAGTGGGAATGCGGTTGCATAATGCAGTGCGACGCATAGAGCAGGAACTGGAATCCATGGAGCGCGAACAACGAGAAGTGGAAGGAATAAACGAATGTTTCAAACGCCACCTGCAGATTCTTTCTGCTCTTCAGCCTCAGAATTGGAGCACGGAAGGCTTCCAAGCGCGCCTCCGCGAGGCTCTTGTCAAGCTGGACCGTGCAGAGAACGATTTTGATGAGGCTTACAGCATGGGACGCCGTTTTCGGCACACGGATGTGTTTCGCAACAAGCCCGGAGAGGAAAAAACGCCGGGTCGAAGATTGAAAGAACTGGGTGATATGCTGCTCAGGGGACTTGCTTTTCATCTTCCTTTGTTCCTCCTGCTGCTCATAACCTGGTTGATTTCCCTTCTAGTGATGAGCGCCCCTGCATAATGAATTTTAGAGAAGAATTGCGACAGCGAGCATGCCCCGAATGACCCGACAGAAAGAATTTGAAATTCAAGCTGCAGAAGTACGCCGAAGCTGGGAGCGCGAGCGCGCTACGCGGCGCCGCATGACGCAAGCGTATTATAGTGGCAGTGAGCACGCCTCCAATGTTCTTTCGCCGCAAGAGGATGTCGTTGAAAAACGCCGCACAAAGCGCGTGGTGCTTTCTGAAACGCGACCGCTTTCAACGCGGGCTTTACTGGTGGAAAATATGTTGCTCCTCATTGTACTGGGACTATCCATTTTCGGACTTTACATGTTGAGCATCTATCTGATGAATCAAAGCGGCTACTAAATTCTGATAATGAATGACGCAATGCAGAATTCTTCACCTGTCATAGATGTGGCGTACATAGCTCGTTTGGCAAAAATTGATTTGACCGAAAAGGAGCAGTCGCGACTGACTCGTGACTTGGAACAGATTTTGGACTACGTGCAGCAGTTAAAAAAGTGGGACACTCGGCAGGTGGAACCTATGTATCATCCGGTTCCGACGTGTGATGCCCTTCGATCCGATATTCCAGGGGAAGGATTGCCCCTCGCTGCCGCTTTGTGCAACGCCCCGCAACAGGAGGATGACCAATTCCGCGTACCGAAAGTCGTGGAATCCGCGCACTGATTTTTCTAATTTTATGTTCGGAACATCATGATGTCACCCAGGATAAGCCTGAATACTCTGCAAAAATCTCTTCGCAATGGGGAAGTTTCCCCGTCTGAGGTTGTGGAATACTATGCCGCACGCATGGATGAGCTGAACCCGCACCTCAATGCGTTGCTCTCTTACGATAAGGAGGCAGCTCTTGCCGCTGCTGCGGAGGTGGATGTCGCCCTTCCTCTGGGGGGGCTTCCAATCGCGATAAAGGACAATATTTGCCGGAAAGGGGTCACCACGAGCTGTGCCTCACGCATGTTGGAAAACTTCCGCTCGCCGTACAATGCCTCAGCCGTGGAAAAACTGCTCGCTGCTGGCGCCATTCTCTTTGGCCGAGCTAACATGGATGAGTTTGCTATGGGCTCTACCGGGGAGAATTCTGCTTATGGCCCCACCCGAAACCCTGTTGACCCGCAGCATGTACCCGGAGGCTCGTCCAGCGGATCTGCCGCCGCCGTTGCCGCCGGTTTGATCCCCGCTGCTCTCGGCTCTGATACAGGAGGTTCGGTGCGCCAACCTGCCTCTCATTGCGGCGTTGTGGGGTTCAAGCCAACCTACGGACGCATCTCGCGTTACGGATTGGTTGCCTTTGCTTCCTCTCTTGATCAGATTGGAACCCTCACGCATTGCGTTGAAGATGCCGCATTACTACTGGGCTGCCTCTGCGGGTACGATGAGAAGGATTCCACCAGTTCGCGCGAGCCTGTTCCGAATTTCATGAGCGGGCTACACGATGGCGTCAAGGGCATGCGCATCGGACTGCCGCGCGAATACACCGGCGGGGGCAATGCCGAATCCGTAAGTTCTGCTCTGCAGGCTGCCGTGAAGGCCTTGCAAGACGCAGGGGCAGAAATCTGCGAGATTTCTCTTCCACATGCGGAAGCAGCCGTAGCTTCCTACTACATTATCGCTTGCGCTGAGGCCTCTTCCAATCTGGCACGCTACGATGGAATCCGCTACGGCCACCGCAGTGATAAAGCTCCTGATCCTGATGCTTTGTTCAGTCTTTCTCGTGCGGAGGGTTTCGGTGAGGAAGTGAAGCGTCGCATCATCCTCGGCACTTATGTGCTCTCCGGCGGATACTACGATGCTTACTACGCCCGCGCACAAAAAGCTCGCGCTCTCGTAGCGCAGGATTTTTCAAAAGCGTTCACTGAGCTTGGGGTGCAACTTATTCTTGGTCCCGTGGCGCCTACTCCAGCACCCAAGCTACATGCAGAAGATATGACTCCATTGCAGACTTATCTTGCGGATATTTATACGGTGCCGGCGAACCTTGCCGGGTTGCCCGCCATCTCCGTTCCCACGCCGCAGAGCGGTCTTCCCGTGGGCGTGCAGCTTCTTGCTCCACACTTTGAAGAAACTCGTCTCCTGCGCGCTGCCGTCACTTTGGAACAGTCGTGGAAATGATCCCCGTTTTCCTCTCTATCGCCGGCTCCGATTCTTCGGCTGGGGCAGGTCTTCAGGCTGATCTCAAGACTGGCTTTGCCCTCGGTTGCTACCCTCTTACCGCTGCCACTTGTGTGGTGAGTGAAGTACCGGGGCATGTGGCGGATATCGCCCCCCTTCCTCCGAAAGTTGTCGCAAGTCAAATTCGCGAGTGCCTGCGCACTTTCCCCGTGGCAGCCATCAAAACAGGTATGCTCTACAGCACCGAAATTCTCCGGGCAGCTATCGACGAACTTCCGCAGAACATCCCCATTGTGGTGGATCCCGTTATGATCGCCACAGCAGGAGATCCTCTCATGCTCGCTTCTACCTTGCAAGCGTACGAGTCGACTCTCTTTCCGTGTGCCACTCTCATCACCCCTAACCTTGATGAACTTGCCGCCCTCTGCCGACGCGCCGAAGCTCCGAGCACCGTCGATGAACTGGCTTCCGCTGCCGCAGAACTCTCTCGTACTTACGGCTGCGCTATTCTTGCCAAGGGGGGGCATCTTTCCGGCATCACTTGCACCGATTTACTTGTTCTCCCGGACGGTTCCGTGACTCCTTTCTCTCACGCCCGCACCACCGGTATCTCTACCCATGGCACAGGCTGTACGCTCTCCTCTGCCATTACTGCTTTCCTTGCCAAAGGAGCAGTCCTTACTGAGGCGGTTGAATCCGCTCTCGCCTACACATCCCGTGCCATTGCCGCATCCCATCACTGGGAGCATGATCTTTTTGCATTGAATCATGGTGTGTAACGCTTGAGACTTTCTCTCGCAATGGACACCTGTGAAGCGTGTACTGTTTCCGCTTGTTTGGACTCTTGAGCTGGCTTATACTTGAGGTATGCCAATCAGTGAAGATATGTTTGATCGGGCGTGCAAGGTGATTCCGGGGGGGGTGAATTCTCCTGTGCGTGCCTTTAACCACCTCGGTCGCGCACCGTTTTTCGTGGATTCTGCCAAGGGGGCTCATCTGCGCGATGTGGATGGGAAGGATTATATCGATTATGTCGGCACGTGGGGACCGGCCATTCTCGGTCACGCACCGGATTGTGTCGTGCAAGCTGTGCAGGATGCTTCGAAAAAAGGTATGAGTTTCGGTACTCCTACTCCCGCGGAGGTAGAGATGGCAGAGCTCATTTGCCGTCTTGTGCCGAGTATCGAGAAGGTGCGCATGACCAACAGTGGGACAGAAGCCACCATGAGCGCAGTACGTCTGGCTCGCGGATTTACAGGGCGCAAGCTCATTGTCAAGTTTGCAGGCTGTTACCATGGACATGTGGACAGCTTGTTGGTTTCGGCGGGAAGCGGAGCGCTTACGCATGGACAGCCGGACAGCGCCGGTGTGCCGAGTGAGTTGGCTGCTCTCACCATCGTACTTCCGTTTAATGATGAGCAAGCAGTGCGTGATATATTTCACCGCAGAGGAAGGGAAATCGCCGGGGTAATTGTGGAACCCTATCCGGGGAATGCAGGTTTTTACCTGCCCCGGCCGGGTTACTTGGAATACTTACGCGAGATTACCGCGCAATACGATGCGTTATTAATCTTTGATGAGGTGATGACGGGGTTTCGCCTTGCACCTGGTGGTGCGCAACAACTGCATGCCATTGAACCAGATCTCACTACTCTCGGCAAGATCATTGGCGGCGGATTACCGGTAGGGGCCTTTGGTGGACGGGCAGACATTATGGATAGTATCGCGCCGCTCGGTGGAGTTTACCAGGCTGGCACGTTGAGTGGAAATCCTCTCGCTATGGCTGCGGGTATCGCCCAGCTGAGAGAACTTTTGCGAACTAACGCATGGGAGAGGCTTGAGACGCTCGGTGCGCGCTTAGAAGAAGGTATGCGCCGGGCTTTGGTGGATAATGGTTTTAATTTTACCTTTAAACGCTGTGGTTCCATGTTCTGTTTGCATTTTACGGAGCAGGATGTAGTGGATCTTACGAGCGTCAAAACGGCGCGCTTTGACTTCTTCCGTTGCTATTTCCTGAACATGCTCGATCAAGGCGTTTTCGTTGCTCCATCACCATTTGAAACTGGGTTTCTCTCTACCGCCCACAGTGAGACAGATGTGGACGCCACCATTGTCGCCGCGAGTCGTGCCTTGCACTGTTGTGCAGACCTCTAAGCCGGACTTGTCACAGGAGGAAAGATATGGTAGAATACGCCCTGTTATGAGACGGTGCATCAAAATGCAGCTGACCATAGCGGTAGCATGGATGCTCGGCGCTTGCCAACAAGCGCCGCCAGCACTTGATACACTTCCGAAAGAGGATGCTGCTTCTCCGGTGGTAACGGATAGGCCGGCAAATTATCAGGCGTTACCGGGGCAGGCGGCCACGTCCTCTACACCTTCCGAAACCACTACGGCGTTCGAGTTCGCCGCTGCTTCTATGGGGGTGAAGACGGAAAGCGCATCTCCTGCGTCCGTAGCTTCTCCTGCATCGACGGCTCCACCAATCTTTCTTCCACAGCGATCAGAGAGCCATACACCATCGCGTCCGGTGTCACCTCCTTCTTCGGTTGACGATGCGCCTCCTATCCCGGATCCGCGGCCCGTTACCGATACCCCTTCAACCGCACCGATTCCGGAACCGACCGCAGCAAAAGTCGATGAGACCCGAAGCGGGGCTGCGGGGATTTCTGCTTTGCAGGCAAAAAGCTCTGCTGCTGATGCGGGTTACGCTGTGCAAATGATTAACGGCACGAGTGGGCGCCTTTTCGTGGAGGTGCAGGACGACTCAGGCAATATTTTCCCCTTTGGTTTCATGTATGCTGGGCAGCGTATCGCATCTCGTCCTCAGGATCCACGCCCCATCAACGGGCAACTCACCGTGATCATTCGTGATCCGGATCAACCGGGTGCCCCGGAGCTGCGCCGTTATAAAGTGCAGCCAGCCGAAAACTATATGGGTCACACTCTTGGAGTGACTATCCTGCCGGGTGGGCGCTACCGTGCCGCCGTGGATGGAAAGGTGTACTACAGTACTCCCGAGCAAGAGACTCCAGTTGCTGATTGAGGGGGATAGCGGTTCGGGACACTTGTTTATGAATTGTGGGGGACTATTAGCTCTCTGAAAAAAACGCTTGAGTGCAAGTGAAGTGAAAATATCGGCTTTGTCCTACCACAGTGTTGATTTTTGGTGAATCTTTTATACTTTGATAATTAATGTGTTTGAGTTATTAGGATAATGACAAAAGCCCTCCCTCCCTGTGCCTTAGTCGATAAATGACATCGGGCTCTTTTTATTAATCTCATGGGCGAAACTATTATCGATAGTTGATACCGCTACTCGAACATTCTTATTTAACTGTTCGTTCATGTTTGTATTTTTCAACACTATGGGGTAGGATAGAGCCAAAATATTTCTCCGTGCCGTAACGAATTCATGGTTCTGAGTTTGAGTTCCAAACTGATGCTAAACAGTATCTCGTCAATCGCGTTTGCTCTTCGCGTTATACAACGACTGCAAAACCATGTCGAGCTAAGCTAAATGATGCTTGATTCGTGTTCTCCGTTCTCTAATTTGAAATTTGTTTCAGGCTGTAAGGGTACGAATAATAAACGATCGGTAGCAAAGAAGAATAGATTTGCTTATGGGTGTTCATCTCTTTCTAAAAG
>CANQGG010000020.1 GCA_947601655.1 uncultured Akkermansia sp.
CGCCATTATTTTAATCCCCTCTCTGTATGATCTCAACTTTTTTCTCCTCTTGTTGCTTTTATTCTTGCAATTCACATCCACGCATATGGACTGTGAATTGCAAAATTAAATGCAAATTCACTGCGGGCAAAATGTCCCCGCCCCCTCAATGGAATGGAGAAATGCGCAAAAGCTTTACCGTTCAAGCTCACGGCACATGCTCGGGAGAGGAACGAGTCGCGGAAGCAGGGTCACATAATCATCGCTGTACTTTTCCGATGGCACAAATAAAAACCCGGGTTTGCGGTTACGCACTTCGTAAGATGTGGCGCAAAAGACAGGCAACACCTGGTTCGTACTCGGATCGTAAGCTTTTTCCCCTGTGTACCTCCCCCGCAGGATGTATTCCACATTTTGATCACGGCCAAAAGTCGCACCACGCACTGGCGGCTCATAGCCGCGATCCGGCGTGCGCACCACGCTCTCGTCCATGATCACCAGTCGCGCCGTGCGCCAGCTTGAACCGGGACGCCTCAGATAACCCCAGAAGCGAGTGAAGGGAACATAGTAGCGACGCCCTATGTAGTAATCGCCGCCTGGTTCCTGAGCAATCTGAGCCTCGCGCTCTGCCACAGCACGGCAATCACTGCGCAAGGTGTCGCACTGGCACAACAACAGCGCCGCAACCACAGCTCCGCATACCCGGAACCAATCTTTCATACAGCTCATGTAAACAGAGAAAAACACGACCGACATGGTAATGGATTCCTCCGTTTAGAGCAAGTCCAAAGATACGTAGACCAGGGCAATTTGAATGACTGGATGGGTATGGTAGCGTTTGCAAGGATGAGGTGTGGATGAACCTCTCCACCCGGCTCGCAATTTTCTGCATGCTGCATGGCTTCTTCTTGCTATTTTCCGGACGTACGATACAATGCAATTCATGAGGAAATTTGCCTGGGTCACTTTCATTCTGCTTATCGGGATGGGAGTGGTGTGGCTATGCTTGCCAAAGTTTGATCCCCGACAGATGGTGCTTGGAGACTGGCGCGAGGTGAGCAGCAAAATTCGCGTCGAAGTAGGGGAGTCTCAGGCTGCCTGGCGTGGTGCCGGGCGAGGCGCCCTACGCTATGAATGGCTGCAAGCAGAAAATGAACCATACCGCGTACGTATTACCCATGGAAGACGAGAAGTCGAAGCAAACCTGACATTCTCCGGGGATGACGAGTTCATCCTCGAGCCGGAGATATGGGAGCAGCTTCCGCCGGATGCACAAAGCATGTTGAGAGAGATCAACCGTCGCAACGGACGACAGGAGCGCGAGTTCCGACTTCTCTTCCGCCGCAACAAAAAAAATGAGCGCTGACATTACAAAATCAAACGCAGAAGTCATGGCTCCCGCTGGCTCATTTGAGAGTCTGGCTGCCGCCCTGCGTGCTGGAGCTGACAGCGTCTATTTCGGCGTTGGCAAGCTCAATATGCGCGCTCACGCGGCGGCAAATTTTCAGAAAAAAGACCTACCGAAAATCGTGCGGCTCTGCCATGCCTGCCATACTCGCGCGTACCTCACCTGCAACATTGTGATGTACGACGACGAAGCGAAAGCTCTCGATGAATTACTTTTGGAGGCGAAGAAAGCAGGAGTGGACGCCGTGATTGCAGCGGATATGGCAGTAGTGCGCAAGGCGCGACAGCTGGATATTCCGATCCATCTTTCAGTGCAGGCGAATGTGTGCAACACCGAGGCTGTGAAGTTTTATGCTGCGTATGCAGATGTGATGGTTCTCGCGCGCGAGTTGCGACTCAGCCAAATTCGTCGCATTGCCGAGTCGATTCGGAGCGAAAAAATATGTGGTCCATCTGGAAATCTCGTGCGTTTGGAGCTTTTTGCCCATGGTGCACTCTGCATAGGAATCTCCGGACGCTGTGGTATGAGTCTCGCCGCGCACAACAAAAGCGCCAACCGCGGTGAGTGCTACCAACTCTGCCGTCGGCGCTACCGTGCGGTGGATATTGAAACAGGCTTCGAATTAGAGGTAGACAATCAGTACATCATGTCTCCCCGCGACCTCTGTACCATTCGCGTTCTGGATCAATTGCTTGCTGCCGGTATATCTGTACTGAAACTTGAGGGACGAGGACGCTCTGAAACCTACGTCTCCACCGTCACTGCGGTGTACAAGGAGGCCTCGCGTGCCTGGGAAAGAGGCGAATGGTCAACGGAGAAAGTGAAAGCATGGGAAGAACGACTGCGCCTCGTTTTTAATCGTGATTTCTGGCACGGTGGCTATTACCTCGGTGAACCATGGAATATCTGGAGTGGCTCCGCTGGTTCGCGTTCCCCGGAAAAACGCGAACACCTGGGGCGTGTCCTGCGTTTCTTTGCGCAGCCGAGTGTAGCTGAAGTCTCTGTTGAGGCTGCAGATCTTTGCAACGACTCAGAAATTGAGATTACCGGTCCCACCACCGGCGTGTTGCGTCACAAGATCAAATCAATGCGCTGCGATAACGCCGACGGTGAGGCTCAGGAAACAACTTTTGTGCCAAAGGGAGCTAAAGCTCTCATTCCCCTGCCCAAAAAAGTACGCCGAGGTGACAAGGTTTTTCTCATCGCCAAGCGACGCCTCAGCTGATAAATGTCACGCGCAAGCAGAATTTATTTGAATAAAATAGCTCTTGCGTGCATCTCACAAACTGCGTCAGGTTAGAAGATGCAGCTTGAAAACAGGTGATATCATGCTATCCTAAACAGGAAAAATTATGAACACACAGGAATTCAACGAGGAGATTGCGCACCGCTCCGCGTGGGTCAGTGCCGTCAAAATCGAAATAAGCAAGGTGGTGATCGGTCAGCAAAAACTAATCAATCGCCTTATCCTGAGTCTATTATGCAAAGGTCATGTGCTACTGGAAGGTGTACCGGGTCTGGCTAAAACCCTGTCAGTGAAAGCGCTGGCAGGAGCGCTGCACGCAGGGTTCTCGCGCATTCAGTTCACGCCGGATCTACTACCAGCAGATTTGATCGGCACAATGATCTATAATCCGGAGGAGCGCCAGTTCGTCCCGAAAAGGGGACCGATCTTTGCCAACCTGATTCTGGCGGACGAAATCAACCGAGCGCCGGCAAAGGTGCAGAGCGCCCTGCTGGAGGCCATGCAGGAACGGCAGGTCACCCTGGGAGAAACAAGTTACAGACTACCCGATCCCTTTCTTGTTCTTGCCACTCAAAACCCGATTGAACAAGAGGGGACCTACCAGCTTCCGGAAGCGCAACTTGACCGCTTTTTGTTCAAAGTCCTCGTCGATTATCCCTCGCGGGACGAGGAACTACAAGTTCTTGAACTCATGGGCAATACCGCTGCAGCTCCCGTCACTCAACCCGTCGTACATCCCGAAGAGATTGAGCGCGCACGGGAATTAGTAGATCGCATCTTCATTGATCCTGCCGTGCAACGCTATATTGTCGATCTGGTGCGCTCTACACGCGCGCCGGAAAAAGTCGATCACTCGCTGGCAGGCATGGTGCGCGCCGGCGCTTCCCCACGTGCGACCATCAATATCGGACTCGCGGCGAAAGCGCTTGCTTTTACCCGCCAACGCGGCTACGTCACCCCGCAGGACGTCAAGGATCTCGCTCATGATATCTTGCGCCATCGCATATTGCTTTCGTACGAAGCGGAAGCGGAAGGAGTGGGGGCAGATGACGTTATCGAACGTGTACTCTCCAAAGTACCTGTACCATAACAAATGGGAATTTCACTACGGTGGTGAACATCGATAAAACGCACGAGATCATGCAGAAAGTGCGCCGCATTCAGCTGCGTGCTCGACGACTCGCTGCCACCAGTTTCGCCGGAGAATATCGTTCAGGCTTCCGTGGGCAAGGACTGGATTTCGATGACTTCCGTGAATATACTCCGGGAGATGATCCCCGTTTCATCGACTGGAAAGTCACCGCCCGAACCGGCACACCGTACGTGCGAAAGTTTCATGAGGAACGTGAGCAAGTGCTCCTGCTCGCGGTAGATGCCAGTAGCTCCATGCGCTACGCAGGTCCGGGGAGTGAGGATACCAAACTCGAGTACGCCGCACGAATTGCCGCTGTACTGGCCTACAGCGCTGCACTCAACGGCGACAAAGCCGGACTTCTGCTCTATGGTAGTGGAAAACGCTTCTACCTGCCGCCCGCCAAGGGAACCCAGCAGTGCCTGCGCATCGTGCGCGAGATCCTCACCGCCCCCGGTGGCAGTGACGACTCCCTGGGACACCTGTCAGAGGAAATTCTGCGCACCCAGCATAAGCGCGCAATGCTTGTTCTCATGAGCGATTTCCTTTGTCCGGCCGATAAACCGGCAATGGGGCAGCTTGCCTTTCGCCATGAGCTTATTCCTGTTCGCGTAAACGATACCGTTGAACTCGAACTGCCGGAGGCAGGAGTAGTGGACTTAATGAACCCCGAGACCGGACATCAGGTGCGCATTAATCTCAGCATGCCTGCTCCACGTGATGCATACGCTAAATCCCTTCGTTCACACTATGCGGAGTGGGATCATTTTTTTAACCAACTTGGAATCGATCATCTCACACTGCGTACGGTTGACGACTATCTGCCACCGCTGCGTCGTCTTTTCAAACGCCGTTCTCGCCTTATCGTTCGCTGATTTTCTCCATGTTCCAGCAAGAAACAAACATTCTGGACTTTATTCCGCAGCTGGATTCTGAGTTGCCGGCGAAACTTTTTACAACGGGTTATGGGTGGTTGTGGTGGATAGCGGGCGCTCTCGCGGCAATCGGATTCATTCTCTACCTGCTATGGCGCCGAAAGCGCCATCCTGCTCCCCTGCCCCCGAGCGCTGAACAAATCGCCTTCGGTGCCTTGCACAAATTGGAGGAAAAAAGTATACCCCTGCGCGATTGCAGTCTGCAACTCTCGCTCATTCTGCGCAATTACCTCCAAAGCCGCTTGCAAGATCCCGCCTTGTACGAAACACATGAGGAATTCAGTCAGCGCATCGACTCTCTCTCTGCTGTGCCTGCAACGCGACGGGATGAAACGAGAAAATTGCTGGAGGAGCTCGCAGAACTTAAATACAATGCGCCAGACGATGAGCACGTGGATGAACGAACAGCTTCCCTCATCGCTCACACACGTGACCTCATCGAAAAAGTATCCCTCACCCTTCAGGAACGAGAAAGCCAGCCCAACTCGCTACACGCCCCCCTCTTTGCCCTCGCGTTGCCACTCGCAGCAATTCAGGGCGCAAGCACGCGAGACTTCACATGGGGAGAGCCGGGATGGCTATGGACGCTGCTTGTACTGCTGCCCCTGCTGCTGCTGCGCCGCAGACGCGGATCTGCCGGGAGTATCAGCTTCCCGACACTGCCGTTTTTTGGACGCTTTGCGCACAGTCCGCACTCCCTGGTTGGGCGTTTTGGCCCTTTATGCACAGTTCTGGCAGCGGCATGTGTTATCCTCTCCCTTGCGCAACCGAGATGGCGGCTGGAATACGATGAAAATAAGGTAAGCGGAATCGACATTATGATTGCATGCGACCTCTCCGGGTCCATGAGTCTGCGTGACATGAGCTTCTCCGTTCAGGATGACCGCGGACGCCCTGCGCGTACCACAGTGGATCGTCTCACCGCGGCAAAACACGTTATTTCCGGCTTCATTGCAGGAAGGCCGAATGACCGCATCGGTCTGCTTGCCTTTGCCGGGCGAGCCAAATTATGCAGTCCCCTCACGTTGGATCATTCCATTCTCAACTACATCCTCAATCAATTCTACCTTGCAGAGGAGGGTGGTTTCGGGCGGCAGCCGAAACCCGGCTACATCGAACCGGACGGCACTGCTATTGGAACTGCCATAGCCGGAGCTGCCACACGCCTGGAGGAACGCAAGGAAACGAAATCCAAGGTCATCATTCTCGTCACTGACGGCGTCAACAACAGTGGCAGCATCTCCCCCGTGGATGCCGCCAAGCAGGCCGCGCGACTCGGCATCCGCATCTTCACTATCGCAATCGGGCGCGATGAGCGCCTTTCGCGGTATACGGCAGATGTGGACATCTTTGATGAAGAAACTCTGCGCGAAATTGCTTCCATTGCCGGCGGACGTTTCTATCGCGCCAGCAACGGAACACAACTGAAAAAAGCCTTTGATAACATCGACAGCCTAGAAAAAACGGATGCCACCCGTCGCAAGCTGGTGAGCTACGAGGCGCTGTTTATGTACCCGTTGCTTCTGGCGTCTCTACTCCTGACAACGGGGTCCATCCTGACCCTGGTACGCCCCCATCCTGCCCCATGAGCTTTCTCTACACAAAGGTCCTGATTGCGTTACTCCTTCCGGCTTTGTTGGCGGCGGGCTTCCTCATAACATGGCGAAGGAGAAAGCAAAGCGCACAACTGCTCGTCTCCCCAAAGCACCCGGAGCTGATGCAAGCTCGCCCCCTATACCGCACCCTGTTGCCGGATATGCTGGTTCTCCTTGCACTCGCAGGCGTTCTGTGTGCTCTTGCACGCCCCATCAATGGCTATGAACCGGGAGAAGGCACAGCGAGTGGTCGCAATCTACTCATCGCTTTGGATATCTCTCGCTCCATGGAGACGCAGGATGTGAAGCCATCCAGGTTGGAAGAGGCCCGTGCGGCAGCATATGAGCTCATTGAGGCGCTCCCAACAGATAAGATCGGACTCATCGTCTTCTCCGGAGAGGCGGACCTTGTAGTGCCTCTTACTTACGACCATACGGCTCTTCGAGATGCGCTGGAGCAGGTGAACCGCAGTTGGGCAGGCTATGGGGGTACGAATTTTGGCTTGCTGCTGCGATGTGCGCTGCGTACGTTTGCACGCAGCGCCCCGGATGGTGCGAATGCTCTTGTTATCCTGAGCGATGGAGAAGACACCGCAGAATCTTCCTCTAATGTGGTGGAGGAGGCAAAAAAGAACAACATGCTTGTCATCACCGTAGGCATCGGCACCCCGACAGGCGCCCCCATCCCCGACCCTGATGGAGAAAACAACCTTTGGCAAAACGCGGATGGCAAACATGTCATCAGCAAGCTGGATGTCAAAGCTATGCAGAACTTTGCCCAATCCACCGGCGGTAGTTTCCTTACGATGAGCTCCGGGTCGGATCTCACCGCTTTTGCTCGCGAGACCGCTGAAAAGCTTGCACGACATGAGGAATCCTACGCCGTAGGCAATTCTCCTCGGGATCTTTTTGCGTGGTTTGCTCTTCCATCTCTTTTTCTCATCATTATCGCAATCCTTCTGCGCAGTGAATGGAGGGCGCCGCGCAAACTCATGCTCCTACTTTTCCTCCTTGGCCACCTCGTCCCGGCAAACGCCGAAGAAGAGGAGGCGCTTCCCTCGCCGGCGGAAGCGTACGAAGCTGGATTGCGCGCCATGCAGAACAACAAAATATCTGAGGCGCAACGTCTTCTTTCCGATGCCTTGCTCTCGAAAAACAGCGCCTTACAAGCCGCCGCCCATCTCGCCTTGGGCAACATGCAAACACGTGCGATTTTCGACCGCCTGCGGCAGCTCTACGAAGTACCACCGGATGACACAGGGGAAACTACAAAAAAACAACCATCGCCGGAGGAGCTGCAGAGCATTGTCGACGAACTCAAGAAATGCCTCGCTCGGTACAACGATGCTCTCAATATTGCCCACCAACTTGTCCCTGCTCAAAATAACGCTGAAAAATTGCGAGAGCTTATCAAAAAACTGGAAGAAGAAATTGAGCGCCTGAAACAGCAACAACAGCAACAACAGCAACAACAGCAACAACAGCAACAACAGAATCAACAGAATCAACAGAATCAACAGAATCAACAGAATCAGAAGCAGGAGCAACAGCAGCAGGAACAAAACAAGGATCGGGATCAAAATCAGAGGGAAAATAACGACCGTCAGAATCAAGCTCAACAAGAAAAAGAAAACGATCAGCAAGAACAAGATCGGCAGGGTCAGCAGAACTCCGGTGCGAGCCAACGGGACAGGAAGGAGGAACAGGAGAAAGATCAGCAGCAGCGAGATAAGCAGATCGGAGAAGATCAACGAAACCAGGAAAACGAGCGAGATCAACGGAATCCACAGGATGCTCGGCAGCAGCAAAACGATCAGCAACAGGATCAAACGAACTCTGAGAATCAGCAACAGGGACAGCGGCAAAATCAACAAAGTAAGGGTCAGCAGCAACAGCTGAATGGTTCCGACAAAGAGGATCAACAAGTGCAGGCAGCGGAAATGAGTGAGGAAGAGAAGGATAAGCAGCGCGCCGCTGGCATTCTGCGCATGCACATGGATGAGATCGGTGGATCCCCTATTCCGCACCGTGACCGCCCCACACGCCCACCAGACAAAGACTATTAATTTCTCATGAATCTCCTACATAAAATCAGTCTTCCAGCATTTCTCTTTGTCGCGCTAACTTTCCGTGCGATGGCAGAGGTGGTGCCGGTATGGTCCACCGGTGCTGCTGTGCCTGGCGAACAGGTTATGCTCTACCTTGTGGATACCGAACTCGGCGAAGATACATTCGTTCTCCAAAAAGCCCCGCAAGCACGCTCTGCCACAGTTCAGCTCCAGCAACCCACCGCCGGGGCTAATCCATTGGATCCTGACCGAGCAATGGTGGAAATCCTGCCTATCCTCGTGCGAGCGGACAAGGCGGGACAGATTGACTTGGGAAACGTGACCGTGGAATACCGCAGCGGACGCAAGCAAACGATCAAATTGCCTCCCCTGCAGGTGCTATCAACCTCCGAGATCAAATGGTACAACACCCCTGTACCATATGGCGCCCTGTGGTACACCACCCCAAGAGAAGGCTACGTGCACCAACCCGTGCGCACAGCGCTGAAACTCTTCCTTCCGCAGGATTGCTTTGCTCGCAGTTTGCCGCAGTTGCATGCCGTTGGGGCGAAGATAAGCACACTACAGCCTTCCCTCCAAGGCGTGGTTGCCATGGTGCAGAGTCGCCTCATGGAAAACACCCGCGCCTTTGCTCGTGGGGAAGTGTGGTCCACGAGCGATTTCGTGGGGGAAATCACGCCGTTCCGCGAAGGCAACTCTGACATCACCGGCAAGGTACTCATTGCGCGCCAGCGCGGGCTCTTCACCTTGGCGCAGGAAGAAGTTCCTCTACCAACGCTTTCTCTTTCTGCCCTGCCACTGCCGCCGGGTGCGCCGCCGCAGTTTGCCGACACCGTGGGGAATTACACCATCTCTTCCAGGACAAATGCCACTTCTCTCGCGATGAATGAGGCGGTAGAAGTGGAAATCACCGTGCGTGGTACAGGTAACTTGCAGCAACTCACCTGTCCGCCGCCTGATGACTTGGACGATTGGAAACTTGTACCCGCCACGCGCAAACCGATCGTCTCCGCCAGCGGCGAAACGGTGGGGATGATCTTCACCCAGCTCATGCGCCCTGTAACGGAAGTGGATGCCATCCCGTCATTCATGCTGAATTACTTTGATCCGGCAACAATGTCCTACAAGCGTGCTGTCACAGCTCCCATTCCTCTGCCATGGCGAGAAACCGATAGCGGGGGAACCGGCCTCATCACCCAGGCTGCAACTCCGCCAGCCGCCGGCAGCGTTCCTGTAGCGGAACTCACGGATATTTACGACTATCTTCCCATCCACGCTGCTCGCCGGGTATGGCAATTTCCACGTAGCTTGTTCTGCCTGCTCTACCTGCCTGCTCTGGTGATTGTCTTCGTGCTGGCGATCAAGAAACTGATGCGCATCCTTGCTTTGCATGCCGCGGATCGTGCGCGTGAGCGTGAGCTCACGGCTATCGCTCGAGAGCAGGAGGATCTTCCATTTTTGAAACGTATCGGTGCGTTTATCGAGGCCTCCGTGCCAGCCGAAGCACGTGACGCAGAGACTGAACAAATCCTGCGACGGAGGGATGATGAAGCATTCCGCCCGGGCGCCGCAACCAGTTTGGATTCCACTGAACGAGCCGCCATGCTGCGCAGTGTGCGCAAAGCCCTTGCCCGCTCTGTGGGGAAAACGGCGCTTTTGCTGCTTGCCCTTCTGCCGTTAGTACATGCCACGGATGACCCCGCAGGCGAGGCTTACCGTAGCAGACAATACTCCAAGGCTCTGGAAATCTTAAACACGTCTCTCACCAAATCCGAACCCAATTCACCAAACTCCGACATCATCAACTACAATATCGGCAATTGCCTCTACCGTCTTGGGAAACCCGGACAAGCAGCCCTCCACTACGCCCGCGCTCTGCAAGTTAACCCCTCCTTCCCGGAAGCCCGTGCCAATCTCAGTTTTATCCAGCGTAAGGAAGGAGCCATCCTCCCCATTCTCAACAACACGGATCACGCATTCACTCTGCTGAACTTTGGGCAACTATGCATTGCCGGCATCGTATGCACCTCTGTTCTGGCTCTTTGCCTGGCGCTGCTGATGGTTTGCCGTCGCGGTCGTGCTGTACTCGTCACCCTCGCCTCCGTCAGCGCTCTCCTAAGTCTGTTCTGCCTGCTTGACTGGGTTTATTACATCACGCGTGAGACGCCGGATCTGAGTTCTCTTCCTCCCAGGGATATCGCCTATGTGGTGCAAGAGGGCGTGTTGCAACATGCCGCTGCCGAGGATGCGAAGGAAATTCTGCATCTCACACCCTCTACGCCACTCCATCTGCTGGCCAAACGCGGCAGTTTCTGCTACGTGGAAACCACTACCGGTGTACGCGGTTGGGTGCTCACGAAGATTATCGAACCACTCATGGACGACGGCAGTGCTCCCCGCATTCCTCTCTACATCCGTTTTCTGTGAAAGCCCTGGCATGGAACGCCTTGTTTTCCCCGTTCAACTGCACAAATCAACACGAACACCGTCCGCGCGCCGGAATTTGAACCCCCGAAGAAACTGAAATGAAGGAGTGCCTCATGTTAGCAGTTTTTCATTGCCTTATCGGCAGGGATGCGATAGATTGATGATCATGAAGGGCAGAATAGGAATCGTCGTCGTTTGCGCGGGTCTTGCGTCTTGTGTAGGAACAAAGGAACTCACCATCCGCACAGCTCCGAAAGGTGCTGACATCACCATTAACGGCGTGCCGCAGGAAGGTACTACGCCGATGACTGTAACGATAAGTCAGAAGCGCGCGCTCGGCATTGTAGCTTCCAAGGTCGGCTACGAATCAGCTGCTTACACCGTGAACACGCGGAGCAACTGGTGGCTCTCCCTTCTCTGGACCAGGGATGACCCGCGCGCTCAATTTATTCCTGAAGATGAGGTGAATATCACTCTGCGCCGTATCCCCACTGCAGAAACTTTCCACGCCAAAACATTGCCACCGTACGGAGCGCCGTTGAACAACACAGCTTCATCGCAACCACCGGCATTGCGCGCAATGCCGAAAAATCTCACCGACTAAGTATGACGAAAGCGTTGCAAGGCGCTCTCAAACGATGGAGGTAAGGTGTGGAAACAGCGAAGTGGCAGGAACACTCTGAGGAAAACCGCGAAGGGCCCACACTCGCTCGGCGGCACGCCCACAGAGGAATGCGCCGAGAGCGGCAGAGTGGAAGCAGGAGAGCCCTCCGGCCGCGAGAGCAGCCACGACGCCGGCAAGCACATCCCCTTGACCTCCTGTTGCCATGAAAGGCCCTCCACTGCTGTTATAACAGGTTCTAACGCCGTCAGTGATGATACTGCGCGCCCCCTTGAGCAGCAGAGTACATGCGTTCTTGGCCACAAATCGCGTGGCTGTTTGGGCTCGTGTGAGTTCGGCGCTCTCGGGAAAGAGACGTCGCATTTCTCCGGGGTGTGGAGTGAGAATAGCATGCTGGGGAAGCCTCAATCTGTGAACTGCAATAGCATTAAGGGCATCTGCGTCCAATACTACCGGACAATTTGCCTCAAGCCAAAGCTTCTGCATAGCCGCTGCTTCTCGCGGTTGCAACGGTCCAAGCCCTGGTCCGATCAACAACGCCTGCACATCCTGTGTCGGCACCTCGGAAAAATCCCGCACGCCGTGCACCATCACCTCTGGCGCAGCTTTCACTGTGAGGATGGGATAAATGCCCTCAGGACAATACAGCTCCACCAATCCGGCTCCGGCGTGAAGGGCGGCTTCAGAAGCCATGCAAGCGGCCCCAATGAATCCTGGAGACCCCGCGAGAATACGTACTTTCCCTACTTGATTTTTAAAACATGAATACGCCCGCTTCGGCAGCAGTTGCAGCAGACTGTCGTCCGCTACAAGCAATTCGCTCTTGCCCGGATCCGCCTCGGGAAGTGGTACGCAGAGCAGCCGCCCCACGATATCTTCCACGCCGTCCGCAAGCATGCCGGGCTTTACACAGCCGATGGCAAGGGTAGCATCCGCCTGCACAGAATAGGCGCAACTTACACCTGTATCCGCCAGCAAACCAGTCGGGATATCAATGGCAAGAGTTATGGAACGCCGGGAGGCCGCACGCAGAGAGTTGAGTTCCTGCACAAGGGCAGCGTATTCTTGCCGCAGATCGCCGCTCGCCCCGCTGCCGAGCATACCATCGATGAGCAACGCTCCCTCTGCCTCAATCCGTGGTTTTTCGCGGGTGATAATGAGGTGACCGGGAGGAATGAGCTCCAGCTGCTTCCGCGTCTCGACAGACATCACTTCCGGCTCTGCTGCACAGCGTAGCAGAATACGCTCAAAACCCAATGCGCGAGCAATCCCAATGGCATCCCCGGCGTTGTTACCCTTCCCCGCATACACGATAGCGCAGTAAAACCGCCGTGAAGCATCTGCGAACTGAGCATCCCGATGCAGGACGCCAACCGCACGATCAATAGCGCACTGCATGAGTGAGGCTGAAGAAACATCCCCCTTTTCTATAGCAGAGCGCTCCGCCTGACGCATCACTCGACAGCTATGCACAAACATAGATCTTCAGTAAGTTATGATTGCGTTTCCGGCTCCGGCAATTCGCCTGCATGTTGCGGCGCATGGTGCAATGTGGACCAGACGTAGCGGATGAAAATCACCTTCAACGCCGCGGTGAGCGGCACCGCCAACAGAGCGCCCACGATGCCTCCCAGCACACTACTCCAGAAAAGCACCGAAAACATAATTGTCAAATCGTGCATGTGCAGTCTCTTGCCAAGCACGCGCGGTTGAAGCAACCAGCCATCCAGTTGACTGACACCGAAAAAAATGAGCAGTACAGCGACCACGTGTCCTGCATCGTGCCAGGTGACCCATGCAATAAGCAGAGCCGGGATGCTTGTGGAGATCATGCCGATATAGGGGATAATGCCAAGGAGGGCTGCCGCTGCGCCGATAGTGATAGCGTACGGCAACCCCATTACCTTGAGGGCAAAACCAAGCAGAATACCATCAATGAAACTCACCAGCATCTGCCCGCGCACGAAGGAGATAATGTAGTCATTAATCTGCCGCAGGGTCTCAACTACCTCCTGACGAAATTTTGAAGCCCTCAGCGGCAGAATGGTGTGCCAATTCCGCTCAATAATCTCTCCTTGCAGCAAGAAATAGAAAAGAAACACGGGTATCATCACAAGCCCGATAATCATCCCCAATGAACCATAGATGGCTCTCGTACCGGCAGTAAGCCAACGCACGCCGGCGCGGGTAAGTGATTCAGAATGGTAGTCAAGCACGGCGAGCGCCTTGGCCGTGTAGTCGTCTTCTGCCGGCTTCTGAAAGAGCGCCTTGGCATCGGCAATCGTATTATCATCACGTCTCGTCTGGTCGTAAAGAGTATCGATAGCGCGTTGGGCAAGCGTGTTGGTGTTAATAAAATTCTGTCCTGTCGTCACTGCACTGGCGAGAATCTGATTTTGCTTGGAAAAAAGCAATCCGGTCTGTTCCACCAGGGGCGGCACAATCGCGGCTCCCAACCCGGCCACCACCACCGCTGCACCCGCCAGCACGAGAACAACTGCTAGGAGGCGTTTACGCACTCGACGCTGCACTCGCACCACACACGGATAAAGCAAATACGCCAGCACTCCTGCAATAATCACCGGAAGCAACACCGGTTCCAAAGCTACAAAGAGCGCACCCAATCCAAAAAGAAGTCCGGCTGTGAGCGCCACGATGGTAAAGATACTCAACCCGGTGAGCGCACTCCAACAAGTAGCCCGCTGAAAGTGCGATGGATTTTCTTTCTGGTTAGTCATGATACGGGAATCCTACACTTTCCCGAGTCTTTCTGTCAACCAAAAAGACTTGACAAAGAAAGCCGTTAGTGTATAGTCCGATGCCGTGGCAATACCCCGCATACCATCCCTTACCCTGCCCACTGGTAATTTCGACGAAATGCTCGCTATGAGCAACCGTCGACTCATTGGGGTGCTGCGTACCGCCGTTTTCGCTCCGGAGAAAATGACGCGCTTTTCCCCACGGCCTCCGGAAGAGCACGATGCCTATGTTGTTCGCCATGAGCCTAAACGCATCGTTATTCGCCTCTTTGCGAATGGGGAGGAAGTATTCCGCTGCAATCTGATTCCGGATCAGGAATACTCCTGATGCTCCAGTTATCCGGAGGGAGAGCGAAAGTGTGGTAGCCCTCCGGAGTTCTTCACCTGTTGATACGCGGACGCTTCTTACCGGGTGTAGCGTGAGAAGCCATAATCTTTTCAAAGGCGGCGCGTTGCCGTGCACGACGAGCACTGGCCGCCATATTGCTGAGTATTATGGACAATACCAGGAATATCCCTATGCCGGCGGCGAAATAATGCCACCACTCAGGCTTCTCAATCCCAACAGCTTTCAGCCAATCCGGAGGCTCTCCCAGAAATTCCTCCACTGAAAAGCCTTCGCTGGCCTCTCGAACAATCATGGTTCCTGTGCGACCAGATGAGACGTTGGAGGATGACGAATCACCGTAGGAAGAAGACGCTCCAGCAACCACGCCCATCGCGGTAACTCGGCGATCATACTTCCTTGGGGAAGGAGTATCAGCCGAAGCGATGGACGAGGAAGCGGTAGAACTGTCACCGTTTGACGTAGAACTCACCGTGCTACTGGCGGCATCATCTGTCGTATCCTTTTCCTTTTCACCGTCAGTAGACTTCGTAGTGTTAGAAGCGAGAGGAGTCGCCATGCGGCGCTGCTCATCCTTGTAAAGATTGGCGATCTCATCGGCTGTTATCTGAAGCCCAAACGCAGAACGCCGAGACTCCGGGGTCAGCGTGGCAAGAACCCAGCGGTTCGTGGAAGGCATCATCGCGAAGAGCGAGACCCTCGTTACCTTTTTCTTTGTCCTATCCAACTCGTAAAACAGCACCGCATCATCCTTGAGCTTCATTCGCTTAGGATTCTCTAACCCATAGGTTTCCTGCACCATCTTGCGCGCTTCCTCACTCTTCGGGGCAGCCCACTTGGCTTCTTTATCCAGCTTTTCACCGGCTATGGTCTTTGCATCCTTGAGCCCCACTTTGAGCGAAACAGGCTTGTTATACTCAATCGCGATGAGCAAAAGATCACCGTTATCGGCGGCAAAATCCATAAATACCTTTTTGTCACTCAGTTGCCATGTGCGACGAATTGACCCGTCACCCAGCACTTTGTACATGTAGTCCTTGCTCAGAGTATCGTCCGCCTTGTCCCGATTCATGGGCAATGCCAAATCACTTATCTCAAGCGCATACCCGGAGGTCACCCATAGCAAGGCCCCCAGTATCAATGCAAATATTTTACTTTTCACGTTACTCAAAATTCTCATAGATGTTTGCATCTTTCCTCATCGTACCACAGAGCGCCCGCACTGTAAAGTAAAAACGCATCGAGACGTTGACGAACAATTTCATGTTCTAATCCGTTTGCCCTGGGACAAAACCCATGGCAAACGGATTAGAGAGAAGTGAAGCAACAGAGAAAATACTCTTATTAACTGATATCAATGTTGTTACACATCAAAAATCATAACGACAAGCGTTCATCATGGTGAGGGATCCCAGGAAGCCCCTGCATACGTTCATTATTCGAAAAAACTGTGCAACGCTCACATTATCAATACATGGTACATGAACAAACGCATTCCCAATGCGTTTGCCCTGAGACAAGGCCTTTTTAAGTTGACATCTTTTCCGACTGTGGTAGAGTACGTCAAGCGAGTTGCACTCTCTAACGATCGTATGAAAATTGCATTGGATGCCATGGGCGGAGATAACGCTCCGGATATCAACATAGGAGGTGCAGTGAAGGTGCTCAAGGATCTTTCAGACCTTGAGAAGCTTTTTTTGGTAGGGGATGAACACAGGTTGCGTTCCTCGTGCGATGCGGCAGGTATCGGAGCAGATCCGCGTTTGGAAATTGTCCACGCGCCGGATGTGGTGACCATGGAGGAGAGCGGACTCACAGCTGTGCGGAGAGGCAAGAATTCTTCCATCAGTGTGGCTGTGGAGCTCGTGAAAAACGGGGTGAGCGACGCGGTTGTTTCCGCGGGCAACACAGGAGCGGCTGTGGCTGCCAGCACCATCAAGCTTCGTCTGCTGGAAGGAGTAGAACGTGCGGGGATTGTGTCTCCTATGCCGAGTGTGCACGGCTATGTGCTGGTGAGCGACACGGGAGCGAACCCGGATGCCAAACCGAGTCATCTGGTAGGGTATGCAGTGATGTCAGCCATGATGGCTCGCTACATTTATGGTCGCGCTATACCAAACGTGGCAGTCATGAGCAATGGAACTGAGGATTGCAAGGGAAGCGAATTTTCTAAGGAGGCGTACCACCTGCTGCACGAGCTTGCAAATCGCGACTTGCTTCCTTTCCGTTTCACAGGGAACTGTGAAGGGCATGATTTATTCGAAACGGAGCTGGATGTGGCCTTGACGGATGGCTTTACAGGGAACATCCTTCTCAAAAGTGTGGAAGCAACGGCAAAGGCCTTTGCGCACTGGATGAAGGCAGGCATCAGGAAGAGCCCAATGGCAATAGCCGGAGCGTTGCTGATGCGTCCCGTGTTCCGCAGCATAGCTCAGAGTATGAGTGCCGACAGCGTGGGAGGCTGCCCGCTTATGGGAGTGAACGGCGTCTCCATCATTGCTCATGGTTCAGCAAATGCCACTGCTATCTTCAATGCCTGCCGTATGGCCGGAGGAATGCTGCACCACAGCGTAAACGACCGCATCGTAGAATGCCTGGCCAAGATAAACCCGCAGCTCCACGATCTCAGCCAGAAAGAAGGCTGAGTCCCCACACACCCGTTGAACTCGCCGCGGTCCTGCGCCCCCGAGTTTTTGTGAGCATGTCGGTAAATCTCAAATCGGGTGTGCAGACCCGTGCGACGGCTTCGCCCCACCACCCCTTCAGTTGCGAAATCCGCCCATCTCGCTGCCTCAAATGAGCTTAAGCCGCACGAGATCCTGGGTATCAATAAGCCCAACAGGATGCCGGGAGGCATCCAGCACCACAAGATCGTCAATCCTCCGGTCACGCAGCGTTTTAACTGCCGCCATGGCAAGCTGATCTGCCTGCACAAAAACGGGATTCTTCGTCATGTAATCCACAACAGGATGAGAACCGCAGGCGGGATTCGTCTGGTACGCGCGCGCAAAGTCACCATGCGTAAAAATGCCTGCTAGGGTTCCATCTGGGCACGTCAGAACGCATGCTCCGGAGCGCGCTTGAGTCATCGCTACGAGGCAGTCCATCACGGTGGCGTCTTGTGAACGCGTCGCCACTTCCTTGCGCATGATGTCTGAAATGCGCGTGAGTAAGGCCCGTCCCAATGATCCTCCCGGATGGCTGCGCGCAAAGTCTTCTTTCGTAAAATGCCGTGCCTCAAGAAGGGCCATTGCTAACGCATCACCCATCACCAGCATCGCAGTGGAAGATGACGTGGGAGCCAGATTCAGCGGGTCCGCCTCTCGCTCCACCGATGTATCCAGCACAATATCAGAAAGCTGACCAAGCGTAGAACCGGGTTTGCCGGTCATCCCGATAATTGGCATATCATACCTCTTCAAAAAGGGCAACAGCGTGAGCAGTTCGGTCGTCTCCCCGGAAAAAGACATCGCAATGCATGCATCACCATCCTGCACAATACCGAGATCACCGTGCATAGCGTTCATTGAATCCAGCACCACGGAAGGCGCGCCGGTGGAGGTAAGCGTCGCCGCTATTTTGGAACCCACAAGCCCGCTTTTGCCAACACCCACCACAATGATTTTGTGACCGCTTTCCACTGCCCCGCGCATCGCTTCCACTGCGCGGCAAAATTCCATCCCTAGGTTGGCTCCTATCACGCGCAACGCCTCAATTTCATCCTCAAAAACCTTCTTGCCGCGTACCGTGTGGTCAATCGTCTCTTGAACACTCATAACGTTTGCAGTCTAACACACAGAAGGGATGCGGTCAAGGGAATCCCGTCCGCGCTCTCAGGAAATACGACAAACCTGGAGAATTATTGAACTTGTGTTTCTTCCTCCTCTCGGACAAAGAATAAAAAATTCTTTACTCTTGACAAGGCAATCGGTGTGTGATACCCTGCGCCCCGCAGTCCGGGGGGAACCTCGCTGTCGTGGAAGCAACAACTCTCGTTTATTATGGTATCAATTCGACTCAACCGCCAGGGTTCCAAGAATCGTCCGTACTACAAGATCGTCGTGGTAGACAGCCGCAAACGACGCGATGGGGCGTTCATTGAGCAGGTGGGCACCTATGATCCGATGGTGGAAGGGGTGAACTACAAAATCGAGCTTGAGAAGGTGGATAAGTGGCTCAAGACAGGGGCAAAAGCATCTGAAACCGTGGCCTCCATCATTAAAAAAGCTCGCGCTACCGCCTGAACCGTACGGCACGGCGGTCCCGCAGTTCATGCGGGCGTACGTCCATGCGTCTTTCACAGTGAGCACGCTGTGAGAGGCGCTTTCTTTTGGTGAGAACAAATGCGAAGAGAGCAATGAAAGCGGATCAGATGCCGTGGTTGGAGAGGTTCAGCTTGTACCTCGCCCCGATGGCGGGGGTGACGGATCCGATCTTCCGCGCTCTCTGCAAAGAAGAGGGGGCTGATGTGCTGGAAACTGAATTTGTTTCCGCCGCAGGAGTCCTGCAAGCGTGGGAAAGGACGCAGAGATACGTGCAGCTCAGCGATGAGCAGAGACCGGTGGGTGTGCAGATCTTCGGGGCGGAACCGGAGCAGATGGCGGCAGCGGCTCGAATTATCGTAGATTCGGTGCACCCGGATTTTATCGATATCAACGCCGGTTGCCCGGTGCCAAAAGTGGTAGGGCGCAATGGCGGCGCCTCGCTGACGAAGGATCTGCCGCTGCTGGAGCGTATCGCACGCGCCGTGGTTCAGGAGCTGGAGAAGGACTGCCCGGTGACGGCAAAGATCCGCAGTGGATGGGATTCCGGCAGCATCTGCGCCGTCGAAGCCTGCATGCGCCTGGAAAACGCCGGAGTTCGTTCCATTACCGTGCATGGCCGCACGCGTTCTCAGCAGTACAGCGGCATGGCGGACTGGGATATTGTCCATGAATGTGCTCACAGCGTGCATATCCCCATCATCGGCAATGGCGACCTGCGTAAGCCAGAGGATATTTTGCGCGAACGGGATAAGGGTATTGTGGCAGGAGTGATGATAGGGCGCGCAGCCATGTCTTCTCCGTGGATTTTCCGCCATGCGCGCCGCCTTCTGGATACCGGAGAGCGGCTGCCGGAACCAACCTCTCCGGAAAAGCTGAACCTGGTGCTGCGCTACGCGAAATTGACATTGGACTCCGGGCACTACGGGGATGAGGTCACGACGATGCGAGCCCTCAGGGCGCGCATCCTCTCGCTCACAAAAGGCATCCCGGGAACGAGAGAAAAACGCTCTGCCCTGGCTCGTGTCAGCTCATGGGATGAGCTGCAGGATATCCTGGCCTCTCTCTCCTAATTTTTCTCTGCCTGTCCCTGCGGATTTGCCGCAGGATCACGGAATCTCCGCAGGAGAAGCGCATTGCCTACCACGCATAGGCTGCTCAACCCCATGGCGGCAGCCGCAACGGCGGGAGGCAACAACAGCCCGCACACAGGAAAAAACACACCGGCAGCCAGGGGAATGGCAACAATGTTGTAGATAAACGCAAGGAAAAGATTCTGGCGAATCTTGCGCAGGATGGCACGGCTGAGCAACACGGCGCGCGCAATATCCATGGGATCGCTGTGCATGAGGATGATCCCCGCGCTCTCAGCCGCCACATCTGCGCCGGTTCCGATCGCGATGCCCACTAAAGCGCGGGAGAGAGCCGGCGCATCATTGACCCCGTCGCCCACCATCGCCACCCGCTCCCCATTCTCTCCCAGCTTTCGCACGAATTCCTCCTTTTCCTGCGGAGAGAGCGCGGCGTGCACCTCCGACACCCCGGTGTCAGAAGCCACGTCTTGCGCAGTGTGAGCATTGTCCCCGGTGAGCATAAGCACGCGCATGCCCGCATCATGCAAGGTCCGCACGGCCGCAGCCGCTGTGGGACGCGGTGCATCGGTCGCGGCAAGACAACCGATCCACTTTCCACCCCTGGCGATGTGCAGCAGCGTCTTGCCAACAAACTGCGGAGCCTCTGCCTCCGTGGGAAGAGCCACATGCATCTCCTCCATAAGTCGAACATTGCCCGCTGCACAAGGGACGCCGCTGATTTCTCCCTGCACGCCGCGTCCCGGGATGGCACGCAGTCGCTCCGCCGTGGCATCAGGGGTCGGCGCCGCGCTCAGCACGGCGTGGGCAAGGGGATGATTCGCCCCCTGTTCAAGATTGGCAGCTAATTGCAGAAGCTCGTCGCGACTCACACCCTCCCGCGTCAGCACGTCCGTGATCCGTGGTTTGCCAAGTGTAAGTGTTCCGGTCTTGTCCAACGCAACGCAAGTCGCGCGTCCCGCCGCCTCCATAGCCTCCCCGTTGCGGAATAAGATTCCTTTGCCTGCTCCAATTCCCGCACCCACCATGATGGCCACCGGAGTCGCAAGCCCCAGGGCGCAGGGACAGGAAATCACCAGTACCGCCACCGCTCGCGCCAACGCAAGCTCCCAACCAAAACCGAGAATCCCCCACACGGCCGCCGTGATGCACGCAATGCCTGCCACCACCGGCACAAATATCCCCGCCACCTTGTCCGCCAGCCGCGCGACAGGCGCCTTGTGTGAAGCGGCATCGCGCACGAGCCGAATCACCGCAGAGAAAGCGGAGTCCTCCCCAACCTTCCGCGTGCGCACGCGCAGCACGCCATCGGCATTCAGAGTACCGGCAGACACGCGCGACCCTGTCGTTTTTTCCACCGGCATGCTTTCGCCCGTAAGGGTGGATTCATCGATGGATGAATTTCCCTCCTCCACCTCACCGTCCACGGGAACCCGCTCCCCGGGTCGCACAAGGACAAGGTCCCCTACGCGCAGGGAATCCGTCGGCACGCGCTCCTCATCTCCGGCAGGGGTGAGCCGCGTAGACTCAAACGGCAGGAGTCGCGAAAGTTTTTCCACGGCGCGACCGGTCCTGTGCGTGGCACGCGCTTCCAACCATTTGCCGACGGAGATGAATGTGAGTATCATCCCGGCAGTCTCGGGATACATAGCATCTGCACCCTCTGATCCGAGGAAGAGATGCAACACCGAGTCAATCAACGCCACGCCGGCGCCCATCGAAACGAGCGCATCCATTCCCGGTTCTCCCTGCAGAAGACTGCTCACCCCACGTGTAAAGAAACGATAATTCACCCCTGCGATGCCCACAGCCAGAACCAGCTGCACCCATAAAAAGCCGTACCCGCCGTGGTGCAGCGCCACCAGGGGAATGAGCAAAAGAAGAGAAACAAGTACTCGCCACCCCGCCGCCGCACTCTCCTTTGCAGGCGGTGGTGCAGCCGCTGCCAGATGCTCCGCGCCGAAACCGATACGCCGCACTGCAGCCACAATCTGCTGCGCATCCGTATTGCTCGCGCATATAACCCGCAAACTCCCGGCCACAAGATTCACTTGCGCTTCCTGTACCCCTTCCACACCACGCGCGGCTTTCTCCACACGCGCGGCGCAGCCGGTGCAGCTCATCCCTGTGATTTTAAAATTCTGTTCCATATCAACTTTGATCGGCTTCAAAATATTTCTGGAGTTCGGTAACTTTCTGTTCCGCTACCGCAGGATCCCCGATGGCCTGCGCCACACAATGTTTCAGGTGGCGCTCCAAGATGTTTCCCTCCACCCGCTTCAGCGCCGCTCGCACTGCCCGCAGCTGAATCAATATATCCATGCAATACCTCCCTTCCTCAATCATTCTCTGTATCCCAACTACTTGACCCGCTATCCGTTTCATGCGGGGCAGCTGATCCGTATGTCTCATATGGTGCGTTTCCATGGCATATACCTTATACCCTGTATGAGGTATTGTCAATGCCGAAATTGATCTCATGGAACGCTTTTCCCCTCCTTCCTACGGATGAATTGATACCCGCGAGTCAACTTTCCCCGCCGTTATCTTGCGACTTATAGTCCCTCTGCTTTAACTATTGATTTTACGTGCGCCGCTTGTAATTCCATGAACACATGAGGAACACGACCATAGAAATGAGCCAGGTAATATTGGACAACAAGATTACTATGCTTATCCAGCCTCCGTTCATGTGATGTGAGTTGAAAGCTTCCATAAGCTTTCCCCCTTCGTGAATTACCACTGAATACCCATCTGGTCGGTTGAAATAAAACGTGCCGCCCATAATGCCGAAGCCGGCCAGCAACGCGCTAGCCAGCATGATGATATCCGACTTCTCAACCTTCTTTTCCTGTTCTTTCTTGAAATAACTCCTGTACACCTCAGATGACACAGCAATCACGGCAAGAACGAACGTGATAAGGTTGATCCACAACGCTGAGATGTAGCCACCACCATACTTGTAATTGAATAACAATGAACTTGCACTGCATACAAGGAGCACCCAACATGATGTTATTCTTAGATTGCTCATAAAAATATCGACATTTGATCAACACAAACACATAAGGCCATCAGATCTTGAGGAAGTCCAACTCGCCGACCATCGCATTAGTTTTGAGCGCTCCGTCCAATCCGTCTTAGTTTCGCAGCACGATAGGCGCAAGTGAGAAAGATGATCATGGATATAAACCATAGACCGTACATTATCGCAATCGTCAAACCTATCCACTTGTCATTCATGTGGAGTCCTCCGGTGTTAAGCACACGACCGGCTTTGTTGATGAACACTGTATATCCCTCTGGCTGGTTCAAATAAACTGTCCCGCCCATAATGCCAAATCCGGCCAGCAGTGCGCTGCCCAGCATGGTAATGTCCAACTTTACCAATTCCTTTCCCTGGTCAATTTCTGAACGACTTTTGTACGCCTCAGACAGAAGAACGGCTACAACAAGAATGTATGTGATGAAATTGATCAGCGACGCCGCAAAATAAAAGTCAGAATTAAAAATCGATGAAACAAGGGTACACACGACCAGTACCCAACACGATGTTATTCTTATATTTTTCATAATTTTTCCGGTTTAGGTAGAGTTTCGGAATTTCTCAGCACAACAGAATGTCAATCACTCCCTGCGAAGAACGAACGAGCGTGAAGAAGGATAATATCCACGACGTCCTGCACCTGCATGGCAGAGGAATTGATACGCAGGTGGCATGCCTGCTCGTAGAAAGGACGCCGCTGCTTCAAGAGGCAGGTAAGCGTTGCCTCACGCGTGGCTTCATCGCTGAGCAAGGGACGGTTCGACGAGCGCGCCGTGCGCAAGAGGAGATTAGGAACATCCACGTCCAGCCAGACGGTGAAACCGATGCGGCGGAGAATCTCGCGGTTTTCGCGGGAAAGGACAATACCACCGCCTGTGGAGATGATGGTGGGGTGGAGCTCGGGCGACTGTTCAATGTAGCGCAGCAAGGCCGTTTCCAGCGCGCGGAAGTGAGCCTCTCCGCGCGTGGCGAAAATATCGCGGATAGAAGAACCGATTTGCTGCTCAATGACGGCATCAGTATCCAGAAAAGGGAATCCGCAGGCGCGGCTTAACTCGCGACCAACCGTGGACTTCCCGCAGCCCATCAACCCGATCAGAGCGATGGGAGCGCCATGCGTTTGCAAAACTCCCGAGCTCATGAGGGAATATCTATTTCCCCGCGGAACACCACCACGGCAGGACCGGTGAGGGTGACATCCCGGAAGCCGCCATCCGCCGTGCGCTCAAAGGCAACGCGCAGTGTGCAGCCGCCCGCGACATCCAGCGCGATGGGCGATGGAGCGCCTGTCAGCTCAGCATGCAGCAGAGCCGTTGCTGTCATACCGGTGCCGCAGGCGAGGGTTTCGTCCTCTACTCCGCGTTCGTACGTGCGCAATTTGAGATGCTGCGGGGAAAGAATGGTGGCGAAATTGGCATTCGTTCCGGCCGGGGCGAAGGCGGGGTGATAGCGCAAATAGGCTCCGAGCTTCACGATATCCAGCTGCTCCACCGAGGGAAGATAGACGACAGCGTGCGGCACGCCGGTATTGATAAAATGCACGGGAGCAGGAATCGTATCATCCGCCGGCAGCGCATGCAGTTTCATGTCCTTAGGTGTGGTGAGCTGCACGGTAATCTGTCCGTCCTCCGCCACGGCGCCACGCACGATCCCCGCGAGGGTCTCAAATCGCAGAGTCGTGTACCTCCCTTCAGTGAGCATATTCACATAGGCTGTGAAACACCGTGCGCCGTTGCCGCACATCTCAGCCTCGCCGCCGTCGGAATTGTAGTAGCGCATCCGCACATCTCCCCCGGCGGATGCCGGCTCCACAGCGATAAGGCCATCCGCCCCGATGCCGAAGCGGCGGTTGCAAAGCGCGGCAATAGTCTCGCGCGTGAGCAATGGCGTAAGCGAGAGATCGCGGTTATCGACCATCACAAAGTCGTTGCCCGCGCCGGTCATCTTGTAGAATTGCAGTGTCATAGCTTGTCTTCAAAAATCAGAATCGAATGAGAAAACCGAGGCGCACCTCGTGCCAGCGCATTGTGCCCACCTTCTCCACCGGAACGCCCGGAATCTCGTAGTCTGCCTTCGGGCGCGCCGTAGAACCGCGGAACTGGTAACCGGCGTGCAGCACCACGTTACTGGAAATGTAGAATCCGATGTTCACGTAGCCGGCATACCCCATGCCGACGGCTGTATCAGACTGATCCGGCCCCCAATCGTTGTAATCTCCGTAAGGATACCCACTCCACCCGTAGCCGTAATCGATATCCAGCGTTTGCACGTCCATACCGCACTTGGCGCCCACTTGCAGCAGCATGTAACGCCCGATGCGTTGACTGTAACGGTACCCCGCCATAAGGGTAAAGCTCATGCGGTCGTAGCTATCCGTGAAAGGATACGGTCGATCTCCATCCGGTGGAATCACCCATAAATCTTCGGTTCGTCCGCCTCCCATGATCCCCAGCGAAAGAGTGAAGGCGTGGTGTTTAGCGAAATAATAGGCTCCCTCCAGCTCGGCTCCTACCATGTCGCAGGAGAAAAAGTTGTCCGGCGCCGCCTTGAAACCGTACGCGCCGGTTATATCCAGTTCGTAGCTGGAAGAACGCATGTAGCGCGGCATACTCGGCACGGGAGGCAGTGAATTCTGCCCGGTATTCGGCAGAGTGCGATCCACCTCCGCTGCAACCGCCGATCCCGGCGTCTGTTTCGGCGCTGCCGGGAGTGAGGGTGATATTCTCGCATAGTCCGGGTTCGCCACGGGTCCGCCCACAGCGGGACTATATATCAGGGGATAATCAGGAAGGGGAGCCGCCGCTGCCACCCCCATGCCCGCAAGCAACAGAATTAAAGTTTGTATCTTCATCATGATATGGATTAGATTCTTCGCCTCCATCATAGCAAAATCCCCGCATCATTGCAAGTGCGGAACAGGTGCTTACAAAGCAGACGCATTGGAGAGAAGTGAAGCAACAGAGAAAAATACTCTTGTTAACTGATATCATCGTTGATACGCACCAAAAATCATGACGACAAGTGCTCATCATGAGGAGGACTCTCACGAAGTCCCCGCATACGTTCACAATTCGAAAAAAACTACGCAAAGCCTGCAAGACGGCTCCGCTTCCAAAAACCTTTCCGCTCCCAAAACCGCATCGCTTCAGAAATTCGCCTTGCTCCTGCTTCGCAACTCCGCGAGCACAGCTCGCCAAATTTCCTACATGGTACATGAAAGGGTCCATGAGCAAGCGCATTGGAAAACATGCGCTATGACAGCCTCCAGCGTGCTCATTTCCTGCGAATACAGTAGATCAGACCGCCTTCCTTTTCGCAATGCGATTCACCTCGATTTTCATCCTCGGCAATCTCGGATCATCCCCATGTTGCTTCCTTCGAGAGACACGTTTTTGGAATACGTATGTCAAGCCCTTATTTGAAAATTTTTATCCTTTATATTCAATCCCTTAATGAGGAAAGAACTCGTTCCAACGACAAAAATACGATTGTTTACTTTTTTGCAAAATGCACATAATCAGAGATTTACGTATTCGCGGATACGTATTCCAAATACGTAAACTGTCCCCGACATGTGATCCTGCTTCCTGCACAAGGAAAGCAGCACAGCTATCAAACCTATTTTCTTTACGACAATGAAATTACACCTACCTGTTATGTTGTTCACTGCCCTCATGGCGGTGATGACTGCAATGCCCTCTTTTGCCAAGTACGACCTCACAATAGGTGGGGAAACCGTGCAAGGATGGGACGGCCAGATCAACGAGAGCGATGCTGCGCTTCAGAATTATTTTGACAAGAAGTCCTCTTCATCTTCTTCCAAGGTAGTTCTCGGAGATCTCGTCATCAACATTTCAAAGGAAAATGACGAGGACGACCAGACCAAAGTGGTTCTTTCTGCACCGACCGCCGATATTCTCTTGACGGGTAACAACTCTTTCACCATCGGCGAGGGATGTACGCTGGAAATAGCTCCGAGGGCGAAGTATTATGATTGCTACCTCGGTTACGGCATTTTTTCGAAGTATCCATTCAGCGCAGACATGAAGAAAACATCCACCTCAACCGTGGATTTGAGAGGTACACTCGTGGCTGGCGGTCAATCAACCCTCTTCTACGCGGAAAACGACGCAGAAACATCCGCAACGATCAATATTTACGAGAAAGGCGTACTGACAGGCGATTATGGTGATGAAAACACGGCTAATGCAGATAGCCTTGTTACCGTATCGGAAGCGTATTTGTCAGGCCTCGGTAGTGAGGAAAAAATTGCGGTGATGAACACGACAATCAATGTGTTCAAGGGAGGCCTGATCGACGCGCGTAACATGACAATCGGAAAATCCGATGAGGAGTACTCGCGTACCACAACCATCATCAACTTGGGGAATGAGGCCGATGAGTTCAAGGCTCTGGGAGCCGGTGAATTGAGGGCGTATTCCCTCAAAGGCGAGAAAACCATTATCGGCGGTTTCAGCTCCAGCGCCTCCTCTTCAAGAATACCCGGTATTTCAGATGTCACTATCAATATCACAGAAGGAGGATCGTTCAAGGCAAGGGGCGCCACGTACATTGGCAGGGTGAATCAAAATGAGGTATCCACCGTCAATATTAACATATCAGGTGGTGGTGTCTTTGGTTCCTATGAGGATGATCAAGAAGAGTACAACAATGACTGGAAGATCGGTTCGATTGAAGGATCCAAGGGAAAAGCGGAAGTCAACATCAACGTTTCAGGACCGGGGAGCTCATTCTACCTCGCAGGAGGTTTCATTGCGTACGGTCAATATAATCCGACTTCTTATTCCTCGGAAGTAAATGTGACGCTCAAAGATGGCGCCGTATTCACACTCGGCGGGAAGCACGGAGTATATTTGGGATGTTCCTCCGAAATGGATGAAAATTCCACGATTAAAATTCACTTTGATGTCACGGATAGCACGGTCAGGCTTCGTGCAAAAATCGGCGCTGAAAACTTCAAATCTCTTCCGGAAGAAAAGTATCAATGTTCCCTCGTGATGAGGGGGAATTCGTGTCTTGACCTTTCCGGAAGGCGAGAGGAAGGGGACGTAGGATATGTGGGTGTTCGTTTTTATGGAAGTGTCCTTATGGAGGGTGGAAGACTTGTACGCAGCTCCGTAGCCTACGGTGTGTACGGAGTTGGAGATGAAGCGTTGCCAGATGGGATTACTGTGCGTACAACCGCTGACTACCACGATGACTTGGATTTTGGCTTTTGCACCGCGGGCCTCATCAACGAGGGTTTGCAAATCAAAGGAGCCGGCACTACAATCACAAACTTAAATGGCGGCTCTCGACTCACCCTTAAGGGAACGGAAAATGAAATAAACGTAGGTCGTCAGAGTATTGTGGAAATCAATGGAGAAGCCTGCATGCAGGAAGCAAAGGCTCTCATCTCTTTTTCCAAAGATATCCGCGGTGGAGATCACCTTGGCAGAGTGAAATTTAACGATGCAGACACTACCTTGACCCTCAATTTAGGAGAGGCTTTGGCGGATATGGTGACTGCCGGAGAATTACTGCCCGGGGACGAAGTCTCCTTTGAGGTGTGGTTTACGAACGCAGAGGAATGGGAATCTGGGGATGGTGCTGAAATCGATAACGATTGGTTCCAAAAACACTTCCTGGTTGGCGCCGGCTGGGGACTGAATGTTGAGGGTAGAGAGGTTTCTGGCAATATGGAGAGCGGAAGAATCGTGATTAAGGGTAGTCTCGAGGGCGAGTTCTTAGAGGGTTCAATGGATCTAGGCGATGTTGATGGAGAGAAGGTTTATGTAGCAAAAGATACAACCCTCGAATCATCCGGAAGCGGCGGCACCTTGAAACAACTAGAGGGTACAGGAAACCTGAACATCACAGGACAGGGTGAGGTTACACTCGAAAATGAGCGGGAGTCCATACACCCTGGTGCCTCAGAATTGACCGGCAAACTCACCACGGATCCCGGGATCAACCTGCACAAGACAGGCAGTGAGAATCTAACGCTGTCCGGAGGCTTAGATGCGCAGGGTGATTTGTCAGTGGATGAAGGGACGTTGACTCTTACCGGTGATGACAACTCCATCGGCGGCAAATTGACGCTCGGTGAAGAAGGCACGCTGGATGTGGACGGCAAGCTCACGCTCAATGGACAAGGTAACGACCTTTCGGGCGTCACATCCGGACAACTCACCGGCGAAGGATCCATCTTCGTTGGAGATGGCGGTTCGTTAAAGATGGACAGCAAGATGCTGGACGCCGAAGATGTACCCGGCTTTGGCGCTACGGGGAACGGCAGGCTCGAGTTCACAGGCAACGCCCCTGTCGATCTCGGAAAACTGTCTGAGGACACGACCGGCACAGTGGCGGGGAGCTTCAAATCGAATAACCCTGCTGGCGCCACCTTTGCGGGTTCCGTCGAAGGGACTCTGACCGTGGATGGAGGGAGCCTCAATATGAGCAATGCCGCAAACGGCGGTTGCGATCTTGAGGTGGGATCCGGTAGCAGTGCAACTCTGGCGGCAGGGTCGACGTATCATTCCATCGACAACAACGGAACACTGTCAACCTCGACGTCGGAGGAAACCGGGGATGTCTGCATCACGGCAGAAGAGAACATCATTTTCCGCAATTATGCGCATTCACCCGTGAGGATTGACCTGAGCGAGCCGGACTTGTCGGAGGGAAGCAGTGTTAAAGAAATCAACTACAAGTCGACAGCCGGGAAGATCATCATCGAACACGAGACGGAGCTTGACGTTACACTGACCGGCAACATCTTGGATGCGAAGGGGGATCTGAATGTCGTGATCATGGAAGCCGCGGGGGGAATTGAGAACCCCGAGGAGTACATGGAACAAGCGGCGAACTATAAGATGAAGACTGTTCGATTCATGGCGGAACCTCAGGCAGAAGAAGAATGGGAAAAGGTCACCGCTGTAGCAGTGGTCGCCCCCGGGGAAGGCGTCAGCGAAGCCGTCATGAATCAGCTCTATGACGTCGGCAACACCACATTCTGGACAAAAGATGGACAGCTTCTCACGCACATCCCGCAGCGGACGGAAAGCCCGTGGGAGCAGTATGCGACCACAGCAAACAGCCGCGCCGGATTGGGCTTGCTCTATCGTGAGCTTCATCAGAACGGCGTGATGGAAGCCGATCAGGACGTTGTGGAGCTGATTAACGGCATAGACCGGCTCGTGGAGAGCAATCCCGCCGAAGCACGGCGTGCACTGGCGGCCGTGGCAGGCAGCACGCTCACCTCAGTCTCCGCGGCACAGAGCGCTGCCCTGCGCAATCAGATGGGCCGCGTGCGTGACCACGCCCTGCAGGCCGCCCGCCTGCGCTGCGCCGGCAATGCCGACGAGGCAACCGCTCAGCAGCGCCCCTGCAAGAACTCCCACGTCTGGGTAGAGGGCACGAGCTTCTTCTCCGAGCAGCACAGCGTCGGCGATGAGAGCGGCTACCGCCTCAACTCCTGGGGTGGCGCCGTAGGCATCGATGCTCAGGTGGATGCCCACTGGAGCGTCGGCGTGAGTCTCTCTGCCGGCTATGGCGACCTGGAGGCGCATGCGGCGGATGACGCCAAGGGAGATCTGGATACCTACACGGTGAGCTTCTGGAGTCAGGCGAAGAACGGCCGATGGGGCAACACGCTGCTCTTCACTCTCGGCACGAATGAAGCGGATCTCAAGCGCACGGTGAACTACGGAGCGGGCAGCTACACCGCCACGAGCAACGCGAGCGGCAGCAGCCTGGGTGCGATGTGGGAACTCACGTATGACTTCCACCCGGTAAAAGACAACAAGAGCAACATCCTCCAGCCGCTGTTCAACGTGGCAGTGATGCACACGAGCATGGACGGGTTCAGCGAGAAGAATGCGGGGAACGTAGGACTTGCCGCAGAGAAGCAGACGCGCGACACGGTGACGTTGGGTCTTGGGCTTCGCTGGCTGGCGGCGATCAACTCCGCGAAGGCAGTCAACCGCACGGTGAGCACGGAGGTGCATGCGAACGTGGCTCAGGACCTGGGAGACCGCCGGAGCGTGGCGAACGTGGCGCTGCTGGCAGATCCGAACTTCACGCAGAGCGTGTACGGCTCGAAGACGGGCAGCACGGCGTTCCAATTCGGGGCGGGAGTGAATGTGCCTGTGACGCCGAACTCGCAGATCTACGTGAATGCGGGCGGCGAGCTGCGAGAGCACGCGAACGCATGGAACGCCGCGCTTGGCGTCCGCATGGGCTTCTGAGGAGGATTCACGAATTCTTCTCAAAAGAAATACAACACACACACAACAGGTAAATGCAGAACCGCTCGTCGGGGAAACCCGGCGGGCGGTTCTGTCGGTACGGCAGCAAACATCTCACCCCGTCTACGTATTTACAATACGTATGTCAAGCCTCTATTTGAAAATTTTTATCCTTTATATTTAATGTGTTATTAGGAGGGATCGTCTACTTTAACGGCAAAAAACACGGTTGTTCACGTTTTTGCAAGATATACATAATCAGAGATTTACACATTTGCGGATACGTATTGTAAATACGTATCCTCTTCACCGTAGCGCGAAACGTGTGATGCCTCTCCTGACAGTGAGTTCTCCTCTCGCGGCACACCAGGCGCTTCGATCCATAACCAATCTATTCACACTATGAAACTACATCTGCCCGTTGTACTGTTCACTGCCCTCATGGCAGTGATGACTTCCCTGACGACCTATGCCGCTGCTCCCCGTGAAGAGGGCATCCATGCAGTGAATGAGGTGAGTGACATAACAATAACCGCTGATACTCCCGCATTTGATGATGAAAGAACCGTTGTGGGCAACATCACCATGAACAGCGCCGAGGCTGTGCTCGATGTGAATGGTGAACTGGTGGTCAGCGGCGGAACCTTGCGCGAAGGAACTTGGAAGAGCTCTGAAAACACAGGTATGATCACTGTGCAGACGGGAGGGACTCTCTCCTTAAGCAACTATGCAGAGATCAACTCTCGAGATTATAACGGCGAAAATACACTGATTCTCAATCTGGAGGAAGGATCTACCTATGATGTAGGCGAAGGAGCTAACCGCACCAATCTCGCTGCTCTGCGGGGCAGTGGCACCATTAAACTCGGTGGCAACGGACAATGGGAAGGACCCGGAGCCTTTGATATATTCGGGAATACAACCCGCGAGGGTGAAAACGTCTTCAGCGGTGTTATTGAGTTGCGAACGCCTTTGAGCAACGCAGCTGCTGACCAAAGCGCCATCATCAATGTACGCAATGCAGGAGGCACAGCGTCTGTCCAGACATTCGCTGGGGTAAAGGCCGTGAAAGTCGATAAGCAGTTCGACAGATCAGTTGGTCCTAAACTGGTAATTAACGACGGTTCTACCCTGAGGTTCACCTGCCCGGAGAACAGGCAGAATGAATTTGCCGAGGTCTCTTTGGACGGAACAGCCACTCTCGAATTCGGGGTAATTCAGGGTAATTTAGGGCACGAATCCGCGATGTTGAAGACGGATAAGTTCGAAATAGAGGCCGACTCCGCGATTTTGGTTTCGTGGCTGGGAGAAGCCCCGTTGCAGAGTGGAGAAGCAACAATCAATCTCATCGAGGGGAGGACAACAATTTATGGCGGTGGCAGCATTGAGGAAAAAATCAAGTTTGGCTCAGGTTGGGGCGTGATTATCAAGGGTGTGTCCGTTGACTCCGCGGGTGACACGTTGAAAATCACTGTCACGACAAGCTCCGACAACGTATGGTATGCCAGCAAGCAAGAACAGGAGGGTGAAACTGTGTCGGCACTCGCGAGCGATCTGGCAGGGTACGACAAAGTTGTGGTAGATAAGACGACGGCAGTGAATGTCACGGAGAGCGGAATGATCAAACAACTTGAGGGCAAGAGTAACCTGAGCATCTTGGGTAGCGGAGAGCTGTCGCTGGAAAATTCGGGTACATACGCCGGAAGTATCTTCGAGGGAGATCTGGGTTCAGAAGAGGGAGTTGCTTTGAAGAAGACCGGTGACGCAGAATTGACCCTGAAGGGAAACTTGAAGGCGGACGGCGCTGTGAACGTGGCTGGCGGTACCCTTGTGCTGGCTGGCGGCGACAACACGGTCGCGGGAGCGCTCGGCATGGAAGAGGAAGGGACGTTGCAAGTGAAACATACACTAACACTTTCCGGAACAAGCAATTTAATTGCCGGCACACTCACCGGTGATGGCACGATCACCGTGGCAGAGGGAGGCAGTTTGACCGTAGGAAGCGAGGTTACGTTGAGCAAAGACCTTTCCTTACAGGTGGATGGAGATCTCACCTTGTACGGAGAGCACGTTCGTGCCCGCGAGGGTGATGGTAAGATCACCGGTTCGGGCACTTTGACCGTCGGTCGGGGCGGGAATCTGAGTATCACGGAAACCAATTGGAGTTTGACGGTTTCCGGTATCAATGTCGCGGGTACATTGTCACAAAAAAAGAGCCCGATTACCGCAGATAATATCGTCGTGAAGAGTGGCGGCAAATGGACCCAGGAAAGCGATGCTTCCTATTATCCTTGGAACAATACTTGGAATGATACAGTAACTCGAGCGGATGTTGCCCAGAGCATCACGGTTGAAAATAACGGCTCCGTTGAGCAAAAAGGGACGAGTGTCTCCGCAGATACAATCACTGTGACTGGAACGTGGACTCAGAATAAGACCACGCTGACAGACGACAGGGCTGAACAATCTTGGATGAAAAGCCATGACGTACATGCAAAGACGTGTGCCAACAGCATCGTAGTGCAGGCTGGCGGCAACTACAACCTCATGGATGGCGCCATCGCTGCTTTGGGTGGTGCTGACGATGCACTCGGAACGCTGGATTTGCAAGTGAGCGGCACTTTCACGATAAGCGATGGAAACGTCGCCGAGGGAGGAAGTGCAAACATCATCGTGGAGCGGGGGGGAGAGTTTAAGATGGAGGGTTCTGGGAATGTAGCCTATGCAGGTTCTAAAGGCGATTCTCAAGCCAAAATCAGCATCCGGGGTGGAGATTTTACTCTATCCAGCAATACTTCTATCGGAAACGCGACGACATCCTCCTGGGATGAAAAGCAATCTTGCACGAGTACTGTGATTATTGAGATCACCGAGGACGGTGGCAATTTCACCCTTTCAGGGAATGGCCAGATCGGTATCGCAAGTGGTTACGGGGACACGTCCGACATCACTATCAATGTGAAGGGGGGAAAATTCCTGGTTAAAAATGATAACAGCACCCAGAACAGTCTTGGAGAGGCGGGGCAAGCCAGCGAAGCAGGTTATATCAACAAAGCCGGAGTTGGAATCAACGTCTCCGGCAATGGACAATTCGTCCTGGCAGAGGGAGGGATAGGCTGCGCCGATTTTGTCTTCCAGGCGAATGGACAATGCTCTGCAAGTACGAAAATCACCGTTACGGACTCAGGCTCCTTTACGATGGAAGGCGGCAATCTCGGGTGCAAGCTTAGCAACAGTGCATCACTCTCAACGGTCCTTCATGTTGAGCTGCACGATCAGGGTCAAATGCAGATCTCAGGTGGAAAAGTTGGCGAAGGAGCCACGTTGGAGATATTTGATGCGGCTACGTTCACACTGACCACCTCAGATGAGGACGCGAGCAAAAACCTGTCGATCACGATGCACGGAGGCAACTTGGAAGGTGCGACAAATTACAAGGGGACTTCTGTAGTCATTGATGTGGCTACGTCCTTTTCCGGCGCCATGAAGATGGGGGGATTGGATGCTGGCAAAGTGACGTCGTTCAAGGCGAACGGACAGGAGGTATGGTTGGAGGGACTTGGCAGCGGCACACTGACGTTGACAGGAGGCGACCATATCAAGCTGGGTAAACAGAGCGTGTGGAAGCAAGGCGACACGCCTGATAATGGCCGCGCGGTTTTCCAATTCGCGGACGGCGGCACCGTGGATGTAACGGGGGAAGGGCTGTTTATCCTTGATCTGAGTGCGGACGCTATCGAATCTCTCCCAAAAGATGCGGATACTTGGGAAGTCTGGATCACCAATGGAGAGCTGGCGGAAGAAGGAGGAGGTTCCTCTTATCAATGGGCAAAGGAGCATTTCGTGGTCGGGACCGGTTGGGGACTGACAGTGGAGAGCTATGACGCTCAACTCGGCAAACTCACTCTGAAAGGCGAGACTCATGTTTGGGTTGCTGGGCAGCAGAGTGAGCAAGGAGGAGAAGTCGTGGTCGGAGCCAGCGACCTTAATAGTGGAAATTATGACAAAGTCCTTGTCAATGATGATACCACGCTCACTGCTGATGTTGACGTGGAGCTGAAGCAGCTTGAGGGAGACTCCAATCTCGACATCCGGAAAGCCGGAGAAGGAGATCGGACGGTAACCTTGCATAATGAAGATACCCTGTCCGCAAAAGACTCTGGCAACACGCTATACAGCGGGAACATTACCACTGGAGGAGAGATCACTCTCGAAAAAACGGGAAATGCCCAACTCACGATGACTACTGGCGACCTGAAGGCCGGTGGAGATGTCGCCGTGAAAGAGGGCACGCTCGCACTCGGCGGCAAGGACAGCTCCATCGACGGCGAACTGAGCATTGGCAAAGATGCCGCGTTGCAGGTGGATGGCAAACTCACACTCAATGGAAAAGACAATGATCTTACGGGTGCTTCATCCGACCAACTCACCGGCAGTGGATCCATTACTGTGGGCAAGGACGGCAAGCTCACGCTCAATTCCGAGATGGTGAATGATTCCGACCTGACATTCGGTGCGGACGCGGGCGGACGTCTTGAGCTCAAAGGCAACGCGCCTGTCGATCTCGGAAAACTGTCTGAAGACACGACCGGCACAGTGAAAGGGGCAGAATTTACCTCAACGGATAAGGATGCCACCTTTGCAGGTTCCATCGAAGGGAAACTGACCGTGCAGGAAGGAAGCCTCAATATGAGCAACACCGAAAACGGTCTCTGCGATCTCTATGTGGTAGGTGAGGATACGCAGGCGACCATCGCGGCAGGATCGAAGTACAACTCCATCACCGTTGGTGACAATGCTCAGGACAACGACAAACTCGTTGTTTCGGCGAATGAGGAGAACGGAAGGGCCGGAGCAGGAATCAAGGTGAAAGAAGACATCGTCTTCCGCAGAGGAGCCGAAACGGACTTCACCCTCAACCTGAACGACCCGGATCTCTGGGGAAGCGGTGAGCACGATGCCACGATGCTTTCAACAGAAAGGACCATCTACATCGAGCAGGGAACAACATTCGTCATTGATTGCCTGGAAAGCAACCTGTCGGGTACGCATAATGACCTGCGGGATGTCGTCATCCTTGAAGGCACAAACATCGAAAATCCGGAAGCCTACAATGCACCGATAACTGCCCGCATTCTCGTAAGCGATGCACTGAGCGAGAACACCCGTGAGGGAGAGAAAGAGGTGGTGAAAGCCGATGTCCATCTCGGCACCATTCTTGACCAGCTCTACGAGAATGTGAAGATGACGCAGGATGGGCAGAAAGTGTACATCAATGCGGATGCCCGCACGGAAAGTCCATGGATGAGCTACGCCACCACCGGCAACAGCGTAGCCGGTTTGAACCTGCTCTGGAAAGCGCTGAGCAATGCAGGCGGCGCGGTTGACCCGCAGGTGGAAGGAATGTTCCATGCCTTGCAGAACCTTCTGAACGAGAGCCCCGCGGAGGCTCGGCGCGTGATGGCGGCCGTGGCGGGCAGCACGCTCACCTCACTCTCCGCGGCGCAGAGCGCTGCCCTGCGCAACCAGATGGGCCGCGTGCGTGACCATGCCCTGCAGGCCGCCCGCCTGCGCTGCGCCGGCAATGCCGACGAGGCAACCGCCCAGCAGCGCCCCTGCAAGAACTCCCACGTCTGGGTGGAGGGCACAAGCTTCTTCTCCGAGCAGCACAGCGTCGGGGATGAGAGCGGCTACCGCCTCAACTCCTGGGGTGGCGCCGTAGGCATCGATGCTCAGGTGGATGCCCACTGGAGCGTCGGCGTGAGTCTCTCTGCCGGCTATGGCGACCTGGAGGCGCATGCGGCGGATGACGCCAAGGGAGATCTGGATACCTACACGGTGAG
>CANQGG010000021.1 GCA_947601655.1 uncultured Akkermansia sp.
ATTAATATACCCTGCAACGAACCAACTGGCACCTTTTTTGTGCCTGCGTCTTGTTGCATTTAATTTTGCAATCCACACCCGTGAAGGCTTTTTGGTTTTGAAGTTGACTCCACAGAGTCAATATGGTATATTAATCCTCTCAAGCTGCTCAGAGCCTATGCCGTTTTGAAGTTGACTCCACAGAGTCAATATGGTATAAGGTGGACACGGAGTTCCGCGCGGCTATTGTGTTTTGAAGTTGACTCCACAGAGTCAATATGGTATAAAAAGAAAGCGCCCGCCAGTGTTGGCCCACCGTTTTGAAGTTGACTCCACAGAGTCAATATGGTATATCTTTCCCGCACCAATCGCATTTCAACACCACGTTTTGAAGTTGACTCCACAGAGTCAATATGGTATACTGGAGGCGGCGGATTTGCAGGAGGAGCATAGTTTTGAAGTTGACTCCACAGAGTCAATATGGTATACTGGAGGCGGCGGATTTGCAGGAGGAGCATAGTTTTGAAGTTGACCCCACAGAGTCAATATGGTATATTCTTTTCCGGCAGCGTAAAAATAGTAAAAGCGTTTTGAAGTTGACTCCACAGAGTCAATATGGTATAGGCGTTGCGCTTTCGGCGGCCTGTGTGTTTTCGTTTTGAAGTTGACTCCACAGAGTCAATATGGTATACACCCATAGCCCTCACCGCAATAGCCATTGGGTTTTGAAGTTGACTCCACAGAGTCAATATGGTATAAGGGCGGAGATTCCCATCTGCCCGGAGAGTTGTTTTGAAGTTGACTCCACAGAGTCAATATGGTATATCGGAGACGTGTAGGAGCTGGAGGGTGTAGCGTTTTGAAGTTGACTCCACAGAGTCAATATGGTATACACAAGTTGCAGGCATTAGAGGGAGCGAATATGTTTTGAAGTTGACTCCACAGAGTCAATATGGTATACGGGACCTTCCAAGAAGCTTGTAATGAGCAGATTGGAAGGCTCCCTTGTTTCACAAATCGCTGAAAAAAGCGAAAATCAGCTACCAAAAAAGGATGAATTCAGGGAAAGGTCGAGGGGAGGCAATAATCCCTTCGCCGAGAAGGACGACCTGTTGCTCCCAGACAGATCGATCCATAGGAATGAGGCGAATATCTCCCTCGGGCACCTGGAGAGCGACACGGTGCATGTACCGTATAATGCGATCAATCTCGTGATCCTCACCTTCAAAAATGTAGAGGCTGTACTGGACACGTTTGCCACCGAGTGCTTCAAACTCCTTGCGCAAGAGAGTTTGATGCTTCGTTTCCGGCACATCATAGGCAAGCATCACGAGCATGGAGGAGGAAAGGTCGGAAATGAGCGGGAAAATCAGTGAGAATGGCGCGAGCAAAGGACTCTACGACAAGGCGAATGATGGTTCGCAAGCGGAAGCGCCTGTCGTTGTACATCCAAAAGGATTCCATCATCTCGGCGAAGCGCCCGGCCATCAGTTTGGAATCGTGCATTTCGTCCAGGTGGCGCATCACGGTAAGCTCCACACAGCAGCGGAAGGGTTCGATAAGATCACAGACAAGGCTGGGACGGCTGCGGCGCAGGCGATGAATAATGGCTATACCCGGTTCAATTCCGTTGGCGATACACTGCCACTCGATAGCGTGGTAGAGGAAGCCGTAGCCGTAATTGAGAGCCACGTTGAGGGGTGCCTGGGCACGGCGGTGTTCACGCGTGAAGAGATCCTGCGAGGCCTCCTTGAAATACATCGCCCAAAAGAAGCGAGCCCATTTAGCCTCCAGTCGTAGGATACGATTGTACGAATTGGCAGCAAGTTTGGGCAGCGGAGGAAGCGACGGATTCAGGGAACGAATGAGGCTATGTTGATTCTCCACCTTTGCCGAAATAAGAGCGGAGGCATACGCCGTACTGCGGGCGGGTTTGAGATTGCAGATGCGGAAGGTGACCTCCGGGTTCACATAACGCGTGCGCGGCTGCACTGAGGAGGTCTGCCATTTGCCCGTCTTCGTATCCCATCGAGCCAGTACCAACGGGCATTGCAAGGAAAGAGCTGCCAGCGCAGCCTGACTCCACTTCATCTGCGGGGACAGGCATTGCACAGAACCCAGCACCTGCAATGCGACCCGATTCTGCCCACAACAGAGCATCCCCTCTGAAATATGCATCTCACCACCCTCTCCGGCTAAGATGAGGTGGTGGATCATATGGGAGACTGAAGATTAAGTTGCTTTGCCTTTTCTTCCGAGGAAGGCAGTCCCAGCAGAGTCGCCAATTTATCCGCTGCCTTGGGATTTTCAGGACTTCGATCCTTTCTCTCCACGCACTTAATTTCGATGCTAAAATCACTCTTAATCGCAGAAATACTCCCCCAAGACTCAACCTCTGGCGGGAAATCCTCTGCTTTCAGACGGGGATTCTTTTCAAAAAGTTTTTGTACCGCTTTCTTATCCTCTCTAAAGTTTAACCTGAACATCATTCCTTTTCGCAGAATCCCAACCTTTACGGCGTGAGGAGGAAGCAGGCCGCAGATAAGCGAGCGCAAATCCTTCGCTTTCTCCTTCCGAAGAATATCTAAAAGGAACTGTGGGGCACCCTTTGTACCGCGCCAAGGCAACCCCATACGCTTAAGCCCATTTAACGCAGACTTGGTGGGGATGAGACGGCGAAAATACTCCCACTTCTTTTTCTTCGCATTCCACCCGATCCAAATCTCTAGCCTATCATTGGAAGAGTCCAAGCGACGAGCTTGGAATACTCTTCCCTGCTGCACGACAGCACTCCACCCCAATGGGGAGGAGAAAGAACCTTTGCCATTGTATTTGCGGATGCTTTTTACGGGAACACCATTGGTGAGGCAAAGCGGTTGGGGATCGTGGACTTCATTTTTTGTCGCCGGCTGACAATCCGTCAACCACTTTTCAATTGCTTTTTCAGAAGGAATCAGATGTAGGGAGAGTTGCTCGTTCTTTGCCTTGGCAAATTCCGTAGCCTTCATGAGCGCCCCATGGATATCCGAAGCTTTCATTTTAGACGGATCAACCGCGGTGCGCTGGCTCGTGCTGTTATCAGCCTCAACCCGCCAGAAAGTGCCATCTCCCAAAGACCTGGATTTGCTCCTACTTTGCAATTTGAAGACGGGCGACTGTGTCTCCTTCAACTTACTTAGCTCATCAAAATTCGGCAGAGGTAGGCTACTCGGATCCACCATGCGGAAAGCGGAATATGTTCGTTCCTCCCCACCTCCACTTTGCGGGTGTTTTTTATCCGTGAAGAAAACTCCACCACAGCTCACATCATTCACCCCCTCGGCAGGCGGAATACAAGTCATCACGGCAGCATCCTTTCGGTGATGATTGTTATCCGTGCGATCCTTCACAAAATCATCTCCCAGTATCGTCTTACGCGCGGCTGCGGTATAAACTCCACTGATGTTGCCGATACGCTGACGCATGGCCTCCGGATCATTTTCGATACCCATCCACACGGCGGTCAAACGGCGCAGCTCGCGGGCAAGCTGGGCAGTTCGGGTCATGTTATTAAATTCCGGAAAGGTCTTGGAAACAGTATTCTCATCCGGAAAGGCGAAAAGGGAACGCTTCATTTTCCCCCAATGGAATTTTTGGGACTTCTTAAGCATCTCCTCCCAGTTCAACCAATGAGCCGAAGGATGCGCAGCCGCTGCCTCCTTGGGTGTCTTGCTCCCCATCTCGAGGTTAGTTTCACGCGTTGTCAGCACGAGGTTTTCTGCCATGTAAAGTCCTCCTCTTGCATCCGGGAAAAGATGAGCCAACTCCAAGCCGGAAGCCATAGGATCGGTTCCCAACCCCTCTCCGGTAAAGGGGCAGATAGCCGGTGTTGTTTTTGTGCCTCCCTGTTCCGTAAATAAGCGGAGACGCAAGGCATCAGCATGCGAGAGGCCACCCCCTTTTTTATCTAAACCAAAGGCTGTAATCAGCTTCTCGCGGCGATCTCGATTCTCTTTCTGCTTTTTCTCAATCTCCGCTTTTTGATCTTTGTTGCGAGCGGGATCCTTGATGCACTCAATGATGCAATAGTCCGGCACCGTTTTTCCATCCAATTGATCGGCAATTTCCTTGGTGAAAATGCGCTGCAGCAGACCTTCAGTGGCAAACTTACTCCCATTCTTTGCCCGTGCAACGCGGTTCGGCTTCCGGAGGGTACCAAGGAGCGTCTGCACTTGGGGATAAAGTCCTAGCCCGCCATTGTCAATCCTCTTCAATTCGTCGTAGTAACCACTCTCTTCCTTCCATGCCTCAATAGCCAAGGGTTCCAAATTCTGTCCATCGTTCGTGGCCAAGGCATACAGCTCCTGCGCCGCCTCCGGAGAGAGATTGGCGCGCCCCTTGCGCATCGTAGCGGAGGGCGCCACAATATCTTTCAAATGAGTAATTTGAGCTTTATTCCAATCATCTTTGAGCACAAATCTCATGGGATTCATCGCTGTCTCCATCGCCTTTTTCGCCTCTTTCCATGAGGGCTTACTCCCTTTCATAACATGATCCACTAGCGCCCGCACTCCTTGCACGGGCAGCAGCTGCCTCTCTGCCGGCAACTTGCCGCTCTGCAAGTTGAAGCGATGATTGGACAAGAAGTTCACTAAATTCCAACGTCGGATAACTCGATCTCCCCTTAATCCACATTTAGCGCCACCGACCTTCTTAAGTATATCCGAGGTCGCGAAGAGGCAGTCCTTCACCTTTTTCTCATAGTGCCTTTTTGCCTCATCCGGCGTCTTGCGATTGAAGTGAAAAATGGCCTTCCTCTTGTTGGCACGCTCCTTACACGGTAGGAAGAGAGCCCGTAGAAACCCCTCGTAATCATCTATCAAATCCTTGTGCCGCTCAAGGATCGTGCGCAAATGAGCCTCCACATGACTGCGCGGAAAATTGAAGCCTCTGGCTCGGCGGGTGTTGAGTTTTCCGCTCTTGTAATCCTGGAGCATCTTTTCAATACCTTCCTCCTTCCCCTTTTGCAAGCGTGTTGCTATGTCATGTTCCCACTCCTGAACTTCCTCGTCGGACAACTCTTCCTTCCGTCCCTGCAGTTCCGGCAGTATTCCCCGCAGATAATCGGCTGTGGCCTGATCCAATAATTGGGAAGCCAGCCACTTTCTCGCATCCGTCAGCTTGTCGCTTTCTCCCCAGGGATATTCCCCCTTCTCCATCGACATGGCGAAGTAGTCAAAACCGCGAAGCATCACACATGACCGGATGCAAAGTGACAGCGCCTCTCGCGATGCAAGTTTTCCATGAATTGCGCGCCAACGCAGAATAAAGGGATCACTGCGCGAAGCCACATCATCCGACACCCAAGGCAACCCGTGAGCCATGAAGAGCTTCCTCAGACGACTCATTCGCGTGCGACGATTTTTCCGAGCATGCCGCGATGCCCGGTATTGACGCCGTTGCGCCAAAGCTTTCGCTTCTGGTAGATCCACAATGAGCGTACGGCTGTACAACCACTTCCTCCCTTTTCTAATCGTTATTCCTATTCCCTCGATACCGATATCCAACCCCAACACAACGGTGTCCGGTGCAAAGAAAGGATGATCTGACCAGCGCGAAAATACTTGCTCCAAGCCCATAGTAATGGGGTTATACCAGACTCCAACTCGTCACACAAGCTAAAAAGGTGAACTTTTCTCTTGCTACCCGGTTTCTTTTCTGATAAAGTGAGGTCACTTCAAAACCAGCGCTTCGGAATCAACCGTAGGAGAGCGGTGCCGTATTTATAGCGTGACTCCACACATGCCCCAGTTCTTCGCGGAATTGGGGCTAACTTTTCAATCAAACAACTCTCAATTTACGAGAACAGTCCAAATTTCATTACGTGCGTTTTTTGCCTGCTTTTCGAAATCACCCCATGCTGCTATTCCACACGCCTCGGGTAAACCCTGAGACTATCTGGCAAATCACAAGACCAAAAGCAGGCTCCCATGCAGAACTCACTTACAGATGGAGTCGAAGAAGAAGCGGAGGAGTTCAAGCTGGTCTTCTTTGGTGACGAGATAACCATCCTTGGGGTCAAGCCACTGGAAGGAATGGATGGAGGAGCGGCAGGAGCCCTTGGGCTGGTCAGGAGAAGGATCTGGAAGTCGCTTGACGAGAGAGGGGGCAAGAACCTGAACGATCTCGGTGGTAGTGAGGGGCGGCATGGCCGGGATGATAGTCGAAATACCCAGAGGAATGCAGCGTTCCACATCACCTAGAATGCGGCGGGAAAAATAAAGCTGGTGGAGTTCCCCAGGGGCAAAGGGAAGAGCCTTTTTGCCCTTTGGAGGCTGCACGAGGGAGTCCATCAGGTCGGAAAAGCCGAGACTTTCGTGCGATACAATTTCCGGAAGCAAAACATTCAAAACACGACCATACTGTCGATTGACCTCACGGTGCAAAGTAATGCGCCGTTGCACATAGGGATCGTCGCTACTCTCTAAGGGCGGAGTATTTTCGTCCGCGTCATCCGGGAGCATATCGCAGGTAGTCACAAAGATGGTAAACTCCGGCTTAATGTCCGCGAGGTGACGAAGCAACCGATCAGTCTGCTGCTCGTCGCTCTCCGCTTCACGGCGCATGCGAGCTGGTCCGTCAGCCACAACGGGGTCGAGGCACACAAGAGTGCGAAAGCTATGCCCAAAGGTGCGGTGAAAGTCCTCCTTGTCGATAAGGTAATCAAAGTGGCGCCGCTGGGTCCAATACTTACCCAGTAAGGTGCTGGCACCCAGAAAGGCTGTAGCTGGAGAAGCCATGGGAATACTTGCTTGTCCGTACTCTAGCACAACGACCCCATCGGAGCAAACCAAAAATGCAAAACCTGTGCGTCTTGACTCACAGGGGGAAACACGATAAACTTACCCGCGATAATGAACTCAACAAATTCTTACTGTGTGGCAGATATGGCGCTCAAGAATTGGGGACGCAAGGAAATTACCATTTCCGAGCATGAAATGCCGGGTCTGATGGCCTGCCGGGAAAAGTACGGCAAAGAACAGCCGCTTGCAGGGGTGCGCATCACCGGCTCCCTGCACATGACCATCCAGACCGCTGTGCTCATCGAGACCCTCACAGCCCTCGGTGCGAAGGTGCGCTGGGCCAGCTGCAACATCTTCTCCACACAAGATCACGCTGCAGCAGCCGTGGCAGCGGCGGGGGTACCGGTGTTTGCATGGAAGGGTGAGACGGCGGAGGAATACTGGGAATGCACGTGGAAAGCCCTCTGCCACGAGGGTGGGAAAGGACCTCAACTCATCGTGGATGACGGCGGCGACGCTACTTTGCTGTTGCACCGCGGGTACGAGATGGAAGCCGGCGACAGCTGGGTAAACGCAGCGTCCGAGAGCGAAGAGGTAGGGGTCATCAAAGCCTTACTGCGGCGCATTGGCAAAGAGCAACCGGGCATTTTCCACCGATGGCTTCCGGAAATTGTCGGCGTGTCGGAGGAAACGACCACCGGCGTCCATCGTCTCTACCGCATGGAAAAAGAGGGGCGCCTTCTCTTCCCGGCTATCAACGTGAATGACTCTGTTACGAAGAGCAAATTCGACAACCTGTACGGCTGCCGTGAAAGCCTGACGGATGGCATCAAACGCGCGACAGATGTGATGGTAGCGGGCAAGGTGGCGGTCATCTGCGGCTACGGCGATGTGGGCAAGGGATGTGCTCAGGCTCTGCGAGGACTCGGTGCGCAAGTTGTTGTCACGGAGATTGATCCCATCTGTGCGCTTCAGGCGGCAATGGAAGGCTATCGCGTGCTCACCGTGGAAGATACTCTCGGAATGGGCGACATTTATGTGACCACGACGGGCAACTGCGACATCATCACTCTGGAACACATGGAAAAGATGAAGGATCAGGCCATCGTGTGCAATATCGGACACTTTGACGACGAAATCCAGGTGGCGCGGCTTGTCAGCGCCCCCGGAATGAAGCATACAAACATCAAACCTCAGGTTGACTGCTACACTTTCCCAGATGGTCACTCCATCTATCTGCTGGCAGAGGGACGTCTCGTAAACCTCGGCTGCGCCACAGGTCATGCCTCCTTTGTGATGAGCAATAGTTTTACCAACCAGGTACTCGCGCAAATCGACCTCTGGCGGCAGAGAGAGACGGCAAAGCCCGGCGTCCGTGTGCTGTCCAAGCAACTGGATGAAGAAGTGGCTCGCCTTCACCTCAAAAAACTTGGCGTGCATCTCACCCGACTCACTGCCAAACAAGCGGATTATCTGGGCGTTCCCGTGGATGGTCCTTACAAGGCCGAGACGTACCGCTACTGAGAAATTGCCACGTTAATGAACTACTCCGAAGCACTGGATTGGCTGTATTCTGCGCAGATGTTCGGCATCAAGCTGGGGCTGGCAGGCACCACACATCTGCTGACGGAACTTGGCGTAGCGCAACCACGTGCACGGGTCATTCACGTAGCGGGCACGAACGGTAAGGGTTCCGTGTGCGCCTTTGCAGAATCTGTAGCACGCACCGCGGGATACAAAACAGGTCTCTTCACTTCTCCGCATCTCGTGCGCTTCAACGAGCGCATACGGGTACAGGGGGCAGAGATCCCGGATGCCGATGCAGCGCGGCTCATCGAGCGCGTGAAAGGAGTCGTCAGTGCATGGAAAACTCCACCTACCTTCTTCGAACTCACCCTTGCCATTGCTTTGCTCTATTTTGCGGAGCAGGAGGTGGATCTCATCATTCTTGAAACCGGTCTCGGCGGGAGACTGGATGCAACAAACGCCGTCCCGAAGGATGCGGCAGTCATTACACCCATCGGCATGGACCACACGCAATACCTTGGCAACACCCTTTACGAGATCGCCGGGGAGAAATCGGCCATCCTTGCCTGGCATCGGGCCGCACTCACAGCCCCGCAGGAGCCCGAAGCCATGCGCGCCATCTATGAAGCAGCGGAACGTTGCGACACTGAATGCCGCATCATCTCAGAGGAATGTCCTTATCCCCTCGGCTTGGCAGGAGCGCACCAAAAGCGCAACGCAGCCCTCGCTCTTGCCGCTCTGCGCGCAGCCATCCCCCATTTTCTTTGCTCACAGGATCAGCTGGAAGAGGGCCTCGCCTCCACCCGGTGGTCCGGACGCTTCGAGGAAATCAGCCCTCGCGTTATCCTCGACGGCGCGCACAACCCGCCCGCCGTCCACACGCTTGTGAACTGTTGGCACGCAAAATATGCGGACGAAAAAGCATTCTGTATCTTCGCCGGCTCCGCGGACAAGGCCCTCGAAGAGGTCATCTCCATCCTCGACCCCATCATCGCGGGGTGGATTCTGCCGCCGGTTCAATCCCCGCGCATCCTGCCGCAAAAAGATCTAGAAGAACTCGTTCGGAAGCACAGCACAGCGCCAATCACAGTGCCGTCAACCCTTGCGGAAGCGCTCAAAACACCGATGCGTCCGCTGCTCCTCTGCGGCTCCTTTTTCCTGCTCGGCGAGGCTCTTGCTCTGCTGAGAAAACATGAGCACTTCCGCCCAACAACACAGTAGCAAACGCGATGCCGGAAGTGAAAAGAAACACCGCTATTGATGCACTTCGAGGAGCAGATATTCTCCTCCTCTGCGGGGGAGCCAAGGCACTCCATAGCATAGCAAAACTGAACGGAATAGAAAGCCTGAGTGCGCAGCTCTCTCATGCAAACAGGGGCGAACCCCTCACCTGTTGGGATCTCGTGATGCCGCTTTTCCTCTTCATCGTGGGAACCAGCATGCCCTTTGCCTTTGCTTCCTACCGGGAAAAATCCATGACGGCAGGACAAATCACGTGGAGGATCGTCCGGCGCTGTTCCCTGCTCTTCCTGCTGGGTATGCTCGTGCAGGGCAATTTGGCGTCCGCCGACCCTGCTCACATGAGCTTATTTTGCAACACGCTTCAAGCTATCGCGGAGGGTTATCTCATCGCCTCTCTCTGCCTGCTATTGGGCGGTATTCGCACCCAGCTCCTCGTCTGCCTCGCCTGCTTGACGATATACTGGGCGTTACTCCGTTTTGTCCCTTACGGAGCCTCCTCACCGGGTGGTCTCTTCCTCCCCCACGACAACCTTGCTATCTTCATTGACCACACCCTCCAAGGAGGTTGGCAGGATGGTACCCCCTACACTTGGATACTCACTTCCCTCTCCTTTGGAGCGCTTACGCTCCTGGGTGTTTTCGCCGGAGAAATCTTGCGAAAAACAGCATGGGGACGCTCCTCCTTGCTCGCTCTGGTCGGGGCGGGAGCACTTTGCTTGGCAGCGGGTCACCTCCTTTCTTTCGATACGCCGATCATCAAGCATATTTACACCACCAGCATGGTTCTGTGGAGCAGTGGTTGGTGTTTCCTGCTACTTGCGCTCTTCCATCTGCTCTTTGATTTGCACACTGTTTTGGGATGGCTCGCCTTCCCCCTGCGTGTCTTTGGCTGCAACGCCATTCTTGCCTACATTCTCACCCAAACCCCTGGTTTGCAGGGACGCAGTCTCTGGCAAGGTTTTTGTGAACCGCTCATAGGCGGGTTATGTGCGCATGCTGGAGAGGCTAACCAGCTTATGGTATCGACTGGTAACCTCTGCCTGCTCTTCCTGTTATTACTTTTCCTATACCGCCGTAAGATATTTCTGAGGGTTTAGGAGGAAGTGTGCGTGCGGATATAGAAAAGTGCTCAAGTTTCTGCTTGATTTCACAGATTTCCAGGTGTAAATTTCGAGGCAGAGCATAAATGCACAGCGATGGAAAAGTCTCCCCCGCTGCGCAGTATCCCAATTCACATTATGAGCACTACCTATAGCACCATCGATGCCAACGAAGCTGTGGCATCTGTCGCCTATCGTTGTTCGGAAGTAGCCGCCATTTATCCCATTACCCCCTCATCCCCGATGGGAGAATCTGCTGAGACGTGGACGGCCGTCGATCGCAAGAACCTGTGGGGCACGGTTCCCAGCATCGTGGAGATGGAAAGTGAAGCTGGAGCTGCAGGTGCCGTCCATGGCGCATTGCAAACGGGGTCGCTGGCAACGACCTTTACGGCTTCTCAGGGGCTTCTGCTGATGATCCCCAATATGTTTAAAATCGCCGGCGAGCTGACGCCGTGTGTTTTCCACATAGCCGCCAGAGCCCTCGCTGCTCAAGGCCTTTCTATCTTCGGCGACCACAGCGACGTGATGGCCTGTCGCGCAACAGGTTTTGCGATGCTCTGCGGGGCGAACACACAGGAAGCGCCAGATATGGCCGCCATTGCGCATGCTGCCACATTGGAAAGCCGCGTGCCGTTCATCAACTTCTTTGATGGATTCCGGACCTCGCATGAAGTGGGCAAGATTGCCGACATCACGGATGAAACCCTGCGCGCCATGATTGACCAGAAGCTCGTGGACGAATTCCACGCGCGCGGACTCACCCCGGATGCTCCCGTTGTGCGCGGCACTGCCCAGAACCCTGACGTATATTTCCAGGGTCGAGAAACCGTCAATAAGTATTACAACGCCGTGCCCGGCATCGTGAAGAAAGCCATGAAGAAATTTGGCGAGCTCACCGGGCGCTGCTACGATCTCGTGGAGTATGTGGGTTCTCCGACGGCGACGCGCGTCATCGTCATCATGGGATCCGGTGCGGAAGCCTGCTGGGAGACGGTGCAGGCGCTCAAGGATGATGTGGGCGTACTGAAAGTGCGTCTGTATCGTCCGTTCCCGGCGGAGGACTTCGTCGCTGCGCTGCCGAAGAGTGTGAAGAAGATTGCCGTGCTGGACCGCACCAAGGAACCCGGCAGTCAGGGTGAACCCCTGTTGCAGGACGTGGTACAGGCGTTGGCAGATGCCTCCGTCCGCGGTAAATTGCCCTTTGCCATGCCCAAGGTGGTAGGCGGGCGCTACGGCCTCGGCTCCAAGGAATTCACCCCGGCTATGGCCAAGGGAGTGTACGATGAGCTGGCAAAGGATGAGCCTATGACCGGTTTTGCTGTTGGCGTAGAAGATGACGTGACCGGTAAATCCATCGCGTATGATCCGAGTTTCTCCACGGAGAGCGATACTGTCACGCGTTGTATGTTCTACGGGCTGGGTTCTGATGGCACCGTGGGCGCGAACAAGGATGCCATCAAGATTATCGGCAAGCATACGGATCTCTACGTGCAAGGCTACTTCGTGTACGACTCCAAGAAGAGCGGCTCCTCTACGGTGTCCCACCTTCGCTTCGGAACCACGCCGATCCACAGTACTTACCTCATCACCAGCGCCAACTTCATTGCGTTGCACCAGCCGAGCCTGCTGAATACCTTTGATTTCTTGAAGAATGCTGCTCCGGGCGCCACCTTCCTCATGAACACTGCGGTGGAGCCGGAGAAAGTGTGGGATTCTCTCCCTGCTCGCATGCAGCAGCAGATCCTCGACAAAGGAATCAAGATGTACTGTATCGATGCTTTCAAAGTGGCAAAGGCAACAGGCATGGGCGGACGCATCAACATGATCATGCAGACCTGCTTCTTCAAGCTCTCCGGCGTGATTCCTGCCGATGCCGCTATCGGATACATCAAGGAAGCCATCAAGAAAACCTACGGCAAGAAGGGCGAGGAAGTTGTGGCGAAAAACATCGCCGCCGTAGATGCTACCCTTGAAAACCTGCATGAGGTGCCGCTGGGATCGACCATCACCGGACACGACATCCCTGAGCCTCTGCAGGGCAATCCCCCGGCCTTTGTTCGTGACGTCCTTGGCAAAATCGTTACAGGTGACGGCGACGACGTGAAAGTCTCCGAGATGCCTTGCGACGGCACCTTCCCTTCCGGAACCACGCAGTACGAGAAGCGCGACCTGGCGTTGGAAATTCCCGTATGGAATCCCGAAACGTGTATCCAGTGCGGCAAATGCACCATGGTATGTCCGCACGCCTGCATCCGCGCCCAGATCACCGACCCCGCCAACCTCGAGGGGGCGCCGGAGACTTTCAAGAGCGCCGATGCCAAGAAAATGCACAAGGATTGGCAGGGCAAGAAGTTCATCATCCAGGTTTCGGCATCCGATTGCACAGGCTGCACACTTTGCACGCATGTGTGTCCCACCGGTTCCGTGGTAATGACCCCCGCCTCTGTGGCGCTCAAGCCGGAAGCGGAAAATTGGAAGTTCTTCAACGCCCTCCCGGATCCGGATCGCACCATCGTAGGACGCGACAAGGTGAAGGACGCGCAATTCCTGCGTCCTCTTTTCGAGTTCTCGGGAGCCTGCGCCGGCTGCGGCGAGACCCCATATATCAAGGTGCTCTCACAGCTCTTCGGCAACCGCCTCGTGGTGGCCAACGCCACGGGATGCTCCTCCATCTACGGCGGCAACCTGCCCACCACCCCGTGGAGCCATGATGCAGAGGGGCGCGGCCCCGCCTGGTGCAACAGCCTATTTGAGGATAACGCCCAGTTCGGTCTCGGCTTCCGCGTATCGTTGGATAAGAAGCAACAGTACGCCCTTGAGCTACTGCACGCCGCGGCGCCGAAAGTCGGTGAGTCCCTCGTGCAGGAGCTACTGGATAACCCGCAGAAGAGCGAAGCGGACATCGCTAGGGCGCGTGCCACGGTGGAGCAAATCAAAACCGCCTGCGGCAGTGATCCCGAACTTGCTGCGCTTAAGGCGCAGGCCAACTACCTCGTCCGCAAATCCGTCTGGATCATCGGCGGCGACGGCTGGGCTTACGACATCGGTTACGGTGGCTTGGACCACATTCTCGCCTCCGGACGCAATGTGAAAGTGCTCGTGCTGGACACCGAAGTGTACTCCAACACAGGCGGTCAGTGCTCTAAGTCCACCCCGCGCGCGGCTGTTGCGAAATTTGCCACGCGAGGCAAAGATCAGGTGAAGAAGGATATTGGCTACATGGCGATGACCTACGGCAACATCTATGTCGCCTCCATCTCCATGGGCGCCAACGATGAGCATGCCCTCAAGACCATCCTGGAAGCTGAGGAGTACGACGGCCCCGCTCTCATCATCGCCTACAGCCATTGCATCAACCACGGCATCAACATGGCCCAGGGGCTCGACCGTCAGAAGGATGCTGTGGACTGCGGACGTCTCTTGCTGTACAACTTCAATCCTGACCGCATTAAGGAAGGCAAGAATCCGCTCACCATCAAGAGTAAAGCACCCAAGAAGGACGTCAAAGAGGCCCTGCTTGGCGAAAACCGTTTCCGTCTGCTGGCCAAGAATAACAAAGAGCACTTCGATCAGCTTATTGCTCTGGAAGAAGGTGACATCGCACGCCGCTGGCGCCTCTACCAGGCACTCGCTGCTATTGACTACTCCCTGCCCTCTGAGGATACTCCGCAGTCTTAAATTTCCGGAGAAATCCTTCCTTCAATTATTCACGCGCGGGAGGGACCCTGTTCCTCCCGCGTTTTTTGATTTCATGCTGATCAATCCACCGTCGTATGTGCTCAGTGTGCTCCAACAACTGGAACGCGCCGGATATCAAGCCTACGTAGTAGGAGGATGCGTGCGTGATTCACTTATGGGAATGAGGCCGGAAGATTGGGACGTCTGCTCCGATGCTACTCCGGAACAAATGCTGGCGCTCTTTGAACGACGGCGCGTCATTCCTACCGGTCTCAAGCATGGAACAATTACTGTACGTTCACAAGGTCATAATGTTGAAGTCACTACATTCAGAATTGATGGTGCATATTCCGATAACCGCCACCCAGACCAGGTGTCATTTGTTGCCAAACTAGAGGAAGATTTGTCACGGAGAGATTTTACAATTAACGCCATGGCATACAATCCTCGGAGGGGGCTCGTGGATGTTTTCGGCGGAGAAAAAGATTTGGAAAACCATACTATTCGTTGCGTTGGGAAACCGGATGTGCGATTCCATGAAGACGGGTTGCGCATCCTGCGCGCATTGCGGTTCGCTTCCCGATTTTCATTTGATATTGAAAAAGAAACAGAAGATTCCATACGTCGAAATCGTCAATTATTAAGCAACATAAGTGCAGAACGTATCTTCAAGGAACTCCAGGGTATTCTGCTTGCAAGGGATGCAACAAGGATCCTCACCGCTTTCCCAGAGATTTTCGTCACCATCTTACCGGAAACGCAGGCAACACAATCACCAAAGGAATGGATGGACAGGACATGCGATATCGCTCAAGCTCCGGAAAACTCCTTCCCTATGCGCCTCACCCTTCTGCTGAGGAATCTCACGCCGCCTCAGGCACGAAGTGTCTTGTCCCGTCTGAGAAGCGACAACAAGACTAGGCACTATGTTGTCACCATGCTGGAAGAGCTGTCCAAACCACTACCAACCACGCGTGGCGAGATGCGCAAGCTGATCGGTCATATCGGCTTGGACGAGGCACGTGCACTGCTCTGCATTCAAGCCATTCTGACTCCTGGAAAAAATGTCCTGGAAGCGAATCGACTTTTGAAGGAAGCTCTCGCTGCCCCACCCGCTTACACCCTTCGTCACCTCCGAATCGATGGCCAAAAACTTCTGGCGCTCGGTGCGACATCCGGGCCTATTCTCGGTGAAATACTGCAACGTCTTCTCAATGAGGTGCAGGAGGAAGTACTCACCAACGAGAAGGACGCTCTCCTCAGACGAGCAAAGGAGCTTCTCGCCCTCCATGCAAAGACTGTGCCTTCAACCGACTCCTCTCCAAATCTCGGATGTGTATGTAAATCGAGATAGCTTTCCTATACCTCTCTTTCTTGGCTTCCGTTTTTCCTTTGCTCTGCTGTGTTATGACGGAGGCATTGCCGAAATTCGGAATCCAGCGTTGCTTCCTTTGGAATTCATAATTGGAAAATGCATCATTGACTCGCACTTGAAACTGGGGCATAATACTTGTGGTAGCGACGGAAAAGGTTATGTCATTCTCCATACGTAATGTTGAGATAGGTGGCAGCAGGCCCTTTTACATCCTAGGGCCTTGCTCGCTTGAGAAGGAGGAATTTGCGCACGGCATGGCGCGAGATATCAAAGAAATATGCACACGCCTCGGTGTCCAGTTCATCTTCAAAGCATCTTATGATAAAGCCAACCGCACTAGTGTTACCAGCTTCCGCGGACCTGGCATGCAAGAGGGATGCCGTATCCTGGCTGACATCAGTAAAGAACTGGATGTGCCGGTCGTGACGGACGTGCACACTGAGGAGCAGGCGGAGTATGCTGCACAATATGTAGATCTTCTGCAAGTACCGGCGTTCCTGAGTCGCCAGAGTGATCTGCTGGAGGCCTGCGCGAAAACCGGACGACCGGTGAATGTAAAAAAGGGTCAATTTCTCGCGCCGTGGGATTGCAAAAATATCTGCGAGAAAATGCGAGCGTTTGGTTGCGAGCATTTCATGCTCTGCGAACGCGGCACGAGCTTTGGTTATAACAACTTGGTTGTAGACATGCGAGGACTGAAGTGGATGAGCGAGTTCGGTTGTCCTATCGTTTTTGATGCCACACATTCTGTACAACGTCCGGGCGGACTTGGCGGAGCAACTGGCGGTGATCGCGAACTTGCCCCTGTTCTGGCGAATGCTGCAATGGCCGTGGGGATTGATGGTGTTTTCATGGAGGTGCATCGCGACCCTGAGCATGCCTTGAGCGACGGGCCAAATCAGATACATCTCAGTGATTTGGAACGAGTGCTGAGACATCTGGAAATCGTGCGCTCCGCTTGGGAACAGATGCAGGATTAACGCTCCCTTTCCCCCATTTTTCTCATGACTCTTCTTCGTTGTATCTGCGCATGTTCTCTGATGGTGGTGTGTTCGCAGGCGGTAGCGCAAGTGGCGAAGACCGAGGCGGTGGGAAAAGGAGATTTTCCGGCCTTGCAGTTTTTGCCGCCCGGCAGTGTGGTGGAAGGAATATCACTGCCTCGCTACGAGGGACACCGCGTTTCAGCCCTGCTCATGGCGGAAAAACTGGAGGTCCTGAGTCGCACGACGGCACGACTTACTCAGATACGCGCCTATCTTACGGCAAAAACCGGAGAGACGACATGCGTGCAACTCCCCCTTGCTCATTATGATTTCACAGGGAGAATTATGCGATCTCTCAATTCCCCCGCTCTTCTGATTCACCCGCATTATTCTGCCCGAGGAGAGGGGGTGATTTTCAGTAATGTCAGAGGCTGCGGTCTTTTGCTCGGTCCAGTGACCACATCATTCTTTTCATCCGAATTAAACAATCCCGGCTCATGATGCGTTCTATGCTCATCTGCCTGCTCTGCGGAGTTTCCGCGCTCGTGGTTGACGCCGCTACTTTATCCGATGAGGCAGCGGCATGTGCAGCGCGCCTGCAGACCCTTGTAGTGCAAGCAGAGCAAGCCCAGCGCGAAGCGATGGCATTCAAATCAATTTCTTCCACACGCTTTGACCCTCTCGTTCCCTTACCGCCAACACGTCCCGGAGAGAGCGCGGCGGCGGCGGATGGAGGTCTTTTCTTCGACAACAACGCATCAACACTCACCTACATCGGCAATGTACGTCTGCGCGATACGAGGCTCCACCTGCGCGCGGCAAACCGTCTCTTCCTGCTTTTCCCCGCAAATGATAAGCAAAAAGCGGAAAACGTAGCGTTAAGTGGTACTCAACAGCAACAACGTGATGTTCAGCCCCACCCCGCCCAGCAATCCTCAGCGCCCCGACCTGCAACAGCCCAATCTGGAAACGTAGCCACAAAATCCGTTACCGAAGAAAAAGACCCCCTCAGCATCGTGACGCAGAATGCTGCAGCAGATTTGCGGATGGGACGCCTTACTCTGGAAGGACGAAACAATGGCGACCCCTCGCTGATTTTATCTCACAGGGAAAGCCGAGTGCTGCTGTACAGACAGGGAGATGGCGGCGGCGCGCGAGTAGACGCAGACGAACAGGGGAATGTGCTACTGCGCAGTGGGCGGCTGGAGGCCGAATGGAAAGGCGAAGATGGTGAGCGTTGGAAATTGGTATTCAGCGGGGAATTTGTTCTTTACCGCGCCGCCGTACGAGAGCTTGTTTTTCATGGGGATACAATGGTAACCACCCCGCAGGGAACGTTGCACTGCGCGCGCGCGCTGCACGTGTTCTTTTCTGCTGCCGAGGATTCTGCTCCGTTATCAACCCGACCCACGACGCATAATAAAAAACCGTTCTCACAATTTGAGGATATGCAGCTCAAGGAGGTAGACCATATCGTGGCGGAAGGAAAGGCTTTTCTCGCGATCCCCTCTCAGCAGGGACGCCCCACGTCACGCGTGACAGGTGAAACACTCCATTACAGTGTCGCAAACGGGGAGTGTACAGCTATTGGTAATAATCCCACCATTTCTTTCGGCGAAAACACGTTAACAACCGATGATAAAATTTACCTAAAAAATAACGGAGATATCGAAGTTTACGGACGTAATATCAACGGTTCGTACCGCCGTCCGACACCCGAGCAATCGCCGCGACGACTACTTGTTGGCACGTATCACACTACAGGACCAGTAACTTACACCGCCGCCACGCAAACGATCCGCCTTCCGAAAGGGTTGGATGCACGAGACGAAGCAGCTTCTTTCCACTGTACGGGAGCATGCAGCGTGTTGCTTTTGCCGACTACAAATGCAGGGGTAGGGGAAGTTTCTCGAGCAAAGGGACAACCAAACCTGGCGATTGCGCGTACGGATGGTATTCGGGAGCTACAAGCGGAAGGTGATGTCGTAATGCACAGTGACGCTTCTGTCGCTTCGCCAGTCTGTGATATACATGCGGATTCTGCTTGGCTAGACCTGCAAATAGGCTCGGCAACGTTCCGTTCGAAACGGGGGAGACCAGTGGATGCACGCTATGGCGATTATGCTTTAGCTGCTCGGAGTCCAAGTGGAAAAGATTCTTATCTTCAAGTACTTCCGAATGGTGATTTACTGGCAAAAGGCGAATATGTGGCAGCATCTCTTCCCTCAGAGAAAGGCAGGATGAGTGCTACCTGTGCAGATGAATTACGTCTGCAGCGTGAAAAAGGTGTACTGAGCATGGGGCAAGCTGCAAGCATTAAAACACCAGATGGAATTATGACATCCCGTGGCGTTCTTGAGGCAGAATTGACTGCTGAAAAAGGAGTAAACGAAAGGAAGATACCCGGGCCATATCCACACCTAGCATATAATTTCACCGGATTGCACACAATGCAAACTCACAAGGGCGGCACTCTGCGTACAGCTCAGGTCGGTATGCAGTGCGAAGGGGATATTATCGTAGAAATCGATCCAAATGCAAAACAAGAGCCCGATCGCAGCAGTATACATTCTGCACTGGCTACCAATAAGGTACGACTTGTCAGCAAGGATGATTCCGGACGTCTCGTACGCGCAGATGGCGATCGACTGTTGCTCGACCCTGCCACCAAGAATATTATCCTTACAGGCGACACGGTACGTTTGCAAGATGAATTCAACATTCATTCAGCCTCTGGAGCTGGCGCACGTATCACGATTGACCCGAAAAATAACATGCGTATTTCTGGCTCTCAGCAGACAACACATTCTGTGCGCATTCATGAACAAATTAAAAAGAATAAGAAAAAACCATGATCTCACAGCCCTCTCCAACCTGTTCTGCCGCCACGCCCTTGTTGCGTGCGGAAAATCTGTGCAAGACGTACCATGAGCGATGCGTGGTAGATCACGTATCCTTTGAGGTGTGTGCCGGGGAAATCGTGGGGCTGTTGGGACCGAACGGTGCGGGGAAAACGACATCGTTTTACATGGTGGCAGGACTGGTGCGCCCGGATGAGGGGACGGTGCTTTTTTGTGAAAAAAATGTATCCGGATTGCCTATGCACTTGCGCGCGCGGCTGGGTATGGGCTACCTGCCCCAAGAGGAATCGATCTTCCGAAAACTCACGGTACGGGAAAACCTGATGGCAATCCTGGAAACTCGAGCTGACCTCTCGCGCAAGGAGCAGAAGGCCAAAGCCGAGGAATTGATGGAACGTTTCAACATCACTCGCCTGCATAAGAGCCAGGCTCTGCAGCTTTCTGGTGGCGAAAAGCGGCGACTCACGATCGCGCGCGCCCTAGCTTCCAATCCGAAACTCCTGATGCTTGATGAACCATTTGCCGGAGTGGATCCCATTGCCGTTCAGGATATCCAGCATATTGTGGCCTCCTTACGGGAGACAGACGGTCTCTCCATCCTCATCACGGATCATAATGTACGTGAAACCCTTGGCATTGTAGATCGTGCGTATATCCTTTTTGAGGGACGCGTTATCAAGCATGGCAATGCAGAAGAAATCGCCAATGACCCAAAAACTCGCAAGATTTACCTCGGCGAACACTTCAAGATGTAATGATAAAACAACCATGCCTTATTTGATTATCTATTTATTATTCAATGTATGATAAATTAGTATAATCAGATGCGGTATGCGTATTGCCGGAGAAAAATCTGGAAAGGATTGTCCCGCTGCCACAACCGAATGGTGGGGTGCGGGGATTTTCATTCTGCGCGTGGGGGTGGCATTGATGATTCTCAGCCATGGCTGGCCGAAGCTGCAACTGCTCATGGAGGCTCGTGGAGGCGAATGGATGGATCCTCTCGGGTGGGGAGGAGCAATCTCTCTAGGTTTATGCGTTCTAGCAGAATTTTTTTGTGCGCTTGCCATGCTAATAGGCGTGTTCACGCGTATTGCTGCATTGGCGCTTGTAATCAATTTTTGGGTCGCACTCTTCGCGTACGGACAAGCGAGTTCATGGGCGGTTAATGAATTGCCTTCACTCTATCTCGTTTGTTTTGTCACTCTACTTTGCACTGGCGCCGGACCATTTTCCGTGGACAACTTCCTTCGACGGTGGATTTTATCCCGGAAAAAACTCGGACGTGGCCGCAGCGACACACGAGATTACGAAAACATCAATTAAAGTCTCGCAAGTTACTTGATAGACCCCAGACGAGAGAAAGGGTCGGAGATGAGCGTCCATATCTCTTGCAGCTTCTGAGTCTCCCAGAAGGGTTCCTTTTTGAGGCGCCACATTTCAGTGCTGACGCGGTTTTGCAAACGAGCCCATTGCAAAAGCTCTGCCTCACTGCCCTTCACGGGTGCAGGAAGTTTGGAGAAAGTTGAGCGGAGTTTAACGGCTGCATCCTTTGCTCCTTTCTCATCTTTTACTCCCTGGAGCAAGGTGACAGCTTCTTCCAAAGCCGCAAATTCGTGGGTAAAATTATCGGTGGTCCCGCCGCCGGATGGCGCCGCTTGCAAAGACGCAGTCACCAGCAACGCCGCAAGGAACAGCGTGGTCGCAACGCGTTGTCGGAGGCGGAAGAAATTCATGGGACGTTAAAACTGTTCGTTTTTCCCGAAGAAGCGATCGATTTCGATGAGCGCATTTTCCGGAGTATCGGAGGCATGACAGACATTCATCATGCTGTTGGTGCCGAAGTCGCCTCGGATGGTACCTTTTTCAGCTTTCTGAGAATTGGTGGGGCCCAGGATGTTGCGAACTCGAGTTACCACGCCCGGTCCCTCAAGGATGATTGCCACAATTGGACCGCTCTGCATGAATGCTGAAAGTTTTGGGAAAAGCGGCTCTCCATCGATCACCAGATCCAGGATGTGCGCGTAATGTTCGCGCAGAATTTTCTCATCGAGCTGCATCATCTTGAGACCTTTCAGCACAAATCCCTCGGCCAGCAGACGATTGAGAACAACACCGGACAAATTACGCTTCACGCAATCCGGCTTAAACAGAATCAGTGTCCGTTCCTCGTGTTCCTTCATCTCACAAATCAGGTTGCTCTCTTTTTCTACCCTTCCCGCGGACTGGTGTCAAGAAAAAATCATGCAGTTATGAAGGCGGGAGTGATGTTTTTGAGGAAAAATTTTTGGGAGGTGATTGTACGGACAATTTCGAATTTTTGAAAATTTATATTGTTGAAAATGAGCGAGATGAGATGTTATCAGTCAACAATAAGACAAAAGGGAGAAAGGGCAAAAAAACTATACAACTATTTTTACAATTTTCGCGCAAGCGGGGGAAGCGGGCAGGTCACTCCCATTCGATAGAAGCGGGGGGTTTGGTGCTGACATCGTAGAGGACGCGGTTGGTACCTTTCACTTCATTGAGGATACGGTTTGAGACCTCTCGGAGCAGATCGTAGGGCAGCTGCACCCAATCGGCGGTCATGGCATCTTCGGACACGATGGCGCGGAGATTAGTTGCGAACTCATAGGAACGCTCATCACCCTTCACGCCGACGGTTTTGACGGGGATGAGGCCGGCATAGGCCTGCCAGCATTTGTCGTACCATCCCCACTTACGGAGGGTGGAAATGAAGATTGCGTCGCACTCGCGGATAATTTCCAGTTTTTGCTTTGTCACTTCGCCCGGGCAGCGGACGGCGAGACCGGGACCGGGGAAGGGATGTCGCCAGAGGATATCATGCGGGATGCCCATAGAGGCGCCGAGGGCGCGGACTTCATCTTTGAAGAGGAAAGCCAGCGGTTCGATGACTTTGCCCTGGGCCTGCAGCTCCAGGACGCGCTCTACGCGGTTGTGGTGAGTTTTGATGACAGAGGCCTTGCTTTTGGCATTGGAGGCGCTTTCGATCACATCCGGGTAGAGGGTACCCTGGGCGAGCATTTCGGCATCTCCGACGGCGTCCCAGAAGACATCAATGAAGAGCGAGCCGATGATACGGCGCTTTTTTTCGGGGGAAGACTCACCGGACAGGGCTGCCAGGAAACGTTCGGAGGCATCCACCGTTTCGATGTTGACGCCCATACGGAGGAAGTTTTGCTCCACCTCCTGCGCCTCATTTTTGCGCAGCAAGCCGTTGTTTACGAATATGCAGCGGACATTCACGCCCGCCTCGTGAAGCAGGACGGCCAGCACGGTACTATCCACCCCGCCGGAGACGCCGCAGACGACCTGTCGATGGCCGACTTTCGAGCGAATTTCATCGATGAGTTCACGTTTGAAGTCGCCGATATCAAACGGGGCGAGTTCTGAGGCGAAAGAAAGGAAATTGCGCAGGATAGTGCGACCCTCGTGAGAATGAGTCACCTCCGGGTGGAACTGGATGCCGAACATATTTTTTCCCCACTGCAAGGAAACGGGGACACCCTCGCTATTACGGGCGATTACCCGGCATCCGTCGGCCAAATGATCCACGGTATCCGAATGACTCATCCACACCTGGGAGGAGGGTGAAACTCCGGCATAGAGACCGGTTGACTTCTCGGGGATGAGGGCAGCGGGGCCATATTCGCGGCGATTGCTGGGGCGCACGGTACCGCCGGTCTTGATATTCAGCAGCTGCATCCCATAGCACACCCCCAGCACCGGGACGCCGAAACTGCAGAGGCGTTCAAAATCAATATCCGGAGCATCCGGTTCCGAAGTACTGCGCGGACCACCGGAGAGAATCACCGCGCCGGGATCAACCATCTCCCCAATCTCCTCGGGGGTGTAGAGCTTCGCCATGTATCCGAGTTCACGCACACGTCTGACAATTAACTGGGTGTATTGCGAACCGAAATCGACGACAGCGACTAAATGTTTGGGGACTACCATGCCGGGGATATCATATCATTTGAACGGATGTTCCGCAAGCTCCATTTTGTTGGAAGGAGATTCAGAGAAGGAGGGGCATTGCCAAACGCAGCTTTGACACGGATAATGGAGCGGAGTTTATCAAGGCTTTGCCCCACCACAGTGTTGATTTTTAGGGGATGTGCCAAAAACTCCTTTTAAATTCTTTTAAATAGTGGCAATGAGCTTCATAGAATTCTGGAGGAGGGGGGGGGGAGGCAAAATTTGCGATCAGCACTTTGAGATACCCGGAAGAAATATGGTTTCAGCCAGTCAATGACAGACTCGACTTGATCAAGCAATTTTTAACAGTTCGCAAAGGGAAACAGATCAATGAAGAACGCCGGGGAAAACTGCTGTACAAGTCGTAGTAATCACTTTCTCTTCAATTTCCTCCAAATCATTCGGAAATAATGAATGTAGAAACCATGAAGAGGGCGTTAGATTCTTTTGGAAATCAAAGGATTCCAAGACTTCAATCAATTCACTCCACCTCTCGTTGTAGTTTTGGCCCTCCTTTAATCTGAAATTAAAGTTGAAAGTCCATTCAGAAGATGCCTCGCTCATAATCGGTTTTTTGTGGTGAAGTGTTGTTGTTATTACCTGAAAAGATGAAGGGCAAGGAGTCTGAACTCCCCGCCCCATCTATAACCCAGGTTTTTATCACTACCAACAGCGGTATCATCACTGATGGTCTGCATCCACAAGGTTAAAAGCATGTACGCCCCTTGCAAACTACGGCACAGAACCTATCACTTCATTATTCCAAAGTCAAGCGTAGGGGATCGGAATTTTTGTGTTTTTTCGGGAAGAGAATACTCTTTCCAATTATTCCTCTGGAGGTTCTTACCGCAAGATCGCTCGTTTCAGCTTTTCACACGCTCCTAACAGCTCCTCGATTTTTGCAACGATGCGCTTTTGCTCGGAAAGAGGGGGAAGAGGTAAATACAACTGAACAAGAAGGGAGAAATGTCTGGCATATCCTCTATTGCGCATTGTTTTTGCACAAAAAAGCAATAAAATATAACAGTATTTAGCGTCAACTAATAGAGGTTTGAGTAGTTTAGTCCCATCCGCTCCAACAACAAAGGGAAAATCTAATAATTTCACATTTCTAGTATGGTCCCCAAAAAGAAGAATGGGAGGATCATCAAGAACTTTATCAAAGAGATCTGTGTATCCATCGATAAATTTTGCTCCCTGACTCACAACCGGATACTTGCCTGTTTTTTTTATTTCCTTACTTTGAATCTGATTGTATTTTGAGCCAACTCCATACGAAATCTCATCTAGCCTTACCCACATCCAACTTTCCGGGATTTCAAAGGGCTTTTCTTCGTCCGTAATTTCCGGTAGATGTTTTTCCTTTTTGAGCTTCCCTGTTTTGATAAGTTGCTGCTTTTTCGCTCGGATCTGCTGGTAGAGTTCTGCCGCCGTGCCTTCTTCGGAACGCTGTTCGACGAGCTTGCCCTGGACGGCTAACTGCAGGATGGACTTTTGGATTTCGTTAGGGAATCGCTTGTTTAATGCGTCCATACGACTCCACGCTTGTTCGTAGCGGTCAATGTATGGCAACAGTTCCTCGATTTTTGCAACGATGCGCCTTTGCTCGGCAAGAGAGGGAAGAGGAACAAGCATATTACTTATGCTTGTTCGATTAAGCGTTCTTCCTTTAATTGCTTCTTTACTATCACCAGATTGAGAGACAAAAGGGAGAATCTTAAAGAGGTATTGCTGGAAGATATTCTCATTGTCACACAACGGATAGATAGAAACAATCGCCTCGTTGTGGACGGCATCTATGTCTAAGATAGACACCCTCCCCACTGTCAACTTGAAACTCATCAACAAAGTACCAGCTTTTGATATATTACCTCTAAATATTTTTGAAATGGCGATGTTTGTGACAGACTCTTTTGTCTTTCGAACGTGACCGCTTTCTGGCATATCAGCAATAGAAACCCATGCAATGCCTTGTCCCCACCATTGCGATTCCATTCGTGGGGGTGTTTTTCCAATCGAGTAGCGTACAATATCTCCCAATCTTACCCACATCCAACTTTCCGGGATTTCAAAGGGCTTTTCTTCTTCGGTAATTTCCGGTAGAGGTTTTTCCTTTTTGATTTTCCCTGCTTTGATAAATTGCTGCTTTTTCGCTCGGATCTGCTGGTAGAGTTCTGCTGCCGAGCCTTCCTCGGGGCGCTGTTCGACTAGCTTGCCCTGGATGGCTAACTGTAAGATACTGTTTTTTAACTCCTGCGGGGTCATGGTTTCGTTCCTTCCAGTAGGGTTGTAATCTCTGCCAATACCTGATCAATTTCCGCATTCAAAGAAGCACGCTCGCTTTCATATTGCTGGATCAGCTCCCACGGCTCCAAGATTTCCTCTTCCTTTCGTGGGAAAGGGCAGCATTTATCAAAATTGTAGTTGAGAGCTTGCAATTCCTCTGTCGTATAAAAGCGCGCCTTATCGAAACCATCGATGACAATGGGCTGCTTGTTCTTCCACCATGCGCGAGCAGGGTCAAAATGCTTGTCCTGCATGGGTCTTGTTTTGGTGAAGCTCTTGACGCCCTCCGGGTAATCCAACCTGTAGAACCACACGCCGCCGGAAGCAACACCTTTTTGGAAAAATAGCAGATTGGTGTTCACGCTGGCATAAGGTTTGAATACTTGGGGCAAGCGAATGATGGTGTGAAGGCCGTATTCTTTCAGCAATTTTTCCTTCAGTGCCTTTTTTACTGACTCTGTACCAAACATGAATCCGTCGGGAAGGACAATGCCGCAACGCCCACGATCTTTCAGGAGCTGCATAATGAGCGCTAAAAACAGATCGGCGGTTTCGGAGGTTTGAAACTCTAGCGAAAAGTTCTGTTTGATAGCCGCGTCCTCTGCACCCCCGAAGGGAGGATTTGTGACAATCACATCCACACGATCCTTTGCTGAGTAATCGGAAAGAGGACGGGCAAGGGAGTTCTGGTGGCGGATCTGCGGCACTTCAATGTCGTGCAGGATCAGGTTCGTCATTGCCAACAGGTACGGCAACGGCTTTTTCTCCCATCCGAAGATTGTTGTTTGCAGGGTCTTTAGCTCTTCCGTTGAGGTCACGCTACCCAAATGCGCAATGGTGCTGGTGAGGAACCCACCCGTGCCGCAGGCTGGATCTAACACGGATTCTCCAAGCTTGGGATCGATCATTTCCACGACAAAGTTCGTAACGGGGCGAGGCGTATAAAATTCACCCGCTCTTCCGGCGCTTTGCAGATCTTTGAGCATTCCTTCGTATAATTCATTAAAGGTATGCTTTTTTCGCGCATCGATAAAATCAACTTGATCATTGATGCGACTGATAAGCTGGCGGAGATAGACGCCGGACTTCATGTAGTTATTGATGTCCTCAAAGACCCCGCGCACCACGAATTTACGTAAGTCTCCATCAGAAGCATCAAGTTTTTTGAGATCTTCGAATAGCTTGTTTACAAAATTTATCAGGGAGTCACCGGTGATGCCTTCTTTATCCGCCGCCCAGTCACGCCAACGCAACCCCTTCGGAATCACGCCGTGGTAGTCGGAGTGAAATTCCCAGCTCATTTCCTTGGCATCAAAGGCTTTCAGGAACAAAAGCCAGGTGATTTGCTCGATATATTGCGCGTCGCCATTCAGACCGGCATCTTTGCGCATAATATCTTCCAGCGATTTTATCAATGCGGACATTGCCATAACCAGTCCTTTCTATTTACGCGGCGTATATTGCCGCCTCTAATTCTTTGATTGCTTCACGGTACTTATCAATACCCTTAAAAATTGAATTGACAATATAGACCTGTCCACCATATTGCGTGAGCGGCGCTACTTTCAAAACATCTACATTTTCGAGATCGACAAGCCCGTTATCAGCGTATTTTGTCAAAAGAACGTCGAGAATCTCTGCTGCCTTTTCTCCGTATTTGGTGAAATAGTTGAGTTTCCGGACACGCTCAGCGCGTTCCTTTCTTGTCAACAGCGGCTTGTCAAAAGCGATATGAAGAATCATGTCAAACGGGTCAAGGTCTTTCCCCACCTCTTCGCACAAGTCCTCAAAAAATACACCTCGCTTTTCAAGCTCCTCTATGATCACTTGCTTTTTCTCTGCGCTATTCCATACGGAGATGAACTCATTAAGCGAGGCGTATTGACCGAGTACATTGCGCTTTGTGTAGTCAACCAGACTCTCTGTAATGAGTTTCCCGCTTTCATCAAGATACTGAACACGTTCTTTGGAAACCGTAACAGGTGTTTTCCCTAAAACGTATCTCACCCTCTCCTTATCAGGAAGGGGCCCTATTCTCGGAGGGGCATCCGGTTCCGGATCCGTTTTACGTCCGTAATCTTCGTTTTGTTCAATCGGTCCATCAAAATCAGGGTCATGAAACAGGCTTGTCACACCGCGAAAATCAAAGATTGTAAAGTAGAGTTTCTCTAAATCTTCCCGCACGCGGGTGCCTCGCCCGATAATCTGCTTAAACTCGGTCATTGAGCGAATATTTGAGTCCAGAATGATGTTTTTGACAGTTTGGACGTCCACGCCGGTGGACAACAGCTTTGATGTCGTGACAAGCACGGGATACTTACTTTCTACATTGCGAAAATTATCGAGTTGCCTGACACCTGCCTCATCGTTGGCTGTGATACGCATGACATAGCGGTCATCCTCCGCGCACATGTCGGGATTTTCATTAACAAGGGCCTGGCGCATTCTGTCGGCGTGTTCCTGATCCACACAGAAGAAAATGCTCTTATCCATACGACAGTCGTGTTTCTTCAAATAATCAGATACCGTCTTTGCCACGAGTTTTGTTCGCTGTTCGAGGACAAGATTTTTATCGAAATCCTTTGTGGCATATACCCGATTATCAATCACCTCTCCGTTATCATCGAGCTGTCCCTCATAGGGGACAAAGCCTTCAATATCCTTGTCAAAAAATACGCGAATCACACGATAGGGAGCAAGGAATCCGTCATCAATACCTTGCTTCAATGAATACGTGTAGATGGGCTCTCCAAAATAATCAGTACTGGAAACGTCGCTTGTTTCCTTCGGGGTGGCAGTCAATCCGATTTGTGTTGCGGATGAAAAATACTCCAGAACCTCGCGCCATTGGCTATCCGCTTTGGCGCTGCCTCTGTGACACTCATCAACCACAACCAGATCAAAGAAGTTAGGGCTAAACTGCTTGAATAAACTGTTTGCATCTTCATCCTCTCCGGTCAATCCCTGATAGAGCGCGAGGTAAATCTCATGAGCCGTGTCAAAATTCTGCTTTTTAACCCACGTCATTTTATCCCGGAACGGGGCGAAATCGTTTGTGAACGTTTGCGAAATGAGCGCGGTTCGGTCGGCAAGAAAGAGAATCCGCTTTTTGATGCCTGCTTTCCATAGGCGCCAGATGATTTGGAATGCCGTGTATGTCTTACCCGTACCTGTCGCCATAACGAGCAATATGCGGTTTTCACCTTTCGCAATAGCTTCGACTGTTTTATTGATGGCATTTATCTGATAATAACGCGGCTGTTTGTTCGGGTTGTCAGAATAGTACGGTTCATTGATGACTTTCTCCTGAGCAGGGTTGATGTGATTCTGTTGACGATACAGTTCCCACAACTTTTCCGGCGAGGGGAAATCGCCCAGAGACAAAGTTACTTCCGCATCGCCCTGTGTTATATATTTGTTACGAAATACAAATCCATCGCCGTTTGAAGAGAAAACGAATGGTATATCCATCATTCTGGCGTAGTCCAAAGCCTGCTGCATACCGCCACCTACAGTATGAGTGTTGTCTTTCGCCTCAACTATGGCAATAGGTTTATTGGGCTTATAAAAAAGCACGTAATCTGCCTTTAGAGGCTTTTCCCGTTTGCATGTCTTACCACGAGCAACGATTCGACCGTTAGTGATAGGGTACTCTGCTCGAATTTGGGTATATAAATTCCACCCGGCACGAACAATAGCGGGTGTTATAAACTTATCGCGAATGTCTGTTTCGGAAAGATTCTTTTTATCAAATGGATCATTCATTGCTATATTCTCCTTTCAATTCATCACGCACAAATTCTGAAATCGACACCCTCAAAATTCAACGGAACCCCACTCCATTGCCGACGTCGGACAAACACCTCACCCTTGCTCTTTCGGGAAATCCCCGGAGCATTGGTATGCGAGAAAAAGAACGATACAGAGCGTATAATTAAAAACCAACCACTCTCTGTACCTTCACAATTATCAAATTCAACCCTCCACTCAAAACATTCCCCCTGTTGCAGCGGCTCATTTTCAACCTCCTCGCGCTGCGTGCAAAATTCACACCCACTACCTAACTTATTTTGCCTTAGAGGATTACCCCCCCCCCCACGATATATTGATTTCAGTGTTTTGCATAACTAGATATAGTATAGCGCGTTCTCATTGTATACCTTTCTCTATCTGATACAAGAATAATTTGCAATTAACAAAATTATTCCTCAATCCTGTTTGTATAATTAGGTGGATTGTTTCTTTATTTAAGCAAGTTTTACGCTGTTTTATTGGCAGACTGGCAAATGCATTTGGATGTACCATGGAGCGTGGATGATGTACCATGTACCGATGTACCATGGACCATGGATCATGTAGAAAATTTGGCGAGCTTTGCTCGCGAAGTTGCGGAGCAGGAGCAAGGCGAATTTCTGAATCAACGCGGTTTTTGCGGCAGGAAAGGCTTTGAGATGGACCGATGTACCTTTTCATGTACCATGTACCGATGTACGATGACTCACAGCCGCCTCACGGCTGTTCGCCCTGCGGGCAAAAGCTGTGCTTTTGTCCAAACTGCCTTACGGCCGTCGGCAGTTTTGTACCATGTATTTGATAATGTGCGCTTTGCGCATGTTTTTGGAGGGATTGCGGAGGGGCGGACCGCCGTGGGGCGGTCAGTAAGTCATTTCCGATGATTCAGGGGAGTCAGGCATGGCGGAGAGCTGCCTTTCTGTTTCAAGCCAATCAACGTTGAATCCACGAGCGAGGGCATAACGCGTCAGCTATCAATTCAATGTATTGATACAAAATAGTTTCAAAGATCATCTGCAGGGAGTTGAAGGCTCTCAGAGAAAATTTTATCGAACATGTGTGAACAATCTGCGTCATTTTTGATTTCGCTGTTGGAAATGGGTGTATAATGAGTTCATGTGCAAGTCTTCTTTTTCTCCTTCGTCTCGGCTTTGGAGCGCTTTCATGGCAGGGGATGCCCTAGGGGCGTCAGCTGAATTTTCCTATCGTGGTGATATTGTTTCCCTCTTCCCGAACGGGTTGCGGAAGATGGTTCCCGGTTTTGCCACCATGGCTGGTCGAGAGGCCGGTGTGGTGACAGATGACACGCAGATGGCCGCTTGCCTGCAGCGCGCGTTGGTGCGCGCGGACGGCTACGACCCGGACATCGCCCGCGAGGAATACCTCGCCTGGCTTGCCACCGATCCACCGGATGTCGGGGAAACGGTGAAGGATGCGCTGGAGGGGCGCTGCAATTTGGAGTCGCAGGCGAATGGGGCGCTCATGCGCGTGTTTCCCATCGCTCTGTGGGCGGTGGAGCATCCCGGGTTTGATTGGCGGGAGGCGGCCCTGCAGGACGCAGCCCTCACCCATCCGCACCCCACCTGTCTCCTCGCGAATTACGTTTTCACCGGTTCTCTCGTCTTCGCTCTCACTGCTGCACGGAAGGGACGCCCGGCTTCTCCTCAGCGAGTTTTCCGCCACGCTCTTGCCCTCTGCAAAGGGAAGGAGAGCCCATTGGGTCCGAACCATCCTTCCACCGTCGCCGTGGAGGCAACTCTTTGTGCGTCTCTTCACCATGTGCCGGACTACGATGGCGAGTTCATCGGCTGGGTTCTCGTGACGCTGCAGGGCGCCTTCTACCAGCTTCTCCATGCGCCTTCCCTGCGCTCTGCCATCACTCGCTCCGCCTCTGCCGGCGGCGATACCGACACCAATGCCGCCACCGCCGCCGTGCTTTACGCCGCCACCTTCCCCGATGCCTCTCTGCCAGCCACCTGGCTCACTACCCTCCGCCGCAAAAATCCGGAGTACGCTCACCTGATCTGATCCTCTTTCAGCTTAGCGATGATTTCAGCCAGGGTGAGCGTTGGCGGAATCAGGTAGTGCGGCTTGACCTCGTCCACGCCGGGCATGTATTGTTGCGTCCGCCGTTCCCAGTCGGCAAACGACTCGCCACGGTGCACAGGGGCGTGAAGCGGGGGGATCTCCTTCCACGGACGTTTCGGAGCTCGTGGAATAGCACGGAGAACCTCCCAAGCCGTACTGAGCCTCGGACGGAACCAGGGCAGCGTGGTACCCAATTCCTTGGCAACGGGATCAAGCAATTTGTAAATATAGCATGAGCCGCTGAGAACGGAGCCATTGATGTGGAGCGCATACAGGGGGTGTCCTTCAACAGAGGTCCGCTTCCAGCCACCTTCCCCTATTTTCCACCACCGCAGGAGATCCCCTAAATCAGGCGTCGAAAGCGGAGCTCCTCCCTTTACCTCCCGGCATTCCGCCATCTCCGGCACTTGTATCATTTTCTCCGTATTCTCCAGCAACAGGTCGATGTTGTCCGACAACAGCTCCAGCGCGTCTCCTTGCGGCACAGGTCGGCGGTTGCAAAGCTCCACCGGCTGCGCCAAGAATTCTTTCCACTCCTGTGACGTTTCAGGCTGGTGATTCAACCATTTGTTTTCAGACTTCTGCTCCGCGCTTTGAGGCGCCCCACTTGAAGGTAAGATGGGCCCTTGAGGTACGGATGCATTGGAGCGGGAGAAATCACCAGTCGGCGAGAGTAATCTATCGAATCTTGACATATCTTTGAGTTGTGCTTGATTGGTTGAATAATCGACAGCACAAGCCCGTAGATACAAAAAACCGCAGCTTCCACCCGCTTTCGGGGGTGAATGCCACGGCATCTCGTTCACTACAATCAGCGTTCCCGCCGAAGGATTGACCTGTGCCGTCACATTATTTGCCCGTCCACCGCACGCACGGCTTCCGGAGTGACCTTACGGCGTCACTTAACCCATTCGCGAAGTTCTTTTTCCTCCGCTCTGTGCCTTTCTTTTACCACCACTACCCTGCCTTAGCAAGCACTATTTTGAAAAACACATTTTCATCCACGTCCGTCCCAAGAAAATTTCCTCCTAGGAGCAAAAACCGGACTATCGACCACGTCTAGTACTGATGATGATAACAATTCAGCTCGTTTCTTCTTAAATTTTAATTGCAAATCAATCAGTAACCTATGTTTTGCATTATCATCATATTTCATGAACAACTTTTCAATAGCATTTGCTACAGTGCCAACAAGGCTGTCTTTTAATTCGTCTGTTTTGAAAACAATCCTATCACTTTCCCGGTCCATTCCAAAAACAAATCCAATCCTTCTACCAGCTTCAATCTTCAACCAGTCGCGTACAATGCAACTTGCTATTTTTTTCCATACAGGACTATGAAAGTTGATCTTATAGGATAGTGTCTCTTTCTTATCGGATGACTTGTAATATATCAAACGAGTCCAAGGTTCAGTGGACAAGATAAACCTTATACGAACTTCATCTGATTTTGCTCCACAATATAGAGCGTCCAGATGTGGCTGGATGTCCAGAATTTTGCAATTCTTTGTGACATAGACACCACCCTCTAATTCACACTCAAACTCGAATGAAAATGAATGGGGTTTCTTCCCATAGTTTTTCATTGTTTCGTCATTGAATTGCCGGAATAGCGTATCACAAACAATGGTCTTTAATGACTCCTCTGCTTCATCAGATGGAAATGGAAATAACCAGTACTCTTTAATTTCTTTTATTTTCTCAGGGTCAACCGGCTTTTCGCGAAGTGCATGATGGAGTTTCTCCTTGTAAGAGGCTCCATTAATTATTTCCGTGGCGAGTTTCTTAAAGGCAACACTTCCTAATTCCGGATTTATCGGGATTGCCCTCTTTGAATCAGACCAACGGAACACAGGTTCACCACCTCTATTTTTATCGATAACGAGAATGAATGAGAAATTAAAATTCTTTTGTCTTTCCTTGATTTTTTCTAGTCTTTGTCGTTCCAAATAAGAATCATCTTCAGGCAAAAACCTGGGGAAATTGTATGGGTGGTCGAAAACGTAATAATCTTCCGGGTGATTGTTGATCAATAGTTTCCTGTCGATATTCAAAGACTTCATCATGGGCGTGTCAAATGAATCGTCAACTTGGATGTCCCTGACACTTGAGGATATGAGTTTGCTTACATTTTGCTTGACGAGGATCTTTAGTTGAAACAAATAAGAATGACATTCCCTATCAAATTTTTTATCATATTCCTCAGGAAAATTCTTATAAAATTCTTTGTTGATAATCTCTCTGAAATCAGATTGTGCTTTGTCCGTGGAAAAGATAACGCCATCATAGTAGTAATCCTTTTCTAATATGAGTTTGCTTCTTTTGTTGAGCTCATGGTCCTTCCAATCCCTGAAAACTCCACCAGATATACGACTAAAAAGCTCAGAAGAATCACCTTTATAATAATATCTCATGTCTTCTAAAAGTACATACCCACAGTTGCTTTCAGAGTGATAGATTATTCTGAAATACTTTGGGGATTTTCTCTTAGGTGCGACTTTTATCAGGAAATTGACATCATAGGTTCCCCCGGTACTTGTGGGCTCCGGAATTGACTCTCTATCATATTCTTCAATGGAAAAATCAATTGCCTCACAAGTCCTTTCATTGATTGAAAAGACAATATCAAACAAGTACTCGTGGGACTGGCTGTCATATTTTTCTATGAATTCCTTATCAAATTTTCTGCAAAGTACATTCTTGACGATTTCTATCAAGATTTCTTCTGCTTCTCTGGTGGGGAATACATCTCGCCTGTTCAGGTTGCTCAGACCAAAGACAAAATCATTCCTGTTAGTTATTTCTACATTTGTCCAATCATTTATGATTTTTTTGCTCATTTCATCAAATGACTTTCCCTTGTCAACTATGTCCAGCATGTTGATATCGGTATGACCATAGGAGATTTTAATGTTCTCTCTCCTTGTCCTGTCCGCTTTTCTCATGCCCCAAAACCAATCGCGTTCCGTACGAATGGCAAATCTGATGTGTTTCTCGTTCATTGTTTTGGTTGTGGTTTCGTATTGTTTTTTTTGATGTTCTATCATGTTATGATTTCGTCAAGATTCAGAGGAGGAAGGGGAAGCTCCGGCAGCGCACAGAAGATCGACGACGTCGGTGTGCCGGTTCTCCATGGCAAAGTCCAGAGCAGTTTTGCCTTCAACCGAGGCATTGACGTCCGCTCCGGCTTCCAGTAGGATGCGAACGATTTCTGCCGAACCTCCTTCAGCAGCGGCTATCAAAGGAGTACGAATATCCCCGAATAAACTGACATTTGACTTGGCATTGATATCTGCTCCGGCAGCAAGCAAGAGCTTGACCAGACTTATCTGGCCTGATCCGGCAGCTGCCGCGAGTAAAGTGAGCCTTACTCTCTCATGAGAGCGATCATTAACGTCCAACCCATGCTCCAACAAGAGCTTCACGATTCCTTCATCCACGCGCTTGCGTTGAACACCTCGCGCCAAGGTCCGGTAAATGTAGGTGCCATTGGGGTCCGCACCTAACTCCAACATACGGGCGACGATTTCTCTACTCCATCCGTTTCCGATTGCTCTCGCCAAGGCTTCTCCTTGTGCATTTGCGCCTGCCTCCAGAAGCAATTTCACGACTGAAGAATGTCCACGGTAGGCAGCGATTTCCACCGCTGTCTTTTCGCGTTGGGAGTAACCACGTACCCACCGAGGACGTATGTTAACCCCCGCTCCCTGTTCGATCAGGAACTTCACGGCATCCGTATGTCCGAAACATGCCGCATGCCACAGAGCATCGCTTAATTCCTTTTTGGTAGGCTTTTCTGTGACCAAGGCGAGGATGAACTTGATCATGCGCAAATTCCCGCCCGCTGCAGCGGCTTCCAAAATCGTGTAGAACGGCCCCGAGTCGTTCATATCAGCCCCCGCGTCCAGAATCATCTTGAAGGAGGGCATGTCTCCACTCCAGGCTGCTTTTGTGAGGGGCGCAGAATGCCCTTTAGGAGCTCTCAGATCGGCACCCGCATCCAGCAGCATACGAATGAGCTTCACGTTCTTTTGACTCGCCGCTTCGCACAACGCTGTGCCGCTGGACGTCACAGTGTTCACATCCGCCCCGGAATCCAAAAGAGTCCGCACGATGTCCGTGCGCCCTCCATCCACAGCGCGCACCAGCGGAGTCAGGTACCCTTTTGCGTTCACATTCGCACCGGCTTTCAGCAAAAACTTGATCATGGACAGCTTCTTTGCCTCAATCGCCGCATCGAGTGGTGTCCGGTCGTTTCTCATGCGATTCACATCCGCCCCGTACTGCAGCAGGAGCTTGACCATGGGGATGTGGCCGGATTCTGCCGCAGCATGGAGGGGCATTTCGCTGTCCTCATCTCCCGGCTTACCATTCGGATCCGTACCCGCCTCCAATAATTTCCTCGCCTGCTCGATGCCATTTTTCCCGTCGTGGACGGCGCGGAGAAGATCCTTGAGGGCCTTCTTCTTTCCTCTTGTTTTCTGTGTGTCTTCTTGCTTTTTCATTTTGGGTTTATTGTTGATTGCTGTGATAGGTTATTCTTTTGCCTGGATGTATTCGTGATTCCTAGAATGGGCAGTGTCATCTGTTGAAACCGGTCTCGTTCATCATCCGGCTCCATATTATTTAGGTGTTCTCAGCGGTTGCCAGTAAATCTTATGAAATACCTCATCAATACTTTTAGACAGTATATATTGAAAAGATAAATCAATTTGAGCTTGCTGTTTTGGAGTTAGCTCTTCTCCTGTCCACATATTTGAAATATAGGTTTCATACTCATTGCCTTCATCATCTTTGAACATAGGCCCTCGAGTAAGCTTGCTATCATAAAAGCAAAATTTATGACGATAATAAGGAAGTCCAGATTCTTTCTTTTTATCCCACCATTTTCCCGGTTTATGACAAATTACCAAATATGAAACACCTGGAAGAGATCGGTCGTTCTGAAAAGCGTCTAGTATGCGCTTCTCTTCGTCCTTCCAGCCAAAAGGATCAATAAACGTGTATTTCATGATATTAGTTGGTTGCTCCCGTTTGCCAGTGGTATTCAACAGAATCAACATATTTCCTACCTGAAACCCTTTCCTCGAAGGCTCTCTGAAGTTCGGACTGTTGAGCTTGTGTGAGTTTTTCGCCGTTCCACTTTCTGGACATGATAATTTCATAATCGTTTCCCTCATCATCATGGAATAACGGACCGTTGTAAACCACCGGTGTGAAAGTTTCATGCCTGAAAAGGAAATCCGATGATGAAAACCTGCCTTTCCCAT